>NZ_JAYESI010000049.1:0-40050 GCF_041903675.1 Corallococcus sp. RDP092CA | reverse complement strand
GTTCGTGACCCGGGGTCGGAAGTTGGCTAGAACCCGGGCCGTGCAACGCGCCTTGGTGACAGCAGTGGCGGTCATGGCGGCGGGGCTCCTGGGCTGCAACGACCTGGAGAACTGCGGCTCGACGCTGGTGGACATCACCCGGACCGACGGGGGCCTCTACCGTTGCGTGACGGCCGAGGACTGCCCCAGGACGTCGCGCGTCTCCGTGTGCGTGACGGACGTCTCCTCCGAGCGCGAGTGCGTGCGCTGCGACGATACGCGCTGCGTGCGCCTCATCCCGGAGTCCTGCCAGTGACCCGGCGCCTGTCGCGCTGGGCCTGCGTGCTCGCGGTGGGGGCGCTCGCCGTCACGGGGTGCCGCGACAAGCCGGTGGACCACATGCAGCGCGCGCGCGACGCCACCTTCGAGAAGCGCCCGGACGAGGCGCTGGTGGAGTACCGCAAGGCCTACGAGATGCTGATGCGCGACGAGTCCCCGGAGGCGCTGGTGATGCGCGCCCGGGCGCTCAAGGGCGCGGCGGACGTGTACTGGCTGGAGCAGCGCAAGGTGAAGGAGGCGGTGAGCGTCTACCGCCAGCTCATCCAGCAGTGCCCGGAGTCGCCGGAGGCGCTGGACGCGCGCATCATCCTGGCGGAGCTGCTGCGGGTGCACTACCGCGACCTGCGCGGCTCCATTGATCAGCTCACCGCCGCGCTGCACCGCAACCCGCCGCAGAGCGCGGAGCTGCAGTACCAGGTGGCCAAGACGTACTTCGAGCTGCAGGACTATCCGCAGTGCGAGCTGGAGGCGAAGAAGCTGCCGGAGCGCTTCGCCACCAGCCCCTACGTGGACGACGCGCTCTTCCTCCAGGCGCAGGCCCTGGCCATGGTGGACGGCAAGCGGCAGGAGGCGCTGCGCACCTACGCGGACCTGCGCTCGCGCTTCCCGGACTCGGAGCTGGCGCCGTACGCCCTCTTCGAGATGGGCAAGCTGCGCGCGGACGCGGGCGACAACGAGAAGGCCATCGAGACGTGGGTGGAGTGCCTGAAGACGCACCCCGACCCGACGCTCGTGCAGGACGCCATCGCCCGGGCGCGCCGCCGCCTGGCCAACCTCAAGGTGGAGGGCATTGGCCAGAAGGAGGTGGCGTTCGACCGCACCAAGCAGGCGCGCACCTCCGTGGAAGCCATGGGCGGCAGCGCCGAGGAAGCCGCCCGCGATCGCGGCGACTGACGCCGCCCCCCGGGAGCATTCGCGTGCGCCCGTCCCTCCCGCGTGCCATGTAACGGCCGGGCCCTGGCGGGGCATGAGGGCCCTTCTCGCGTGGGAGGCATTCACATGAACGTGCTGGTGACAGGGGCCACGGCGGGCATCGGGCAGGCCATCGCGCGCCGCTTCGTGAAGGAGGGCGCGCGCGTCATCGCCGCCGGACGGCGGAGCGACCGGCTGGAGGCGCTCCAGGCGGAGCTGGGCGAGCGGCTGCTGCCGGTGACGCTGGACGTGACGGACAAGGCGGCGGTGAAGGCGGCGTTCGCCGCGCTGCCCGCGGACTTCGCGCAGGTGGACGTGCTGGTGAACAACGCGGGGCTCGCGCTGGGCATGGAGCCCGCGCAGGAGGCGCGGCTGGAGGACTGGGACGTGGTGGTGGACACCAACGTGAAGGGCCTCCTGTACTGCACGCGGGAGGCGCTCACGGGCATGGTGGCGCGCAACCGGGGCCACGTCATCAACATCGGCTCCATCGCGGGCGAGTTCCCCTATCCGGGCGGCAACGTGTACGGCGCGACGAAGGCGTTCGTGCACCAGTTCACGCTCAACCTGCGCGCGGACCTGCACGGCACCGCGGTGCGCGTCACGGACCTCCAGCCGGGCCTCCTGGGCGGCACCGAGTTCTCCAACGTGCGCTTCCGCGGCGACGACGCGCGGGCCGCCGCGCTGTATGGCGACACCCAGCCGCTCACGCCCGAGGACGTCGCGGACGCGGCGCACTGGGTGGCCTCGCGCCCCGCGCACGTGAACATCAACGTCATCTCCCTGATGCCGGTGGCGCAGGCCTTCGGCCCGCTGCTGGTGAAGCGCGGCTAGCTAGCCCGGCACGGGCAGCGCGGCCTCCAGGAGCGGCGCGGGCACCGCCGGGTCGTCCGCGTCCGCCACCAGCAGCACGTGCACGCGGCCTCCCTCCACGCGCGCGTCCACGCCCTCCAGCTTCACGGGCGCGTCCACCGCGTCCAGGTACACGGGCGTGCCGTCCGGCGCGAGCACGCCCACCGCCGAGCCCATGACAGGCCCGTCCGCCACGCGGTCGCGCGAGGCCTCCGCCGTGGCGGTGAACACCACGCGCCCGTCCGGCAGCGGCGACGCGTCCGTGAAGGACAGCCGGACGCCGTGGGCCTCGCCCAGCTCCCAGCGGCGCACGGTGCGCACGGCCTCCGGCCCCAGCACGCCCGCGTCCAGGCTGCCCAGCGCCCGGTCCAGGTCCAGGTCCACCAGCGCGTCCACGCCGCCCTCGCCGTTGCCCCGGTTGAGCAGCCGCAGCCGCTTGCCCGCCACCGCCGCGCCCTCCACGTTGAGCGCCACCAGCTCGCGCTCCAGCTGCACGTAGAGCGACGTGCAGTCCACCGTGCGCGGCGCCCCCGCGAGCGTCCCGTCCGCGTTCAAGGGCAGCACCGACGCCCGCCGCCGCGCGGGCGTGGACCCCGAGGGCAGGGCCAGGAGCGCCCCGTGCGCGAAGGCCGCGGACGGGCCCAGCCGGCACAGCGCCTCCAGGTCCGGCTTCGCGGCCTTGCGCTTCGCGGGGGCTTCCGGAAGCTCGCCCGGGAAGAGGCGCACGGCGCGGCCCGGCGCGTCTCCGGTGGCGGGGAACACGGCCAGGTGGAGCGCGTCGTCCGCGATGACGTAGAGCCAGTCCCCCGCGCGCACCAGGCCGCTGGCGGCGGAGACGTGCGCGGGGCGGCCCGGGGCTTCGGGGGCCGCGAGGGTGAGCGTGCGCCGACGGGTGGTGGGAATCATGGGGCCCCAGCGTCGCCGACTACAGCAGGGTGCCGCGCAGGAAGAGGCTGGCGGCCGTGAAGTAGATGACGAGTCCGGACACGTCCACCAGCGTGGCCACGAAGGGCGCGGACGCGCTCGCGGGGTCGAAGCCCACGCGCCGCAGGATGAACGGCAGCATGGAGCCGGACAGCGTGCCGAACATCACCACGCCTACCAGCGAGACGCCCACCGTCAGGCCGATGAGCAACGCGTGCTCGCCGTAGCTGTGGAACAGGCCCTGCCACACCATCACCCGCGTGAAGCCCACCAGGCCCAGCACCGCGCCCAGCGCCAGGCCCGTGGTCAGCTCGCGCCGGGCCACGCGCCACCAGTCCTTCAGCCGCATCTCCGACAGCGCCAGCGACCGGATGATGAGCGTGGTGGCCTGGCTGCCGGAGTTGCCGCCGGAGCTGATGATGAGCGGGATGAAGAGGCTCAGCACCACCGCGCGGGCGATCTCGTGCTCGAAGTAGCCCATGGCCGTGGCGGTGAGCATCTCCCCCAGGAAGAGCACCATCAGCCAGCCGGCGCGCTTCTTGAGCATGGCCATGAAGCCCACGTCGAAGTAGGGCGCGTCCAGGGCCTCCATGCCGCCGACCTTCTGGATGTCCTCCGTGGCCTCTTCCTGGACGACGTCCACGATGTCGTCCACCGTGACGATGCCCTTCATGCGCCGCTGCTCGTCCACCACGGGCATGGCCATGAAGCTGTGCTCGGAGAAGGTGCGGCTCACGGCCTCCTGGTCCGTGTTCTCCGCGACGGTGATGACGTCGCGAATCATCACGTCCGCCACGCGCTTGTCCGGCGCGGCCTGGAAGAGCTGGCGCAGGGACAGCACGCCCTGCAGGCGCTGCTCGGCGTCCAGCACGTAGGCGTAGTAGACGGTCTCCACCTTCTCGCGCGCCTGCTTGCGCAGATAGCCGATGGCCTCGTCGATGCTCATGTCCGGGCGCACGCGGGCGAAGCGCGGGTTCATCAGGCCACCCGCGTCGTCCTCCGCGTACGCGAGCAGGACGTTCACCTCGCGGCGGCTGGCGTCGTCCAGCTGCGACAGGATGGTGTCCACCTGCTCCGTCTCCACGGCCTGGACCAGGTCGGCCAGGTCGTCCGGGGGGAGCAGGCGCACCCAGGTGCGGCGCTCGCCCGGGGGCAGGCTGAGGATGAGCTCGCCCTGCTCGCGCGCGGTGAGTCCCAGGAAGAAGTCGTCCGCCACCGACGCCGGCAGCAGGCGGAATCCCTCCAGGCGCTCGTCCGAGGACAGCACGGCCCAGGCTTCATGGAGCTCGTCGGGGGATAGCGCGTTCTGGGTCTGGGGACTCTCCACCATGACGACGGCCTCGGAAGAAGAGGGGGAGGGTGCGCGCCGTGTCGCGGCGCGCGGGCCTCTCTACCCCTTTGCCGGGGGCACGGCGAGCGGAAGGCGCGAGACATCGCGCTGAAAAATGAGTCCGCCCGCCTGCCCATGCCGCCCGTGTCCAGGGGTTCACGGGATGGCGCCCCGGTCCCCGGGGCCCCGCGGGGTGGGTCAGGCCTTCTGCTGGATGAGCTCGACCTTGTAGCCGTCCGGGTCCTCGACGAAGGCGATGACGGTGGTGCCGTGCTTCATGGGGCCGGGCTCGCGGACGACCTTGCCGCCGGCCAGGCGGATGGCGTTGGCGGTGGCGTGGATGTCGGCGACGCCCAGGGCGATGTGGCCATAGGCGGTGCCCAGCTCGTACTTCGCCGTGTCCCAGTTGTGGGTGAGCTCCAGGGCGGGGTGGGTGTCCTCGGGGCCATAGCCCACGAAGGCGAGGGTGAACCGGCCGTCCGGGTAGTCCTGGCGGCGCAGGAGCGTCATGCCGAGCACGCGGGTGTAGAAGTCGAGCGACCGCTCCAGGTCGCCGACCCGGAGCATGGTGTGGAGGATGCGCATGCGGTGGCTATAACCGCGGCGCGGTGTAGGTGCGGAGGCGAAAGCGCGCGCGCCTCCCCGCGCCGCCCGGCAGGCGGCCGCTCGGGGGGGAAAGGCGACACCGGTGGGCCACGCGGGACGGGGAAGGGCGTCCGGCACGTGTTATGGAATCCGCCATGAAACACGCTCAAAGCCAGGCCCTCTTCGCCCGTGCGCAGGCGCGCATCCCGGGTGGCGTGAACTCCCCGGTGCGCGCCTTCCGCGGCGTGGGAGGCGACCCCGTCTTCTTCAAGGAGGGCTCCGGCGCGTGGCTCACCGACGTGGACGGCAACCGCTACGTGGACCTGGTGGGCAGCTGGGGCCCGCTCATCCTGGGCCACGCGTACCCGCCCATCCTGGAGGCCCTCCTGGAGGCCGCGCGGCGCGGCACCACCTTCGGCGCCCCGGTGGCCGCGGAGGTGGAGTTCGCGGAGCTGATCTGCGCCACGATGCCCTCGGTGGAGAAGGTGCGCCTGGTGTCCAGCGGCACGGAGGCCACGGTGGCCGCCATCCGCGTGGCCCGCGGCTTCACCGGCCGCGAATACATCCTCAAGTTCGAGGGCTGCTTCCACGGCGCGGGCGACCCGTTCCTGGTGAAGGCGGGCAGCGGCGTGGAGACGCTGGGCCTGCCGGACTCGCCGGGCGTGCCGGCCGCGCTGGCGTCGCTCACGCTCACCGCGCCCTTCAACGACCTGGAGGCCGTGGAGCGCCTCTTCCACGAGAAGGGCCAGGACATCGCCTGCGCCATCATCGAGCCCGTGGTGGGCAACATGGGCGTGCTGGTGCCGCGCCCCGGCTACCTCGAGGGGTTGCAGCGGCTCTGCCAGCAGCACGGCGTGCTCTTCGTGCTGGACGAGGTGATGACGGGCTTCCGGCTGGCGCGCGGCGGGGCGCAGGATCTGTACGGGCTGAAGCCGGACCTGACCACGCTGGCCAAGGTGGTGGGCGGCGGCATGCCGCTGGGCGCGTACGGCGGCCGGCGCGACATCATGGCGAAGGTGGCGCCGGAGGGGCCGGTGTACCAGTCCGGCACGCTGTCCGGGAACCCGGTGGCGGTGGCGGCGGGCATGGCGTGCGTGAAGGCGCTGGCGGCGCCGGGGACGTACCAGCGGCTGGAGCAGCTGGGCCTGCTGCTGGAGGAGGGCTTCCGCGCGGAGGCGAAGGCGGCGGGCGTGCCGGTGACGGTGAACCGCGTGGGGAGCATGCTCACGGTGTTCTTCACGTCGGAGCCGGTGTTCGACTACGCGTCCGCGAAGAAGGCGGACACGGCGAAGTTCGGGCGCTTCTTCCACGCGATGCTGGAGGAAGGCGTGTACCTGCCGCCCAGTCAGTTCGAGGCGGCGTTCATCTCGCTGGCCATCGGCGAGCCGGAGGTGGCGCACGTGCTCGCCGCGGCTCGCAAGGCGTTCCGCGCGCTTGGCGACGCCCGTTGAACCGGAGGCCCTGAGCGGGCCCGTGCGCTTCGGCCCCTACACCCTCGTGCGCCGCATCGGCGCCGGGGGGATGGGGGAGGTCTTCCTCGCGCGCGAGGAGGGCGTGGGGCGCGCGGTCGTCGTGAAGAAGGTGCTGCCGGGGCTGAAGGACACCGGGCAGTTCGTGGGCCGCTTCCGCGACGAGGCCCGCGTGGTGGTGCGGCTGGCGCACCCCAACATCGCGCGCGTGTACGCGATGGGCGAGGTGGACGGGCAGCTGTTCCTCGCCATGGAGTACGTGCTGGGCAAGACGCTCAGCCGGCTCGCGTACCGCCTGCGGCAGCGCCAGCGGATGATGCCCCTGGGGCCGCTGCTCCAGATGGGCATCCGGCTGTGCGAGGGCCTGGCGTACGCGCACGACGCGACGGACGAAGCGGGGCACCCGCTGCACCTGGTGCACCGCGACCTGTCCCCCGCGAACGTGTGCGTGAGCTACGCGGGCGAGGTGAAGATCATCGACTTCGGCGCGGCGCAGTCCACGCTGAAGGAGCAGCAGACGGCGCCGCGCGTAGTGATTGGCAACCTCACGTACATGGCGCCGGAGCAGGCCCGCAAGCGCACGGTGGACCGGCGCGCGGACCTGTACGCGGTGGGCGTGGTGCTGTGGGAGCTGTTCGCGTGGAAGCCGCTGTCGCAGCGGGGCGACCCGCTGGAGCGCTGGCGCCGCGCGGCCTACCCGCAGTGGGAGCCGGCCGGCCGCCACCGTCAGGACCTGCCGCGCCCGGTGGACGCGTTCCTGGCGCGCGCGCTGGCGGCCGAGCCGAACGACCGCTTCCCCACGGCGACCGCCATGGCGGAGGCGCTGGGCGCGCTGAAGGAGAAGCTGGCGCCCAACGTGACGGATCAGGACCTGGTGCGGCTGATGTCCGCGGCCTTCCCGCGCGAGAAGGTCATCGAGCAGCAGATGCTGGACGGCCTGCTGCGCGATCATCCCGAGCGCGCGACCACGCGCCAGGAGTTCCCGTCCGTGTTCGCGCCGCCCGGCACCCTGGAGGAGACGGAGGCGCTCCGCGCGCAGGAGGACATCGCCACGGAGGCGATGGACGCGGCGAGGCTGCGGCAGGCGGAGCAGGCCGGCGCGGGACAGCGGACCGAGGCGCTGGACGCGGTGGGCGCGCCGCCGGCGGAGTACGCCCACGTGGGGCAGGAGACCGAGGCGCTGGACGCGGCGCAGGTGGAGCAGGCGCTGCGCGCGGCGGCAGCGGCGGCGCAGCGACCCTGGGGAGAGCCCGGGGAGGAGCCCGGCCTGCCGCGCAAGGCGCCTCCGGCGCGGCTGCACAACCTGGAAATCACCATGGACGCCTGGCTGCCAGGCATTGGCGCGGCGGAGCCCACCACGCCGGGGCTCCCTCCCCAGGGCGCGGAGGTCGCCTCCGCCCCGCCCGCACCGGCGGTCCCCGCGCCCTGGACGCCCGGACCCGGCGAGGACGAGGCCACGTCGCGCGGCGCCCCTGGCGCGCTGGAGCCCCGCGCCGGGCCGGGCTCCGAGGACAGCACCGACCCGGGGGAGCGCACCCCCACGTCCCTGGATGCCCCCGCGGGCAGGCAGGCTCCGGTGGAAGAACCGCCTCGGCCGGATTGGAATCCGGGCCCGGACGCGGAAGACTCCGCTCCACAGCTTCGAGCGTCTCACCGTGAGGGGCCCCCCCCGGCCCTGGAGGACTCACCGATGCAGAACCGCCCCTCGCGTCCGGGCTGGACTCCCGGCGCAGGAAGTGAGGACTCCACCACCAACGAGCGGCCCGCGCGCAAGAGCGCGACGGGGCTGCCCGCCGCCGGCAAGGGCGGGTGGACTCCCGGCTCCGGCGAGGACGAGGCCACCGAGGGCGCGGGCTCCTCACCCCTGGCCCCGCGCCCGAGCGCGGACGACGAGGGGGACGAGGAGAGCACCGACGTCGAGAAGCCCGGCCGCCTCAAGGCGAGCCCCGCCCCGCGCGCGGCCCCGCCCCGCCCGCAGACCTCCGTGGGCGACGCGCCGCAGCCCCGCCCCGCCACCTCGGTGGGGCCCGCGCCGCAGTCGCGTCCGCAGACCTCCGTCGGCGCCGCCCCGAAGGCGCGTCCCGACGAGCCGCCCCCGGACGCCACCCGCCCCATGTCCCAGGACGAGTTGCCCGTGCCCTGGACGCCGCAGGGCTCGGGCGAGGCCACCGAGGCCCTGGAGGCCGCGAAGATCTTCGGCGCCCTGTCCCAGACGACGGGCAGCATGCCCGCCTACCTGGAAGAGAAGGCGACCCCCTACGTCCCGCCCAAGGAGGTGCCGCGCCGCAAGGCCCCCGTCGTGGATGAGCGGCCCCACGAGACGCGCCCCATGCAGGTGCGGACCAAGACGCGCGAGACGCTCGTGGGCTACGACATGGACATCTCCGAGGCGCTCCGGCAGGCGGAGCTGAAGCGCCGCGAGGAGGAGCTCGCCGCGCAGAAGCGCAACAAGAAGAGGCCCGCGAGGTCAACGGGGGGCGGCAGCCCGCTGGCGGGCCTGTGGCCCATCCCGCGCCAGTACCGCTTCTGGGCCATGCTCGTGGTGGTGGCCCTCGCGTGTGGCCTGGGCTTCGGCGTGATGTGGCTCTTCCTGAACGGCGGCGAGGGCGGCTGAGCCCCGCGCAGCTCAGGCGCCCGTGAGGGGCAGGGGCGGCGCCACGGGCGGCTCCAGCGGCAGGAAGAGGCGGAAGATGGTGCCCTTGCCCGTCTCCGGCGCGTCCAGCGACACCAGGCCCACGTGTGAGTCGATGATGCGCTTCACCACGGCGAGCCCCAGCCCGGTGCCCTGCGCCTTGGTGGTGAAGAAGGGCTCGAAGACGCGCGCGCGCAGCTCCGCGGGGATGCCCGGCCCGGTGTCACAGATTTCAACCTGCACGCCGGGCCGGTCCACCCACGCCTTGCGCGCCACCACGCGCAGCGTGCCGCCCTGGGGCAGCATGGCCTGCACGGCGTTGAGCGCCACGTTGAGGAAGCACTGGCGGATGAGCCGCTCGTCCACCGTCACGGACGGCACGTCCTCCTCCGTCACCCACTCCACCCGCACCGGCGGCGGCGAGGTGCCGCCCACGTCGGAGAGGGCGCTGCCCACCGCCTCCTCCAGGAGCTGCGTCACCGACACGGGATACAGGTGCGGCGACGGGGGCCGCGCGAAGGTGAGCAGGTCCGCGACGATGCGGTTGAGCCGGTCCGCCTCCTCCCCCACGATGTCCACCAGCGGGATGGCCGGGCTCTCCGGACCGATGATGCGGCGGATGGTGGCCACCGAATTGAAGATGGCGCCCAGGGGGTTGCGCACCTCGTGGGCCACCACCGCGGACAGCTCGCCCAGCGCCACCAGCCGCTCGCGGTTGACCAGCTGCTCCTGCGCGCGCGCCAGCTCCGCGTAGCTCTGCTTCAGGTCCTCCACCAGCCGCGCGCCCTCCAGCGCCAGCGATAGCTGGTTGGCGATGGCGTCCGCCCGCTCCAGCTCCGAGGGCGTGAAGCGGCGCGGGCGGCGCGTCTCCACCATCACCGCCACGCCCACCATCTGGTCATGCACGGCGAGCGGCAGCACCATGGACGCCACGGCCTCCGCGGCCCGGCTGAGCTCGTCGTCCGCGTGCGGCTCCTGCCGCGCGTCCTCCACCCGGAGCGGCTGGCGCGTGCGGAACACCCGGGCCGCGAGCGAGCTCGAGGACGGGTCCAGCGGCACGTGGCGCCCCACCAGCTCCGGGTGCCCGCCCGTCGCCGCGCGGATGGCCAGCCGCGCGCCCTTCGCGTCCGGCAGCAGCACGTACGCGTCCGGCACGTCCACGATGCGCGCCAGGCTGGTGACGCCCGTGGCCAGCAGCCGGTCCAGCTCCAGCGTGGCCGCCAGCGCCTTGCCCACCTCGTGCATCAGCGCCAGGTCCTCCGCCCGGCCGCGCACCTCGTCCAGCAGCCGGTGGGACTCGATGGCCGCCGCGAAGTGCGTGCCCATGGCCTGGAGCGTCTCCACCTCCAGCGCGGTGAGCCGCCGCCGCGCGTGGAACAGCACGCTCAACGTGCCCACGCCGCGCGAGCGCACCCGCAGCGGCACCGACACCAGCGTCTGGAACGCCAGCGCCCGGAGCGCGTCGCGCGTGGGCGCGGGGCACGCCTCCGCGTCCAGCACCTGCACCGCGTCCGGCATCCCGCCCGGGCGGGGCAGCGACCCCAGCCGCGCGCGGCGCACGCGCGCCACCGCGTCCTCGGACAGGCCGCGCGCGTAGACGAGCTCCAGGGCCTCGCCCGACTCGTGCCGCATGTCCGCGGGCAGCAGCAGGCACACCGCGTCGCAGCCCAGCAGGCCGGAGATCTCCTCCGTGCCGGAGCCGAAGAAGGAGCGCGGGTGCGGCGCGGACGCGGCCTGGGAGGCCAGCCGTCCCAGCGCGCCGAGCGCCGTCGCGCGCACGCTGAGCCGCTGGATGGTGCGCGCCGCGTCCAGCGCGGACGACACCTGCTGGCCGAAGAGCCGCACCGCGGCCACGTCCTCCTCGCTCAGCCAGTCCGAGGCCAGCACCAGCATGGCCGTGGGCGCGCTCTCCACGTCGATGCGCACGCCCACCGCCCGGTGCGTCTCCACGCGCCGGAACACCGCCAGCACCGCGTCCATGCGCGCCTCGGACACGAAGTGGGACGCCTCCACGCCCAGGTCCTCCATCCACGCGTCGCCGTCGCGCCAGATGCGCACCAGCGCGGGCGCCCAGCCGCCGGGGGCCTCCGCCCGCACGCGGCCTCCCAGCGCCGGCGCGTGCGGCACCAGCCGGGGGGGCAGCCCCGCCACGGACAGCTCCACGCCCACGCCCCGGGGCGTCAGCCACGCGAAGCCCAGCTCCAGCGCCTCCAGCCCCCGGAACACCTCCTCGCGCACCGCGTCCTCGGAGTGCAGCGCGCGCACCGCGCCGCCCAGCTCCGCCAGCCGCCGCAGCACCGTGCGGCGCCGGACGCGGCAGGTCACGTCGCGCACCTGCACCACCCAGTCCTGGGCGTTGGGGTGCACCGCCAGCTCCACGCGCACGCCGTTCCCCCCGACGTGCAGCCACGCCTCGTAGGTGCCCGCCGCGGGCGAGGACCCCAGCCGCCGCGCGAGCCGGTCCGCGGGGTCCTCCTGCGGCCCCGGCTCCCACAGGAGCGCCGTCACCGGCTGTCCCAGCAGCAGCTCGCGCGGAACGCCCACCAGGCGCTCCAGCGCGGCGTTGGCGTGGATGAGCAGGCCGTCCCGGAGCACGAACACGCCCAGGGGCATGTCGTCGAAGAGGCGGTACACCGCCCCTGGCTCCTCGGGAACCGTCCCCACCCGACGGTTCGTGCGCTCGGTGCTCCTCACCCCTCCACCTTCTCACCCCTGGCCCCTCGCGGTGAAGCCACCCCCGCCCGTCAATCGCCCACCAGCACACAACAGCCGGTCCCCTCCCCGGACCGACGCGGCGTCTCAGGACCTGGCACGTCCGCAAACCCTCTCAACCGAATCAAACCAAGACATGGCATGAATTGACAGCGTGGGTGAGAGCCTCTAGAAACATGAAGCTGTAGCGACGCGGCTTGAGCCGGGTCCCGACGCCTTTCGTCTCCGTCTGGGATTTCCGGGGGCCGCGCCCTCGAAGGGGAATGTCTTGAGCCTGCCCCGCGCGACTTCCGGTGTCATCGTCCAGCAGCAGGACGGAGCCTTCTTCCTCCTGGACACCGAGGGCGGAGAGGTCTTCCGGGTGAACGAGACCGCCGCACACATCTTCGAGCTGTGCCAGGGCGACACGTCCCTGGACGGGGCGGTGGCGTCGCTGGCGCTCCGGCTGGGCGCCGCGGGCCAGGAGGCGGTCATCCGCGCCGACGTCCAGCGCACCGTGGCCCGGTTCCAGGAGCTGGGGCTGTGCGAGCCCCCGCGCCCCGCCTGAGCTCCCGCCGTCATGGATGCCATGGGGAGCGCGAGCGATTGACCGCCGGGGGACGCACGTGCCCGCGGCGTTGAGCCCGCGTCACCGCTGAAGCGCTCCTTCCCCTCGTGAGAGGGACTGGCCAGGTCCTGTCCTGGCCTCGAGGAATCCCGTGTGCCCGGGTCGCCCCGGGTGCGCGTGATGCCAGACGTGAGACGTCTTCTCACGGCTGGAATGAAGCACCGGGGTGTTGGCAGGCAATGTCAGACCCCCTGTCCACACTCCGCCATGCTTCACCGCAGTGGCAGTGAACACAGCAGTCCACCCAGGAGAATCACCATGTACATCCAGTCCGAGATCGTCCGCGTGTCCGCGTCGTCCGACAAGTGCACCTGCTCCAACGGCATGGTCATCCTCTCGACCGAAACGAAGGTGGAGTAGTCGCGCCCGTCGTCTCCCAAGCCACCAACCCAATCCCAGACACAGGAGAACCACCATGTACATCCAGTCCGAGATCGTCCGCGTTTCCGCCGCCACCGACAAGTGCACCTGCTCCAACGGCATGGGCGCCGTGATCATCGCCGCGGAGTAACGCGTTTCATGGCCGGGAGGAGGTCGGTTGTCCTCCTCCCGGCCGTGTCTTTCCTCGTGCACGCCGACACGCCCCGCCCATGCCATCCGCATCCACGCAACTGTTGCTCTTCACGCAGGCGGACATCGGCGGACACGCGCTCTTTCGCGCCGTGCCCGTGGAGGTGTCCGTGCGCCCCGGCCAGGGGCGGCTGTGGACGGACGTGTCGCGGGGCAACGCCTTCACCGCCGCGTGGCAGGACCATGCGCGCCACCTGGCGGCGGTGGGCCGCGCGCGCTACGCGCTGCCGTGGGATGAGACGGACCTGCACGTCTCGCCGCGCGGCCGGGACGTGACGCTGGACGGCAGGAGCGCGTCGCTGCCGCTGTTCGTCGCGTGGGTGGCGCTGCTCGGGGGGCTGCCGCTGCCGTCGCCCTTCCTGGGCACGGGCGTGGCGCTGGAGGCGCATGGGGAGCGGCTCGCGCCCGCGCCGCGCGAGCTCCTCCAGGGGAAGCTGGGCGTGGCGCAGGCCTACGTGCGCCAGGTGTTTCCGCGGGCGGGCAGGGTGGCGGTGTTCGTGCCGGAGGGCAGCGGGTTCGACGCGGCGCCCCTGACGGCGCTGGACGTGCGGCCGGTGCCCACGCTCACCAGGGCGGTGGAGGCGGTGCTGGGGCTGAGGCCCCGCGCCGACGCGCCCGGCGCCGGGGAAGGGGTGGGGGGATGAGCCGCCAGGGCCTGGGTGCCATCCGGGAGGTGTACGGGCTGACGCGGGGGCTGGGGAACCTGCGGGTGATGCTGGGCTCGGGGCTCCTGGGCATGGCGGCCTCCGGCCTGCTCAACCCGGTGATGCCGTTGTACCTGCGCTCGCGCGGGCTGGGCTTCCAGGAGATTGGCGCGCTCTACACGGTGGGGGCGCTCCTGCCCATCTTCGTGCAGCCGGTGCTGGGGGCGCTGTCGGACCGCCATGGGCGCAAGCCCTTCGTGGTGGGCCTGTCGCTCGTCACGTCGCTGATGGTGCCGGCGGTGGCGCTGGTGGACGACCCCCAGCCGCTCGCCGCCGTGATGATCCTCAAGATGCTGCTGTCGCGCAGCGCGGCGCCGGTGTCCAACGCGATGGTGGCGGACTTCGCGCCCGCCAGGCAGCGCGCCACCCTCTTCGCGCTGCTGGACGCCACGTCGAACCTGGTGTTCGTCGCGGCGCTGTTCGCGTCCTCCGCCGTCATCCGCGCGCTGTCGGTGGCGGGCACCTTCTTCCTGGCGGGGGGCCTGTTCCTCGCGGGCAGCCTGCTGCTCCTGGGGCTGGACGAACCGGCGCGGCCCTCGCGCGCGGAGGCGGGGCGCGGCGGCGCGGGGTGGGGCCTGGTGTTCCGGGGGCTCGTGTCGCCGTTCACCTACGTGAAGGGCCGGCCCGGCGCGGCGGCGCTGTTCCTCTGGCAGTTCTTCTTCACCTTCGCGCTGGCGCTGTTCCCCACCTACCTGCCGCTGTACGCAGTGGAGCTGGGCGCGCCCCGGGAGGCGGTGGGGCCGCTGGTGGCGGCGTCGTGGCTGACGTACGCGTTCGCGCAGCCCTTCGGCGGGCGGCTGTCGGACCGGATGCCCCGGCGCGTGGGGATGATCATCCCGGGCCTCGCGGGCATGGCGGTGATGGCGGCGGTGCTGGGGGCTTGCGGATGGCTGCCGGACGGCGCCGCGCTGCTGGCGCTGGTGGTGGCCTGGGTGCTGCTGGCGATCCCCGACGGCCTGCACCGCTCCTCCGCGTCCGCGCTGGTGGTGGAGCAGTCCCCCCAGCCCTCCGAGCGCGGCCGGTTCATGGGCGCGCTGGGCTCCTGCGCGGCGCTGGCCTCCGTGCTCGCGCCCGTCACCTACGGCTTCGTCGCGCAAGCCGCCGGCATCCACTGCACGTTCCTCCTCTCGTCGGTGGCCTTCGCGCTGGCGCTCGGCTGTGTGTCGCGCGTGCGCGAGGCGTCCTCCCACGCCACGCCTGAACCGGCCCCCGTGGCCGCCCTCACCCCCACCTCGGAGCCCGGATGAGCCCCCTTCGCCACGTGTGTCGCTGGGGCACCGCGCTGTTGGCCGCGCTGGTGCCCACGCTGGGACACGCTGATTCGACGTACAAGGTCACCGCGACGCGGACGCAGGACGCCATCACCATCGACGGCAAGGGGGACGAGCCCGCGTGGCAGGCGGCGCCGGAGATCTCGGGCTGGTACCTCACGCGCATCAACTACGGCAAGCCCGCGCCGGACGACACGAAGGTCCGCATCCTCTACGACCAGGACAACCTGTACTTCCTCTTCCACTGCCTGGACTCCAAGCCGGAGCGCATCACCGGCTACACGGTGCAGAACGAGGGGTTCCTCCACCAGGAGGACAACATCACCATCATCCTGGACACGTACCTGGACCACCGGAACGCGTACTACTTCTGGACCAACCCGCTGGGCGTGCGCACCGACGGGCGCATCGTGGATGACGGCGAGGCGTTCTCCACCAACTGGCGCGGGGAGTGGGAGACGAAGTCCACCATCGTGGAGGACGGGTGGATTTCGGAGGTGCGCATCCCGTTCGCCAACTTCCAGTTCGAGAAGAAGGACGAGATCACCTTCGGCATGCTCCTGGACCGCGAGCAGTCGCGCAACCAGGAGTGGAGCAACTGGACGCCGGACGGCGTCAACAGCGCGAAGGTGAGCCGCTACCCGCACCTGGAGGGGCTCAAGGGCATCAAGCCGCGCCCCATCTTCAGCGTCACCCCGTACGTGGCCTCCACGGTGGCGCTCAAGTCCAGCGACGACCGCGGCCTCTTCCGTCCCAACGTGGGCGCGGACGCGCGCATCGACCCGGCGCCCTGGCTGTCGCTGAAGCTCACCGCCAACCCGGACTTCAGCGACGCGGAGGCGGACCAGGGCTTCCTCCTCCTGGACACGGACCAGCCGCTGCTGCCGGAGCGCCGGCAGTTCTTCCTGGAGAGCGAGCACCTCTTCATCGCGCCCATCAACATCTTTACCTCGCGCCGCATCGCGCTCCGTCCGCACGACCGGGTGTGGGGCGGCCTGCAGCTCACCGGCAAGGTGGCGGGGCTCAACTTCGCGATGCTGGACGTGCAGCACCGCGACTTCACGGGCAAGGACGCGCAGGGCCGCGACGTCTTCGAGAACGTCAACTCCGGCGTGCTGCGGCTGCAGCAGGACATCGGGAAGCGGTCGATGATCGCCCTGGTGGCGCTCAACCGCAGCGGGCGGGGCGGGCTGTTCGGAGACTCGGACTTCCAGACGGTGGGCGTGGACGGCAACTTCCACCTCTTCGAGGAGTTCTTCATCCAGGCGCAGGCGCTGCGCAGCTGGAGCCCGCTGGGCAACGAGGACGCGGACGCGTACCACGTGGGCCTGCACCGCTTCGACACGCTGTCGGAGTTCTGGTTGCAGTTCGAGGACATCGGGAAGAACTACGCGAACCCGCTGGGCTGGACGCCGGTGGTGGACAAGCAGGGCTACAACTCGCGCGTGTTCCTGACGCCGTTCCCCAAGTGGCGCTTCCTGCCCCGGCTGGACGTGACGTGGGACTCGCTGTGGCGCCGCAACCACGAGGGCGAGCGCACGCGCTGGCGCAACCGCCTCAACGTGCAGCCCTACCTGCACCACGACTTCGCGCTCTACCTGGAGGGCATCTACGACGACAACCTGGGCTTCCGGGACCGGCTGGGCACGTTCGGCTTCACCCTGTTCCCGCACGACTGGCAGAGCTACACGCTGACGGCCGTCGCCGGCCGCTTCCTGGGCGGGGAGATCCGCGGCTTCAACGGCGCGGCGAACATCAAGATCGGGCCGCACATCGTCGCGCGCCTCAGCGGCTTCTACACGCGCAACTTCAACGTGCCCCAGAACAGCGACCTCTACGGCACGTCCGGGGACGGCTACAGCTTCTCTGGCTACGCGCAGCTGCGCTACCACTTCAGCCCGGACCTCTACGCGCGCCTGACCTTGCAGAAGGGCGGCGTGTACGAGCTGGCGGACTACAACTCCGTGAAGGGCACGTTCCTGGACGCGATGGTGGGGTGGCACTACCGCCAGTGGAGCGACGTCTTCCTCGTCTACACGGATCAACCCTTCGCCGGCTCCCAGGAGCGGCGGATCCTCACGAAGATCTCCTTCAACTACTGACCTGACCGAGGGCTGTTCGCATGACCGCCGCCGACCCGCAGGGCCTCAAGCGCCGCTACGACGAGGTGTCCCCGAAGTACGACCAGGGCGCGCCGGACGCCACGGCCATCAAGCTGTTCTGGCTGACGTACGAGCACCTCACCTGGAAGCCGGTGGAGGCGCTGCTGCCGAAGGACGGCGCGACCTGGCGCGTGCTGGACGCGGGCGGCGGGGGCGGCAAGTTCGGCACGCGCTTCGCGCAAGCCGGGCACCACGTCACCGTGCTGGACATCTCCCCGGGCATGCTGGACGGCGCGAGGGCCCGGTTCACCGCGAAGGGCCTGCTGGACCGCGCGGCCTTCGTGGAGGGGGACGTCGCGGCGCTGGCGCTGCCGGACGCGGCCTTCGACCTGGTCTTCTGCGAGGGCGACCCGGTGTCGTACTGCCTGGACGCGTACCCGCGCGCGGTGAAGGAGCTGGTGCGCGTGGCGAAGCCGGGCGCGCCGGTGGTGCTGGGCGTGGACAACCGCTACGAGGCGTTCACCGGCTATCTGAAGATGGGCAGGCCGCGGGAGGCCTT
Organism: Corallococcus sp. RDP092CA; assembly: GCF_041903675.1. NCBI lineage: Bacteria > Pseudomonadati > Myxococcota > Myxococcia > Myxococcales > Myxococcaceae > Corallococcus > Corallococcus sp. RDP092CA. Next base: position 22,503 of record NZ_JAYESI010000049.1, on the reverse strand, counting down.
CCGCACGCTCCACGACGGCCGCACGACGTGCCCGTATGGCCTGCCGGTGCACGCCTTCACGGTGCGCGAGCTGGAGCGCGCGGTGGCGGACGCGGGCGCGGAGCTGCTGGAGATCTTCGGCAAGCCGGTGATGTTCTTCGACATGCTTCAGGCGATGGCGTCCGCGCGGGGCGGCACCGCGGAGGCGCCGTGGGACGCGTGGGCGGCGCGCGAGGAGATCTTGGCGTTGCAGGAGCAGCTGGCGCACGAGGGCTTCGCCGTCCTGGGGCAGCACCTCCAGGTGATGGCGCGGCGCAAGGGCTGAAGCCATGGGCCTCCCCTTCCTGGGCGTGGGGCTCAGCTACCGCTGGGACCTCAACCCGCACCTGGCGCGCGGCAACCCCGGCGTGGACTGGCTGGAGGTGACGCCCGAGCACTTCCTGCCGCTCACGCCGGACTCGGAGCGGCGGCTGGAGCTGCTCGCGAAGCGCTATCCGCTGGTGGGCCACAGCCTGGAGCTGTCGGTGGGCTCGGACGGCGTGGACGCGCCCGGCTACCGGGAGGGCTTGAAGCGCGTCCGTCAGGTCACCCGGAGCGTCTGGCACGGGGACCACCTGTGCTTCACGCGCGTGGGGGACCTGCCCCTGCGCGCGCTGACGCCCGTGCCGCTGACGGAGGAGGCGGTGGCCACGTGCGTGCGCAACGTGAAGGCGGCGCAATCGGACCTGGACGTGCCCTTCGTGGTGGAGAACATCGCGTATCTCTTCCACACGCCGCTCAACACGCTGGACGAGGCGGAGTTCCTGCGCCGCGTGGTGGAGGGCGCGGACTGCGGTCTGCTGCTGGACTTGCACAACCTGTATTGCAACGCGGTCAACCACGGGTTCGACCCGTATGCCTTCCTGGACCGGCTGCCATTGGAGCGCGTGGTGCAGGTGCACCTGGCGGGCGGCATCACGATGGAGGGGCTGAGGTTGGACAGCCACTCCGCGCCCTCGCCGGAGGAGGTGTGGCGCCTGCTGGAGTACGTGGCGCCGCGCAGCCCGGTGCGCGGGGTGAACTTCGAGATGGACAGCGGCTTTCCTCCCTTCGCGCGGCTGGTGGAGGAGCTGGCCCGCGCGCGCGCCATCCTCCAGCGCTGCGGCGCGAGCGCGGCTTGAGCACGGAGCCCCACGATGAGCGACCGACGATGAGCTACCCACGAACGCTGGAGGTCCTGGCGCGGCTGCACGTGGAGCCCCGCTTTCGTGAGGCTTGGCGCCGCGATGCCCCCGGCGCCCTGGCCCCGCTGGGCCTGACGCAGCCGGAGGCGGAGGCGCTCCGCCAGGTCGCTCCGGCGGTGGTGGAGCGCGCCGGCCGGATGATGGACTTCCACCGCACCGAGCGCGTGCGCGAGCAGCTCGCCTGGGTGGACGAAGCGAAGCGGCCGGAGCTGGGCCCGCTGCGCGCGCGCTTCCTCCAGGACGTGCCGCCGGAGGTGCTCAACCGCGAGGAGGCCATCGCGTACTGCCGCTTCCTGGAGGCGGGCGAACACGCCCCGCACGCGGAGCTGCTCCAGCGGCTGCCCGCGTATGTGCCGCAGCTGGCGCGGTGCGAGCGGCTGCGCCTGTCGCTCGCGTGGGGCCTCGTCCCCCTGCCGGCGTCGGGCCCGCACGTGGAGCCCTTCGACTACCCGGTGCTCACGCTGCTCGACGCGCTGGACGCGCCGGGCTGGCCCCCGGTGGAGCCGAGGCCCACGCGCGTGGAGTACCTCAAGGTGCCCCACCTGCCCGCCGTGATGCCGCGCGAGCTGCCGTCACCTTGAGGTGCCCCGCGCCCCTTCAGTGCCTGCGGTGGTGCGCCTTCTCATAGGTGCCCATGAGCTGGGTCTCCCCCACGATGTGGCCCTCCATCGCCTTGAGCAGCTCCGTGCGGGTGGGCTGGTTCAGGTCCGGCAGCACCGTGTCCAGGGCGTACAGCTTGAAGTAGTAGCGGTGGTTGCCAATGGGCGGCATGGGCCCGCCGTAGTCCTGCCGGCCGAAGTCGTTGCGCCCCAGCTTCACCCCCTGCGGCAGCACGTCCAGGGTGGCCCCGTCCGGCAGGTTCTGCGCGTTGACGGGGAGGTTGTAGAGGACCCAGTGGCAGAACGTGCGCTGGGGGTTCGCCGGGTCCGGCGCGTCCGGGTCCTCCACGATGAGGGCCAGGCTCTTGGCCCCGGCGGGGAGGTTCTCCCAGTGCAGGGGTGGGGCCTTGTCGTCGCCCTCGCCGGTGTAGGCGATGGGGATGGGCATCCCGTCCTTGAACTTCGGAGAGGTGAGCTCGAGCGGCTTCGGCATGCGTGACTCCTTGGGCATGGGCGGCCAACGTGGCCCCCGGCAAGCTGGCGATGCCGCGGGGCCGGTGCTGAGAGACGGAGGGCGCTCCGCCCGGCCGCCTGTCACCCCCCGGGCCACCCCCCGCCGCTGATCCACCGGGCGCCTCCCGGGCCGCCTGCCGGAAGGGGGCCCCCCTCCGAGGAGAAACGACCCCCCTGGCCCCTCCGCCGTGGTAGCTGCGCTTGCGGGTGCGGCAACCGCTGCTGGCGGTGGGGCGCCCCGCGTCCCCGTACCGGTTGCACGCGCCGCGCATTCGGTGCTAAGCGGCGCCCGCGCGTGTAAGGGGCGGGGTCGGGGTTGGCGATGGAAACCCAAGACTTTTCCGGGGTTTGGTGAGGCGTCCGCATGGCAGACCAGGAGCCTCGGAGTCAGGAGGGCGCGCCGGGCAGTGAGCTGGGCGAGACGGCCCGGCAGATGCGGGCGGCGGAGCCGTACATCTCCGCGGTCTGGAAGCTGGTGGGCGGGGCGGTGGTGGGGGTCCTGGGCGGGTACTTCCTGGACAGGCGGCTGGGGACCTCGCCCTGGCTGCTCCTGGGGCTGAGCCTGGTGGGGATTGGCGTGGGGTTCTACGGCTTCCTCCATGCGATGGCGCGGCTGGGGAAGCGCAAGTGACGGGGACGGGCGGACAGCCGAAGCGGGACCCGTTCTGGACGCACGCGGGGCTGGCGGCGGCGGTGATGGGCGTGGGCGCGGTGGTGGCGGCGGCGCTGCCCAGGGTGACGGAGGACCGCGTCTCCGCGCTCCTGGGTGTCGGGGTGGCGGCGGTGACGGGCGTGCTGGCGCTGGTGCTCAAGCGGCGCGCGGCGATGCAGGCGGACTTGAAGGCGGCGTTGAAGGTGGTCGGGATCGTCTTCGCCCTCAGGGGCGTGGGCGTGGGGATCGGGCTGGCGTGGGTGGTGTCCCGAGGTTTGAGCGCGATCGCGTTCGTGGGCGGCTTCTTCGGCGTCTACTTCGCGTTGCAGTGGATTGAAGTCAGCTACGTGATGGCCGCGTCGAAAGACGCGGCGGGCGGAGACGAGTGATGCGCAAGGCAATGGTGCTGTTCGCCTGTCTGTTCGCGGGCGCCGTGTGGGCCTCCAGCCAGGCCGACGAGCACGGCTACGCGAACGAGGAGAAGGACGCCGAGGGCGAGGACGTCGCCGGCTACATCCTCCACCACGTGTCCGACTCGAACGAGTACGAGTTCGAGATCCCCCTCAGCCACAACCACATCCCCATCCACCTGCCGAAGATCCTCATCCCGCTGCACGAGGGCGCCTGCGCGCCGGTGGCGGATCCGCACGGCGGGGGCCACGGTGAGGTGTACCCGGGCCTGGGCGCCGGCTGCCTGGACCTCTCCATCACCAAGCACACGGTGATGATGTGGCTGGCGGCGGCGCTGCTCATCGTCTCCATCCTCATCTGGAGCAACCGCGACAAGACGAAGCTGGTGCCGCGCGGCGCCGGGGCGAACCTCTTCGAGATGCTGGTCCTCTTCGTGCGCGACGAGCTGGCCATCAAGAACATCGGCAAGGAGGAGGGCCCGCGCTTCGTGCCCTACCTGCTCACCGCGTTCTTCTTCATCCTCTTCATGAACCTGCTGGGCCTGTTCCCCTGGATGGCGACCGCCACGGGCAACATCGCGGTCACCTGCGGCCTGGCGCTGTGCACCTTCTTCGTCACGCAGGCGGCGGGCATCCGCGCGGCGGGCCTGGGCGGCTACCTGAAGCACCTGACGGGCGGCGTGGCCCCGTGGCTGTGGCCCATCATGATTCCGGTGGAGTTCCTGGGCCTGTTCACCAAGCCCTTCGCGCTCACCATCCGCCTCTTCGCCAACATGCTGGCGGGCCACATCGTCATCTTCTTCCTGCTGGGCCTCATCTTCATGCTCCGCAGCCCCGCGGTGGCGCTGGTGAGCGTGCCGTTCGCCTTCGGCATCTACCTGCTGGAGCTGTTCGTGGCCTTCGTGCAGGCGTACGTGTTCACCATGCTGTCGGCGCTGTTCATCGGGATGAGCGTGGCCATGGGCCACCACGATGACCACCACGAGGGTGGCGAGAGCCACGACCACGGCAAGGCGCACCACCTGGCCTGAGCCGTCCTCCTTCGAGTTGACGGGGCGCACGTCGGTGTGACGGCGCGCCCCGGTTGAAGACCCGGCGATTCGAAAGGTCGCCGGAGGTAGTCCTGAAGGGAATTCACGACCCCCCCACAAGCGGGTCCCGCCTCACGAAAGAAGACGTGCTCCCATGACCAACATCGCTCTCGCGTTCCTCGCCGCCGGTATCGGCGCGGGTCTCTCCATCATCGGCGCCGCCCTCGGCATCGGCAAGCTGGCCGCCGCCGCCATGGACGCCACGGGCCGTCAGCCGGCCGCCGGCGGCGACATCCGCACCACGATGATCATCGCCGCGGCGCTCATCGAAGGCGCCACGCTGTTCGCGCTGGTCGTCTGCATCCTGCTCGCCATCAAGGTCTGAGTCAGGGCGTCGGTGTCACCGGGAGCCGGTGTCCTCTTCGGGAAGAAGGGGCGCCGGCGCTCCGGCTCGCAGCACCCGCCTCACCCGAAGCCTCCCGCATCCTCCCTCTGTCTTTCCGCTTCACCGGGACCCCGCCATGTTCCTGCCCTCTGTCCTCGCCGCCAGCAGCTTCGTGGAGGTCCGTCCGGGCCTCATCTTCTGGACCATCGTCACCTTCGTCATCGTCCTGCTGGTGCTGCGGGCGAAGGCGTGGGGCCCCATCCTTTCGCTCGTCGAGGAGCGCGAGAAGCAGATCACCAACGCCATCGAGAGCGCCAAGCGTGAGCGCGCCGAGGCGGAGAAGCTGCTCGCCGACCAGAAGACGGCCATCGCCGAGGCCCGCCGTCAGGCCGCCGAGGACACCAGCCGCATGAAGGCGGACATGGACAAGTTCCGCGAGGAGCTGATGGCCAAGAGCCGCAAGGAGGCGGAGGAGCTGAAGGTGTCCGCCCGCCGCGAGATTGAAGACCAGAAGGCCAAGGCCATCACCGAGGTCCGCGCCATGGCCGTGGACCTGGCCATGGACGTGGCCGCCAAGCTGCTCAACGAGCGGCTGGATGACGCCAAGCACCGCGCGCTGGCCGAGCAGTTCGTGCAGGGCCTGCCCGGCGCGACGAGCGCCACGGCGACCCGCCGCTCGGCCTAACCCAGGCCGGGAGTCTCCCGCCGCGCCCGCCTGTTCCAGGATTCCATCATGGCTCTCTCCATCGGCATCGTCGGTCTGCCCAACGTGGGCAAGTCCACCCTGTTCAACGCCCTGTCCGCCGCGGGCGCGCAGGCGGCGAACTATCCGTTCTGCACCATCGAGCCGAACGTGGGCGTGGTGCCGGTGCCGGACGAGCGCCTGGACAAGCTGTCCGCGCTCATCAAGCCGCTGAAGAAGATCCCCACGTCGCTGGAGTTCGTGGACATCGCGGGCCTGGTGCGCGGCGCGTCCAAGGGCGAGGGCCTGGGCAACCAGTTCCTGGGGAACATCCGGCAGGTGAACGCGGTGCTCCACGTGCTGCGCTGCTTCGAGGACGACAACGTCACCCACGTCGAGGGAGGCGTGAACCCGGTGCGGGACCGGGACGTGGTCGACACGGAGCTGTGCCTCAAGGACCTGGAGACGGTGGAGAAGCGCCGCGAGCGCTCGCTGAAGAACACCAAGGTGGGCGGCAAGGCCGGTGAAGAGGCCAAGGCCGAGGTCGCGCTGCTGGAGCGCATCAAGGCGAAGCTGGATGAAGGCGTCACGGTGCGCGCGCAGAGGCTCACCGAGGAAGAGCACGCCGCCATCCAGGACCTGTTCCTGCTGACGGACAAGCCCGTGCTGTACGTGGCGAACATCAGCGAGAAGCAGATTGGCAAGGAGGACAGCGACCCGCGCGTGCAGGCGGTGCGCGAGATGGCCGCCAAGGAGGGCGCGGGCGTGGTGGTGCTGGCGGCGGCGCTGGAGTCTGAAATCCAGCAGCTCCCCGAGGAGGAGCGCCCCAGCTTCCTGGCGGACTCCGGCCTGACGGAGCCGGGCCTGCACAAGGTGGTGCGCGAGGGCTACAAGCTGCTGGGCCTGTGGACGTACTTCACGGTGGGCGAGCAGGAGTGCCGCGCGTGGACCATCCACAAGGGCTTCAAGGCGCCGCAGGCGGCGGGCGTCATCCACTCGGACTTCGAGCGCGGCTTCATCAAGGCGGAGGTCCTCCGGTGGGAGGACCTGGTGAAGCTGGGCAGCGAGGCGGCGGTGAAGGAGAAGGGCCTGCTGCGCGTGGAGGGCAAGGAGTACGTCGTGCAGGACGGCGACTGCATGCACTTCCGCTTCAACGTCTGACGCGGGGCCTCCCCGGGGCGGGACGTGACGACGGGCGCTGCCTTCCACTTCGGGAGGGGCGCCCGTTTCGCTTCTAGTGGGGGCCGCTCAGCCACGTGTAGCCCCACAGGCCCACGGCGAGCACGGCCAGCACGGTGGAGAGGACGGCGGAGCGCTTCACGCGGCCGGTGGGGTCCATGGTGCCCAGCGCGTACCTCCACACGCCGCCCACGCGCAGGGCGAGGAAGAGGACCAGGAGGACGGGGCCCACGACCTGCCAGCCCTCGGGGCGCTTGAGGATGACGATCCACGAGGCGATGAACGCCACGTTGCCGAGCAACATCAGGGCGGGATAGGGCAGGGACGGACGGGAGGTGCTCACGGGGCAGGCAGTCTGTGCTCGGGGGGACAGCGCGCCCAAGGGAAAGCCGCGCGGCGTGCACGCCAGGCAACAGCCGCGCGGGGGGACTTCAAGGTACTACCGGGGCGGGGGCGCCACGTAGCGGGCGCGGGGGCGGAGCAGGTGGCCCTGCTCGCGCTGCTCCAGGACATGGGCGACCCAGCCCGCGGTGCGGCCCAGGCTGAACAGCACGGTGGCGGCGCCGGAGGGCAGGCCCAGCGCGTCCGCGAGCATCACCAGGCCCCAGTCCAGTGACGGGGGCGGGTGGCCGGCGTCCCGCATGGTGTCCATGACGGCGCGGGCCACGCGGACCTTGAGGGACTCGGGCTTCACGCTCGACGCGGCGGCGACGAGCGGCGGCACCCGCGGGTCGCCCTGGCGGTAGAGGCGGTGGCCGAAGCCCGTCACGGCCTCGCCCCGGCGCAGGCGGCCGTGGACGACCTGCGCGGCGCGCTCGGGCCGGCCGACCTCCGCGATGAGCGCCTCCACGCGGTCGCAGGCGCCGCCGTGGCGGTGGCCGGAGATGGCCGCGAGCGCCGCGCTGATGCACGCGTAGAGGTCCGCGCCGGAGGAGGCCGTCACGCGGGCCGCGAAGGTGGACGTGTTCAGCTCGTGGTCCGCGCAGAGCACCAGCGCCAGGTCGAGCAGCTCCGCGGTCCGCTTCGGCTTCGCCTCCCAGGCGGTGGCCAGGGACGCGGCCACCGTGGGTTCCTTCAAGGCGCGCGGCACGCGCCCGGGAGCCCGGGCCACGCAGACCCATGCGCCCAGGTGGCGGATGAGGCGGCGCGCGCGGAGCATCTCCTGCTCCGCGGGCGCGGCGAAGCGGCCCGCGTCGCTCGCCGCGAGCAGGGGCACCAGCGCGGCGAGCGCGGAGAGGGGCGGGGTGCCTCGCGGCAGCATGGTCGCCAGGGCGGACGGAGACACGCGCGGCGCGTCCCCGGGCGGTGGGGCGACGACGTCCTCCGGGGAGGGCGACCGCGCGCTCCGCGGTGCGCCCGCGCCGCGCGCCGGGGACGCGGGGGGCGTGCCTCGCGCCGAGGACGCCGCGCGCCCGGCGGTGGTGTCCCAGGGCGCTCCCAGCGCGGGCCACGGGGTGGACTCCGGCGGCAGGCGCCCGGTCCACAGCAGCTCCGCGACGTCCTCGAAGCGGTGGCCTCGCGTGGCCAGCTCCACCGCGTCGTGGCCCCGGTACGTGAGCCGCTCCTCGCTGATGCTCGACACCGACGAGTCGATGACGGGCTCGCCCCAGCGCAGCGCTCCGGAGGCCACCGCCGCGTGGCCCGCGCGGGCGTCGTGGCGCGTCTTCAGCCGCTCCACGTCCGCGCGCAGGTAGCGGTTCTCCTTCGTGCCCTTCTCCGGCACGCAGCGCACGAGCCCCCGGCTCACGTACGTGTAGAGCGTCGCCCGCTTCACCCCCAGCAGGGCCGCCGCCTCGTCCGCGCGCAGCAGCTCCTCCTCAACTGGATGGTCGAATCGAGATTGAGAACGTCCCCCTGCGCGACGCACCATGTCTCGCGTGCCTCCCTGGAGCGGAGTCTCGACTCGACTGGACCCTCCTGTCGAGTCGGGGCGCTCGCCGGGCGAGGCATGACCTGACGGGAGAGCGACCATGAACGTGGACTTCGGACGCACGTCTTCGGACTACGCGAGATACCGGGCGGGGTTCCCGGAGGCCTTCTACAGGCGGCTGGAGCAGGACGGCGTGCTCACGCCCGGCCTGCGGGTGCTCGACCTGGGGACCGGCACCGGCACCATCGCGCTCAACCTGGCCCGGCGCGGCTGCGCCGTCACCGCGTTGGACGTGTCCGCGCCGCAGCTGGAGGCCGCCGCGCGGCTCGCCGGTGACGAGGGCCTGCGCGTGGACTTCCGCGAGGCCCCCGCGGAGGACACCGGCCTGCCCTCAGGCGCCTTCGACCGCGTGTTCGCGGGCCAGTGCTGGCACTGGTTCGATCGCGCCGCCGCCGCGCGCGAGGTGTTCCGCCTGCTCAAGCCCGGCGGCAGGCTCATCCTCTGCCACTTCGACTGGACGGCCCTGCCCGGCAACCTGCTGGAGGCCACCGAGGCCCTGGTGGAGGAGTTCAGCCCCCGCGTCCAGCTGGCCGTGGATCGCTTCGGCCGGGGCATGGGCATCTACCCGGACTGGTTCCGCGACGTGGGCGTGGCCGGCTTCCAGTCCCTGACGTCCTTCACCTTCGACACGGTCGTTCCCTACACCCACGAGGCGTGGCGCGGCCGGATGCGCGCCAACTCGCGCATCGGCGCCATGCTCCCGCTCGAGCAGGTGGCCCGCTTCGACGCCGCGCTGGGCGCGCTCCTCGCCGAGCGCTTCCCCCAGGAGCCGATGTCCGTTCCCCACCGCGTGTTCGCGCTCGTCGCGGAGCGCCCGTGACCCAGGAGTTTGCCATGGCCTCGCCCCACCTCGTCCACTCGGAAGACGTCCCCTGGACCGAGCTCGCCCACGGCAGCCGCGTGGCGCTCAAGCGCAAGCAGCTGGGCGCCGCCGCGCACGGGCGCAAGCTCGGGTGCAGCCTGGTGGAGCTCCCGCCGGGCCGCCGCTCGTGGCCGCTGCACTACCACCTGGGCAATGAAGAGGCCGTCTACGTCCTGGCCGGCTCGGGCTCGCTTCGCCTGGGACAGGAGACGCTGCCCGTGCGCGCGGGGGACTACGTCGCGCTGCCGCCGGGCGCGGAGTGCGCGCACCAGCTCATCAACGACGGCCCTGAGCCGCTGCGCTACCTGTGCTTCTCCACCATGGAGGCGCCGGACGTGCTCATGTATCCGGACTCGAGGAAGGTGGGCGTCTTCGCGGGGGCCGCGCCCGGGGGCGACAAGGCGTCGCGCACGCTGCACGCGTATCTGCCCCTGGACGCGCAGGTGGATTACTGGGAGGGCGAGGGGCCCTGATAGGGTGGCCGGGCCATGGCCTCCCTGCTGGATGCGCTCGACCGCGAGCGGCTGCTCAAGGACCCCGCCGCCGCCGCGCTGGTGCCGAAGGGCGAGCCTCCCCACGTGTCGCTGCTGCGGCTGTGCGACGCGGGCCTGCTCGCGGGCGGGCTCTCCGTGGGGTACGGCGTCCGGCCGGATGAGCTGGTGGGTCCGCTCACCGCGGCCATGGGGGGCGCGGCCCGGCGGCTCAAGGTGGTGGACGTGCGCGAGCGCCCCGCGCTGGAGCTGCACGTCGAGGCGGGCGACGTCACGGAGCGCTGGGAGGTGGAGGACGTGTCCGCGCTCGTGCACAACCTCAACGACCTGTACCGCGACGCGGCGGACGTGCGCGCGGTGGCGGTGCTGGGGGAGTGGGAGGACGCGCTCCAACTGCTCTGCGTCGAGCGCCGCGCGCTGGGCCGGCTCTTGCGCCAGCCCTTCTTCGCGCCCCTCAACGCGCGGGGGCTCCAGGACCTGGCTTCGTCCCGCTGACAGGGGGCGTCTCTCGACCCCGGACGCCCGGTGGGGCACCATGGGGGCATGCGCATCACGCTGGCTCTCTTCGTTGGATTGCTCCTGGGGAACGTCGCTCGCGCGGAGCCGGACTCCTTTGGCCTGGGCACCGGACGCGACAAGGTGCTGACCCTCACCGCCGGGCAGACGCACTCGCTGGGCGTGAATGCCCCGCTGCGCAAGAGCGTCGTGGCCGGGGACAAGGAGCTGGTCGTGTCCGGCCTCAAGGTCTCCGCGGGCGACCTGGTGCTGGTCCACGAGAGCACCGGCCTGGCGTCCACGCCCGACGTGGGCAACAACGGCAAGGCCGTGCAGCTGGAGGGGTCGGTCGCGCTGGGCCGCTGGGAGATGGCGCGGGTGGAGACGGTGTCGTCCTCCTCGCCCGTCGTCTTCGGGCTGAGCGCGCCGCTGCGCTACGCGTACACGGCGGGGCGCGCCCAGGTGGTGCGCGTGTTCGAGTACTCCGACGTCGTCATCGAGGCGGGCGCGCGGCTCACCACGTCGCCGTGGGACGGCGGGTCCGGCGGCATCCTCGCGATGCTGGTCTCGGGCAAGGTGGTCAACGACGGCCGCATCGACGCGGACGGCCTGGGGTACCTGGGCGGCGTCTTCCAGGCCGACATCCCGGGCCTGGCGGGCTGCACGGGGCTGGAGCTGGAGCATGGCAAGGGCGGCTCCGCGCGCGGCGAGGGCGTGGCGGGCCAGGCATCCAAGAGCGGCATCGCCACCGGGCGCGGCAACCTGACCAACGGCGGTGGCGGCGGCAACTGCGCGCTCGCGGGCGGCGGCGGTGGCGGCCACGGCGGCAGCGGCGGCGTCGGCGGGCGCACGGCGTTGGAGGACGGGCAGCGCGAGGAGGGCGGGCTGGGCGGCGCGGCGCTGAGCTACTCCGTGTTCGAGCGCTTCGCGTTCGGCGGCGGCGGCGGCGCCGGCCAGGGCTCCGACGCGTTCGGCTCCAGCGGGGCGGCGGGCGGCGGCGTGGTGTTCATCCGCGCCACCGCGTTCGAGGGCACGGGCGTCTACAGCGCCTCCGGTGCGACGGCGGGCAACGCGACGGGCAGTGACGGCGCGGGCGGCGGCGGCGCGGGCGGCGCGGTGGTGCTGCGCGCGGTGGACCTCCTGGGCTGCGGCGCGGTCGCGGCGCTGGGCGGCGCGGGCGGGAACACGCAGGTGGACAAGCAGCCCTACGGGCCGGGCGGCGGTGGCGCGGGCGGCCGGGTGCTGCTCCAGGCCAGCGTGCTCCGGTGCGCGTCCAGCGTGAGCGCGGGCGGCGCGGGCGTGTCCAGCTACCCGGGCGCGGGCTCGCATGGCGCGGGGCCGGCCTCCACGACGGCGGACGCGGGCACCCCGGACGGCGGGTCGTCCACGGGCGGCACGTCCGAGGGGACGACGCAGCTGGTGCCCGAGGGCTACCAGGTGCCCGAGGCGCCGGTCCTCTCCGCGCCCGCGTCGGGCGAGGTGTCCGCCACCCCGCGTCCTCGCTTCGCGGGGATCGCGGGCACGAACGGGCCGGTCGTCCACATCGTCGTGGACGGGCGGGAGATTGGCGCGGTGGTGCCGGGCTCGGATGGCCGCTTCACCTACGACGCCACCACGCCGCTGGGCGCGGGCGCTCACGAGGTCATCGCCTGGGCCGAGGTGCTGGGCGTGGCGAGCAAGTCCTCCGAGCCGGTGCGCTTCACCACGCCCGCGGTGGTGCTCGCGGACGGCGGCGTCGTGCAGATGGCCGTGCTGGTGGTGCCCTCGAACGGGGACACGGTGGGGCCCACGCCGCTGTTCGCCGGCACCGCGGCCAATGGCGTGAGCGTGGGCGTGGTCATCGACGACGGGCCGGACCACATCGTGCCGTTGGACCTGCTGGGGCGCTTCCGCTACCAGGTGCCGGCCTCGGAGCCGCTGAGCGTGGGTTCGCACAGGGTCACGGTGCACTCGCACAACGAGGCGGGCGAGGACGGGCCGTACTCCGACGTCGTGGGCTTCGAGGTGGTCGAGTCCGGCGCGGACGGCGGCGCGGTTGGAGGCCCCGACGCGGGCGCGGCGGATCCGGCGGTGCCCAGGGTGGTGGTGCCCGCGGAGGGCGCGACGGTGGATCCGACCTTCACGTTCGTGGGCGTGGCGCTGCCCGGCACCACCGTGCGGCTGGAGCTGGACGGCAAGGCGCTCGCCACCGCCACGGCGGATGACGAAGGCGTCTTCCGCCACGTGCTGACGGCGGACAAGGCGCTCGCGACGGGCGCGCACAAGGTCGTCGCGCAGGGGTTGACGGACGACGGCGAGGCGGGGCTGCGCTCACCGGAGGTGGGCTTCCAGGTGCGGGGCCCCACCGACCTGGACGTGGGCTGCGGCTGCGGCGCGGCGCCCGCGGGGATGATCAGCCTCTGGGCGCTGGTGGGCCTGGGCGCCCTGGCGCGCCGCCGCCGCTCGCGGAGCTGACGGGGCGCCCGCGTCCCTCGTCCCTCCAGGGGGGCCCGCCAGGCGTCCGGTGGAGCTGGCGGGCGCGGCGCGAGGGGGGCCGTTATCTTCCCGCCCTCGAAGGCGCCCCGGCTCCCGGGGCGACAGGGTGGCGCGCGTGACGACGGACGTGTCCTCGGAAGAAGCTCCCTCGCGGCGGGCCCGGCGCCCGGCCGGGGCCCGCAACTGGCGGTGGGGGGTGTCCCTGCTGCTGGGGTTGGGGCTGCCCACCCTGCTGCACGTCTACATCGGCCTGCGCCTCTTCACCGCCCCTGGCTGGCCCGCTCCCTGGGCCGCCCTGGGCTGGGGCCTGCTGGGCCTCTGCTACCTCGTCCTGCTGGCGGGGTTTCGCGCCGCGCGCCGTGAGGCCACCGGCTTTTCCCGCGTCATCCAGTGGGGCGCGTACCTGTGGCTGGGGGCCTTCGGGGTGTTCCTCACCGCCGTGCTGGCCTCGGACGTCGTCGGCGCCGCGCTGTCCCTGTCCGGCGCCGTCACCGACATGCGCGCGCTCGCCCGGGGCCGCGCGGTCGCCGTGCTGGGCACCGCCCTGCCCGCCGTGGCCTTCGCCTTCGTCACCGCGCGCGGCAAGGCCCGCGTGGAGCGCACCACCGTGGCGCTCCGGGACCTGGGCCCGGGCCTGGAGGGCCTGCGCGTCGTGCAGCTGTCCGACGTCCACGTGGGCCCGACCCTGGACGGCGTGTGGCTCCAGCGCGTGGTGGACCAGGTCAACGCCCTGGAGCCGGACCTCGTCGCCATCACCGGCGACCTGGTGGACGGCTCCGTGGACCCGCTGCGCGACCAGCTGACGCCGCTCGCGGACCTGAGGGCCCCGCTGGGCGTCTACTACGTCACCGGAAACCACGAGTTCTACCACGGCGCCCGCGCCTGGATGGCCGAGGTCTCCCGGCTGGGCCTCACCGTCCTCACCAACGAGCACCGCGTCGTGGAGCGCGGCGGCGCCCGGCTCGTCGTCGCCGGCGTCACCGACCACGACGCCGGCCACATCGACCCGCCCCTGGCGAGCCGCCCCGACCTCGCGCTCGCCGGCGCCCCGCCGGACGTGCCCCGCCTGCTGCTGGCCCACCAGCCCCGCACCGCCCTCTCCCTGGAGGGCCTGCGCGTGGACCTCCAGCTGTCCGGCCACACCCACGGCGGGCAGATCTTCCCCTTCATGTTCTTCGTGAAGCTCCAGCAGCCCGTCGTGCGGGGCCTGGCCACCGTCGCCGGGACCCGGGTCTACACGCACCGCGGTACCGGGTACTGGGGCCCCCCGCTCCGCCTGGGGCCCGCCCCGGAGATCGCATCCCTCACCCTGGTAGGAGCTCCCCGTTCTGACGGTGATTCAAGCCAAGCTTGATATTTCCGTTCTTGCTGCTTATCGTTGGGGACGTGTCCACCGCATCGTCTTCCCTCCTTGTCCCGGAATTCGCTTTCAGCCGTCCCACGGCGCCCGCGGTCCCGGGTGCGCGGCGAGGGGCCCGGGCCCCGGCCTCGGGGCCCCGGACCGGGAAGGCGGCGCCGACGCTGCTGGTGATCTCCGAGGCCCCCGAGGTCCGGCTGGCGGTGGCGCGGGAGGTGGGGCTGGGGTGCCGGCTGGTGACGGCGCTGGGGGCGACGTCGGCGGACCGGCGGCTGGACCTGGGCGTGGCGGTGGACGGGCTGGTGCTGGACCTGGACGCGGATCGCCGCGTCGTGAGCGACTTCCTCTGCCGGCTGGTGGACCGGGGCTTCCACGGCCCGCGCATCCTCCTGTCCTCCGGCTTCCGTCCCGAAGCGAGCGCCACCTTCCCGACGGCCTGCCACACCCACTTCGCACTCGGCCGGCCCTGGCGGGCCGGTGAGCTGCGCTCGCTCCTGGAGAGAGTCCTTGGGGTCTCCCACGTCGCTCCATCCGCAAGCCGTCCGTGACTCCCGCCGTGACGCTCCCCGCCTGGCGCCGTTGACGGCGCGGGTGGCGGACGCGGGCCACGGGCTGTTCACCGGCATCGCCGGGGCGTCCGCGGGCGCCGCGCGCAGCGCGTACCTGGCGCTGATGCTCTTCGCCAGCGGCATGGCCCGCTGCGCGACGGGGCGCTCGCGCGAGGGGCTGCCCCAGCTCAAGCGCTCCCTGTTCCGCGTGGCGCAGGTGCCGGTGGACCTGGTGCTGATGCTGGGCGGGCGGGTGCTGTCTGCCGTGCAGGTGGTGACGGGCCTGGAGCCCGTGGGCCGCCGGCTGACGGACGCGGAGGTGGACCGGCTGCGCCCCATCTTCGGCGACAGCGTGGACTTCCGCTGCGTGCGCGTGAAGGAGGGCGCCCTGGGCCTCCTGGGCCTGCCGGGCCGCGCGTTCGCCCACGGCGACATCCTCTTCGTGCCCCCCGGCTACGGCGCGGTGGGCTTCCGGCTGCTGGTGCACGAGCTCACCCACGTGTGGCAGCACCAGCACGGCGGCACGGGCTACCTGAGCGGCGCGCTCGCCGCGCAGTACGTGGGGGACGGCTACGACTGGCGCAAGGCCGTGGGCCACCGGCGCTGGGCGGAGCTCAACCCGGAGCAGCAGGCGCAGTTCATCGAGGACGCCGCCGACGCCCAGCTCATCCCCCACGTGGGCCGCCCCACGCCCCAGCAGCGGCTGCGCGGCTGGAGCGACGCCGCCCTGTGCCTCCTGGACGAGGCCCTGGACTGCCTCTACGCCGGCCGCGGCGCGCCCTGAGCGCAACCCCGAGGCCCCGAAGCCGGAGAATCCTTCACGCCTTCCGGGATTCACATGTCGTCTCATGTAGGCTGCTGGCGCCGTGAGCGACGCGCGGCCGGCGGGCGAGGAATGCAGGACTACCTGCCATATAGGGATGGGCCCTGGTGACGTGACGGGTTATAACGACCTCTGAACCGTTCCGGCGGCAGAGGGGTCGCGAGCCTTGCGGCCACCCCCAGCGGACGTCACGTGCAAGGTTGATGTGGTGAAAACCCACCCCAGAGGTCCTCTCGCTTCCGGTCGCGTCCGGAAGAAGCCCCGGATGACGCCCGCGTCGGCGGCGGCGCGGTCGCGGCGGCAGTTGGAGCGCAAGCTGGCGGTCAGCGTGGGGGCGGCGGCCCGGGACGCGCGGCTGCGGGCCGGTCTCACGCAGGCGGACGTGGCGGAGCGCGTCGGCATCGCGTCGGAGGTCTATGGCCGGCTGGAGCGGGGCAAGATGATGCCCAGCGTCCCCACGCTGTTCCGGCTGTGCCTGGCGCTGCAGCTGTCCGCGGACGCGTCCCTGGGGCTGGCCGTGGCGGCGGCGGCGGGCGCGGGGCTGTGGGAAGAGGACTCCACGGACAAGGACGACCTGCCGGAGATGCGCCGCCTGCTGCGCGCGGTGCGCCGGCTGCCGCGCCCCCAGCTGAAGCTGATGAGCCTGGTGGCCACCGCCATCCTGCCCACGCGCCGCTGAAGGCCCCGGGGCCTCAGGGCGCGGACGCGGGGGGCCGGCCCGGGTCCGGGGGGGCCTTCGTCACCCGCCAGACCCAGCCGGACGGGGTGGTGTCGCGGTGCCCGGTGCTGACGTCCACCGCGTACACGTCCACGGTGTGCTCGCCCACGGGCAGGTCCTTCAGCCGCCACGGGGACTCGCAGGGGATGTAGAGGCTGCCGTCCAGCGAGCACCAGAACACGGGCTTCAGCGTGGTGGCGGTGAAGACGAAGGTGGCCTCCCCGGAGGGCGTGGCCCCGGGGGGCCCTTCGTCGATGAAGGTGTCCGGCCCTTCGTTCCCCGCGCGCGCCAGCGACGGCGGGAAGAGCAGCGGCATCAACATGAGACCCAGCAGCAGTGACGCGAGCAGTCCGTGGGGCAGGTATCGCAGGGACGGCGGGGGAATCATGAGCGGGCTCGCGTGACGCCGGACGCCGCGCGAACCCTGGCTCGGAGCATGTCGTGGGAGTGAAGTCTGGGAGGGCTGGGGCGTCTCATGGCAGCCGGGAAATGGGAAAGGACGACTTCCAGGAAGGTGGGGATGGATCCGGAATGGGGCGCCCTGTCCGCGGGGCGGGGCCGGTCATCCACGGCGCGACGTGACGCGGAGGGCAAATGTCCTCCAGCGGAAAGGGCTCGTCCTCCCGTGTGCGCACGGCGGGCGGTGTTGGCACGCGGCACGGCGCAGCGCTTGTCAGGGCGGACATCCCCTGGCCTCATGGACGCTGGCCCGGAGCTGCCTTGCACGAACGCCGTCGCCCATGACCTTCGCGAAGAGGAGCACGCCCTGGCACGCCGCCGCGCTGGTGCTCGCGGTGTGCCTGCTGTGGCCCGCGCCGCCGGCTCGGGCCCGGTCGCCGGAGCAGGACCCCGGCAGCGCCCGGCTGGGGGACACGCTGGACGGGGGCCTGCCCGTCGCGGAGGAGGACCTCGCCGCCGGCGCCGCCCCCGCGAGCATGGACGCGCCGTGGACGGAGGGGGATGACGGCCCGGACGGGGGCGGCGGGACGGTCGCGAAGGAGGCGGAGCTCCAGCGCACGGACGCGGGCTGGGCGGTGGAGGCCGGCGCGGACGCGGCGGACGGCGGCCCCGCGCTGGCCGCCTTCGTGCCGCCCGCGCTCGTGAAGGACTCGCCCGCCCCGTACCCGCCCACGCTGGTGGGCGAGGGCGTGGCGGGCACGGTGAAGCTGGAGCTGCTGGTGGACGAGGCCGGCGAGGTGGACACCGCCACGCTGGTGGAGGGCGTGCACCCGCTGCTCGACGAGGCCGCGCTGCACGCGGCGCCCTCGCTGCGCTTCTCGCCCGCGAGGATGGAGGGCCAGCCCGTCGCGGTGCGCCTCTTCTTCGAGTACCGCTTCGAGGCGCCCAGCCCGCTGGCCGCCGACGCGGACGGGGGCACGCTGGCGCCGCGGGGGCCGGTCACCCTCCAGGGGCTGGTGCGCGAGAAGGGCAACCGCCGGCCGCTGATTGGCGCGACGCTGGTGTCGGACGCGGCGCCGGACTCGCCGGTGCAGACGGACGAGAACGGCCGCTTCGAGGCGCGCTTCCCCACGGGCGGTCAGGCGGTGCGCGTGTTCGCCCCCGGCCACAAGCCCGGCCTGTTCCGCGAGGCGCTGAAGGCCAGCGAGTCGCTGGAGGTCGTGTACGGCCTGGAGCCGCTCGTGGTGAACCCCTACGAGACGGTGGTGCGCGGCGACCGCGAGCGCACGGAGGTGAGCCGCGTCACGCTGCACGACGCG
This sequence comes from Corallococcus sp. RDP092CA, assembly GCF_041903675.1. NCBI lineage: Bacteria > Pseudomonadati > Myxococcota > Myxococcia > Myxococcales > Myxococcaceae > Corallococcus > Corallococcus sp. RDP092CA. The sequence continues at coordinate 4,433 of NZ_JAYESI010000049.1, read as the reverse complement.
GAGCTGCGGGAGGTGCCCGGCACCATGGGCGACCCCTTCCGCGTGGTGATGCTGCTGCCGGGCGTGGGCAGCATGCTGTCCGGCGTGGCGTACCCGGTGGTGCGCGGCAGCCAGCCCGCGTCCACGGGCTACTTCCTGGACGGCATCCGCATCCCCATCCTCTTCCACCTGTTCCTGGGGCCCGCGGTCATCCACCCGGACTTCCTGGACGCCATCGACTTCTATCCGGGCTCGCCGCCGCCGCGGTACGGCCGGCTGATGGGCGGCGCCATCGACGGGCGCCTCACCCGCCCTCGCGACGACCGCGTGCACGGCAGCGCCTACGCGGACTTCATCAACGCGGGCTTCTTCCTGGAGACGCCCTTCAAGTCCACCGGCACCAACGTCAGCCTCGCGGGCCGCTATTCCTATACACCGTGGATCATCGCGCTCGCGGCCAATCAGTTGCAGGACCCGCCGCCGCCGGGGCGCACCAACCCGAAGGTGGTGCTGGACTTCTGGGATTATCAGGCCCGCGTGGAGCAGGACGTGGGCCGGGGCAAGCTGCGGCTGTTTGCCTTTGGCTCGTCGGACACCTTCGGCTCGGAGGCGCAGGACGACCAGGGCGACACCGCGCTCCAGTCCATCAACTTCCACCGCGTGGACCTGCGCGGCCGCCACCCGCTGGGCAGGGGCGAGCTCGAAGTCGGGGGGACCTGGGGCCTGGACCGCTTCGCCGTCGTGTCGCGCGGGCCGGACGACGGGGACGAAATCTACATCGACCAGGGCAACTACTCCGGGCGCCTGGGCTACAGCGTGCCGCTGGATGAGCGGCTCCTGCTGCGCGCGGGCGCGGACGTGGAGCACAAGCGCGCCATCGTGGACGTGCTCAAGGTGGAGGACGGTCGGCAGGTGGACGAGGACACGGTGCACGTGCCGGTGGCGCTGGCCACCTTCACCGGCGCGTACGCGGAGGGCGTGTGGACGCCTGATGACAGATGGACGGTGGTGCCTGGCCTGCGGCTGGACGCCTACCACCTGTCCGGCGGGTTCGACCACAAGGTGCTGGAGCCGCGCCTCACCGTGCGGCACAAGCTCACCGACACGGTGACCCTCAAGGGCGGCGCGGGCATCTTCCACCAGCCGCCCACCACCCTCATCAGCCTGCCGGTGGTGGACGTGGGCAGCCTGTTGTTGGGCCTCCAGGAGGGCGTGCAGCTCTCCACGGGCGTGGAGTGGAAGGCCTTCGACACATGGGAGGTGGGGTTGGATGTCTATGTGAACCCCATGCTGCGCACCATCGAGCTCACGCCCTTCTCCGACGAGGGCCTGACGGACGACCCGGATGCCGTTGGCGACCCGGACACGTCGCCGCCTCCGCCGGATGGCGGCCCCCGCCAGGACGGCTTCCGCCGGGTGCGCGCGCGGCAGATCGACATCGACAGACCGCCGGTCAGCCGGGACGACTGGGACCTGCCGGACTTCACCAGCCATGGCCTGGCGTATGGCCTGGAGCTGCTCATCCGCTACCCGCTGGGGAACAACTGGTTCGGCTGGCTGTCATACAGCCTCCAGCGCAGCACGCGGCGCACCACCTTCTACCGGTATGACTCGTCAGGTCGGGTCCTCTCCGAGGACTCCGCGGACCTGCCCTTCGCGTTCGACCAGACACACATCCTGAACCTGGTGGTCAGCCACAAGTTCTCCAACAACATCACCCTGGGCGGCGTGGTCCACTTCAACAGCGGCCGCCCCGAGTACGGCACCCTCGGAAGCCAGACGCACCGCGAGGGCACCGACACGGACGGACAGCCCTCATGGGTGCGGGTGGATCGCGACCAGGTGGACCGCCTGCCGCCCTTCTTCCGCTTCGACCTGCGCGTCTCCAAGGCCTGGGCCTACGACACCTTCAGCCTGGAGGCCTACCTGGACATGCTCAACGTCACCCTCAACACGGAGACGCTGGGCTTCGACTACCTGGGCGGCGGCTACACCCGGCAACCCCTGACCAAGAGCGCGGTGGGGCTGCCCATCGCCCTGCCCATCATCGGGGTCAAGGGCCGGTACTGACCTGTCCTCCAGGGCAGGGCCAGTGCTCGGGGGTGAACCGTTTTTCGCGCAACCTGCCCTCCGGGGCTGCTCCACGCGTGGCCAGTTGTGTCAGTATTCCATGAGACGCGGGTTTTTCCAGCCTGCCCGGCACCGACGTGAGGGGTGAGGGACAGGCCCTTGGCGTCGGGGGGAGCACGATGATGGGTTTGTCCTGGGGGCCCGGCGCGGCTCCGGCATGGGAACTGCCCGCAGACAGCGAGACGCCCTGCATCCTCCTCGAGCCGCTGTTCGGGGAGACAGGTGAGGCGCTCGACTTCCGGTGGACGTCCATGAACGTCCCGGCGGAGGGCTTCGTGCGCTCCCTGGAGCTGGGCCGCCACGTCTCCCTGTGGGCGCGGGAGGGCGCCGCGCTGCTCGACGTGGGGGCGCTCGTGCGCGTGCTGATGCGCGGCGTTCCTCACGTGGGGCACCTGCCGGGGGACGCGGCGGGGCGGCGGTACGTGGCGGTGCGGCACGGAGAGGGCCTGGCGCTGTGGCTGCTGCCGCGCGACGAGGGGCAGGCGGCGGACGCCCACCAGGCGGCGCGGGAGCGGGCGGCGCGGGAGGAGGTGGAGGCGGCGCTGGCCCGGGCGGAGCAGACGGTGAGCGCGCTGCGCGAGGCGGAGGAGCGCTACCGGCTGGCCACGCGCGCCACGCATGACGTGCTGTGGGACTGGCACTTCGCCACGGACCGCGTGCGGTGGGACCCGGGGACGGGGGACGCGTTCGGCCACGCCACGTCCATCCTGGAGCACAAGCTGGGCTGGTGGGGCGAGCGCGTGCACGACGAGGACCGGGACCGGGTGGTGGAGTTCGTCGCGTCCACGGGCGACGTGTGGAGCGAGGAGTACCGCTTCCAGCGCGCGGACGGCAGCTGGGCGCACGTGCTGGACCGGGGCGTGCTGGCGCGCGACGACGAGGGGCGCCCGGTGCGGATGATTGGCTCCATGATGGACGTCACCGAGCGCACCCGCCAGTTGGAGACGATGGTGGAGGAGGCGCGCTTCCGCGAGCGCTTCATCGGCATCCTGGGGCACGACCTGCGCAACCCGCTCAACGCCATCGTGCTGTCGGCGCGGGCGCAGAAGCGCCGGGGGCCGCTGGAGTGCACGCCGGAGCAGCACCGCCAGCACGCGCAGCGCATCGAGTCCTCCGCGACGCGCATGGGGAACATGATCGCGGACCTGCTGGATCTGACGCGCGCCCGGCTGGCCGGCGGCATCCCGCTGCGCAAGGGCCCCACGGACCTGGGGGCGGTGTGCCAGCAGGTGGTGGACGAGCTGTCCGCGGCGTACCCGAACCGCGCGGTGGCGGTGGACGTGGACGGCAAGGCGGAAGGGGAGTGGGACGCGGAGCGGCTGGCGCAGGTGCTCTCCAACCTGGTGGGCAACGCGCTGGAGCACGGCAGCCCGGACGCGCCGGTGTTCCTGCGCTGCTGGGCGAAGGGCGAGCACCAGGTGCTGGAGGTGCAGAACCCCGGCTCGCCCATCCCGGAGGAGCTGCGCGAGCGGCTGTTCGATCCATTCCGCCAGGGCGAGGGCGAGCGGGCGCACGAGCAGGGCCGGCGCCACGGCGGGCTGGGGCTGGGGCTCTTCATCGTGAAGGAGATCGTCCAGGCGCACGGGGGGACGGTGGAGGTGACGTCGACGCAGAAGGACGGCACGACGTTCACGGTGCGGCTGCCTCGGCCGCCGCGCCCCAAGGCGAAGGCGAAGGCGGGCCGAGGTCGGACCCGAACCGCCTGATCTTTCGGAAGGGGTCAGCGTTCGCCGCCATGCGGTGAAGCAGGGAGCGTCCGCCGCCGCACGCCGCGCGTGTTGTGCGAAGGACCGAAGGGGATGGGCCGGGAGGGCAGGGGCGCTGCTCACTTCGTCGGAGTGCGTTTACCGGTTGATCAGACCGCACGGCCCGTGCGGTCACCCACGTGGAGGCAGCCCTATGCAGCGCAATCCCCCTCGCAACGCCCTGTTTCGTTCCGCTCCCTGGACGGCGCTCTGTCTGGCCGCGGCCCTGGTGGGCTGTGGCGCTCCCCTCGACGAAGGCTCGGACGTGGTGACGGGCCGGTCCGCGGCGGCGCTCGCCTCCACCAATGGCATGACGTTGAACGGCATGACCTTGAATGGAATGACCTTGAACGGGATGACCCTGAATGGCCTGTTGGTGAATGGCCTGACGGCGACGGCCCTGTCCACGAGCGCATTCCAGACCTGGTTCCAGCAGGATCCCGCGCTGTCGGACATGGTGATGCGCTACGTGGTGAAGTGCTCGCTGGGGGCGGGGGTGGCGCTGACGTACCAGTCCCCGTCCACGGGCGCGCGCTACACCTGGGATGGGAGTCTGGGATTGGCGCAGGGGTGGGCGGG
>NZ_JAYESI010000048.1:0-41828 GCF_041903675.1 Corallococcus sp. RDP092CA | reverse complement strand
CCCGCGCGGGTTTCTGGGGCGGCAGCAGTCCGGCCAACCGCTCCCATTGCGCGTCTGTCAGTTCTCCTCGGCTCATGCCCTTCTAACACCCGGCTGCGCTCGATTTATTTGCGGACACGCCCTAGAAGACGAAGGGGAAGTGCACGGGGGCGTTCATCGCGACGCGATGCACCGGGAACTTCCAGCCGCGCACCTGGTCCTCGATGCAGCCGGCGAGCGGGGAGCCCTTGAGGGCCTCGGTCTCCATGGCGACGCCGGACACGGCGCCGGTGGTGTCCACGGACCAGCGCACCTGGAAGCGGCCGCCGTTCTCCAGCGCGGTGCCGGTCTTGAAGTTCTGGACGCAGGCGGCGATGGCGGGCTGGTTCGTGACGACGACGTTGGTGATGTCTCCGGGCGTGAGGTTCTCGCGCTCGGAGGTCGGGGCGGGCGGGATGTAGACGGTCTTCTCCGGCTGGGCCTGCTTGGGGGCGGCTCCGGGGCCCTCCGCGTCGTCGGTGAAGCCCAGCTCGCGGGCGAAGTCCTCGTCGAGCTCGGACTCGGGCTGCGCGGCCTCCTCGGCCTCGGCTTCGGCGGCCTGACGGGCCCGGGCCAGCTCCTCCTCGGAGATCTCGCCCCCGAAGGACAGCTCGTGGACCTCGCCGGAGTCCTCGGGCGCTTCGAGCGTGGACGCGCGCGGGGCCACGAGGGCCTGCTTCTTCGTCACCGGCGCGGGCTGCGTGGACGCAGCGGGCTCCGGGGCCAGCGTGTGCAGGCCGGTGGTCAGGCCCGCGCTCGCGGGGCCCGCGAGGACAGGCGTGTCCGGCGTGAGGGCCTGCGCGGCGCGCTGTGCGTCCATCAAGGAGGGAGTGGTCACGCCGTCCGCGATGGACGTCGGGAGGTCCGGAGTGGCTGGGGCGCTGGAGGAGGCCAGGGCGGCGGGGTCCGCGACCACGGAGCCTGGAGCCGCGGCTTGCGTGGCCAGCGTGCCCGGCCGCGCCGCCGCGAAGCCCTGCGTGCCCGGAGCGCCGGCCTGCGCGGCCACGACCTGCGCGTGAGGCGCGGGCCGAGTCTCCTCCTTCGACGTGAGCCGCAGGCCCGCGACGACGAGGAGGCCCGCGGCGAGCGCGCCCATCGCCACGGCGCTGACGAAGGACATGGGGCTCAGGCCGAGGATGCGCGTGGACGCATCCGCGATGGCGGGCGGAGGCTCGGGCGCCACGGGGGCGTACGGCATCCACGGCTGCTGCGCGTAGGCCGCGGCCGGGGAACCCGGCGTGGCCCAGGCGGGCGGCGGCGCGGCGTCCCAGGACGTCACGGCGCCACAGGAGGTCTCCGCCGGGGCTTCGGGCGGGGCCTCGTCCGCGCGCAGCCACTCCGGGATGACGATGTTCGCGGCCTCGGCGGACAGCGTGAGCGCGGGCTCCACGTTGTCGTTGGAGGACGGTGGCAGCGACTGGAGCCAGGACTCCTCGGTGGAGGCCAGGTCGAGCAGCGTCCGCAGCGGGCCGGTCGCGAAGGACTCCGGCACGAGGTCCTCTTCGTCCGGGGTCTCGAAGGCGAGCGCGCGATCCAGGCACGCATCCAGCTCCGCTTCGAAGGACTCGGGGTCGCGGGAGAAGTCCGAACCGCACACCTGCGCCCGCGAAGACACATCCCCTGTCAGTAGCTCGCTCACGCCGCCTCCCGCCGCCCGTACCGCGCCAGACCGCCGACCACCGCTCACTGCCAGGGGGCCGATGTTAGGGACGCTCCCCGTTCGCGCCACCGCGAGCGTCCTGCCGTGAACGCTCCAGCGGTCATTTGCCCGCGACCGAGGCCCGAAACGTAAGGTCTCGCACTCCACCCTGTACGCCTGTGTGCCGACAGGGTCCGGCTTTCCACTGCCAACCTGCCATGTCAGGAGGGGGAGGTAGACCCTCGGGGCCCACCGGCACCGCATGAGCGCCAGGCCCACCGCCACCGATGCGGTCGAGCTCCTCCAGGCCGCCGCGAAGCAGCTCTCTGCGGTGGATCCGGTCCATCAGCGCCGCATCGCGAAGCGGAGCGACGCACTCGCCACGGAGCCCCGGCCCATGGGCGCGGAGAAGCTCAAGGGCAGCGACTGCCCGCGGATCCGCGTTGGTGACTACCGCGTCGTCGGCCTGTTCGAGGACGGCCGCCTCGTGGCGTTGCCCGTCGAGCTGGGCCACCGGCGGGAGCTCTGCCGCGAGAAACATACGTTCTGGACATCTCATACGGGACGCCCCGACACGGCGCGCCCCGCCCGTCCGAATGGCCCCTGGCCTCCTCAGTACCGCGGGGTGCCCGCCTTGGGCGTCATCAGGTTGCCCGGCGGGGCCTGGACCCCGTTCACGCGCAGGCCCGGGTGCATGAAGGAGGGCGCGCCCTGGAGGAGGGCCGCCGGGAAGTTGAGCGTGGGCTTGGACTCGTCATCCAGCGCCTTCACCTGCTCCGGCGTGAGCTTCACGTCCAGCGCGCCCAGGTTGTTGTCCAGTTGCTCCAGCGTGCGCGCGCCCACGATGGTGGAGGCCACGCCCGGCCGGCCCCGCACCCAGGCCAGCGCCACGCGCGCGACCGTGGTGTCGTGCTCCTTCGCCACGCGCTGGAGCACGTCGATGAGCCTGTAGGTCTTCTCGTTGAGCGACGCCTCCACCCACGCGCCCCGGGCCACCTTCTGCTTGCCCGCGTTCTCCCGCGTGTACTTGCCGCTCAGCAGCCCGCTGCGCAGCGGCGACCACGGCGTCACCCCCATCCCCAGCTCCCGCGCCATCGGGATGAGCTCGCCCTCCACCGTGCGCTCCAGCAGCGAGTACTCGATCTGCAACGCCACCAGCGGCGCCCAGCCCCGGAAGAAGGCCGTGACCTGCGCCTGCGACACCTTCCAGGCGGGGGTGTCGGAGAAGCCCACGTAGCGGACCTTGCCCGCGCGCACCAGGTCGTCCAGCGCCCGCATCGTCTCCTCGATGGGCGTGTTCGCGTCCCAGACGTGCATCCAGTACAGGTCGATGTAGTCCGTCTGGAGCCGGCGCAGCGACTCATCGCACGCCGCCATCACCGACTTGCGGCCCGTGCCACCGCCGTTCGGGTCCTTCTCGAACATGTTGGTGAAGAACTTGGTCGCGATGACCACCCGGTCCCGCTTCGCCGGGTGCCGCCCGAGGTGGTCCCCGATGATCTTCTCCGAGTGCCCGAACGTGTAGTTGTTCGCCGTGTCGATGAAGTTGCCGCCCCGCTCCAGGAAGCGGTCCATGATGGCGTTGGACGTCTCCACGCTGCTGCCCCAGCCCAGGTCCTCGCCGAACGTCATGGCGCCCAGACAGAGGGGGCTGACGCGCAGGCCAGAACGGCCCAGGGTGACGTAGTGGTCGAGCGACATGGACTGGACTCCCGCGGAAGGGATGGCACGACCGGAGACGCGCGCGGAGCCAATCCCAGACGCCTCCACCGCGCCAACCACCGTGGCGCCCGGACGTCCAACGTCAGACAGGCACGGGCGCGCATCCGCCCACCGGAGGACATCCGCGTGGCCCGGCGCTCCGGCCCGGCGCGTCAGACGCGCCCCACCGCGGCGCTCGCGCCGACGGCCGCCGCCCCTGGGAGCCAGGTCCATGTCCGGCGCCTGGATTCCCCGGCCTGCCCTCCTGGGATAGAGGGTGTCCCATGCGAATCCTCTTCCCTGCCCTCCTGGGCATGACGCTGGCCGCGGTGGGTTGCTCGTCGTCCCCCGAAGTGACCGATCCCCCGGACTCCCCCACCGTCGAGCGCGGCCCCAAGACCCTCGCCGTGGACGGCGACCCCAACGGCATCTGGTGGGACGCGGAGAGCGCGACCCTCTACATGGCCGACGACCAGAACAACCGCGTGCTGCGCTACCGCGACGGCGAGGGCATCTCGAAGGTGGCGGACCTGCCCACGGCGCCCGCGAACGGCCCGGGCCTGGGCGGGCTCGTGCGGCTGTCGGACGGCACGCTGGTGGTGGTGCGCTTCGGCGGCGGCACCGCGGGTGACGTCGTCTACGTCAAGCCGGATGGCACGTCCGCCGTCATCCCCAACCTGCCCGCGGTGCGCCGCCGCATCGGCATCACCGTCACCGAGGACGGGCAGCTCTACGACGGATACTTCGTGCGCAACAACAACGTGAACGTGGGCAGCGTGGCCCGCCTCACGCTGGAGGGCACCGAGGAGGAGGTGGTGGGCGCGCTCCAGAAGCCCGTGGGCGTGCTCGCGGTGAAGGACACGCTGTTCATCAGCGACCAGCTCGCGGGCAAGGTGTACCGCTCGCCGCTGTCCGCGCCGTCGCAGCTGGTGGCCTTCGCCACGCTGAACAGCCCGGACCTGCTGGCCGTGGGCCCCAGCGACACGCTGCTCACCGGCAGCCGCGACGGCACCGTGCTGAGCATCCGCCAGACGGGCGAGGTCAGCGTGCTGGCCGGCGGCTTCCAGGAGCCGCACGGCCTGGCCTACGACGCGAAGAACAAGCGCCTCTTCATCGCCGACCATGACGGCACCCCGGAAGACGGCACGAACCACACCCTGCGCATCATCCCGCTCGAATGAAGTCCGCCCCCCTCCTCACACTGGCCCTGCTCGCCTCGGGAACCGCCCTGGCGCAGGAGGACTCCCCGCGCTTCACCCCCACCTTCGTGGGGGAGGTGGACTACCGCGTCCACGCGGACGACATCGAAGGCCACAACGGCTTCAACCTGGCGCGCCTGCGCCTGGGAGGCCGGGGCCAACCCGTGCCCTGGCTGGTGGCCGTGGGCACGGCGGAGTGGGCGCAGGAGAAGCCCGCGCTGCTGGACGCGTACGTGGACTTCCTCGTCATCGACGGGCTGCGCTTCTCCGTGGGCTACGCGAAGACGCCGCTGTTCCCCGCCGCGAGAGACCAGAGCATCGAGACGCTGCCCATCCCGGAGCTGCCGCTGGTGACCACGGCGTTCTGGCCCCGCCGCGACCTGGGCGCGGAGGTGCAGTGGACGCCCGCGTCGCTTCCGCTGGAGGGCTGGCTGCGGCTGGGCAATGGCTCCGGCAGCCCGCTGGGCAACGACAACGCCCAGCCCTCCGTGGACGTGCGCCTGGACGTGCGCCACTCCGGAGTCCGCGTGGGCGCGGGCGCGCACGTGGAGGACGCCTTCGACCGGCCCGGCATCGGCGGGCGGGGGGAACAGAACTTCCTCTTCTACCGGCCGCCTCCGGTGTCCGGCTACCGCACCGTGACAGAGGCGCACGGGCGGGTGGACGCGGGGCCGGTGCGCGTGGACGTGCAGGCCGCCGCCGCGTGGGAGCACCGCTCGCGCGACACGGATGGCAACCCGGCCACGCCGCGCGAGTCCCTGCCCACGATGAGCAGCCAGGGCCTGGGCGTGGAGGCGTCCTGGGTCATCCGGGGCAAGCCGCGCGAAGGGGCGCGGTGGCCCGAGGCGCTCGCGGGCGTGGGCTCGGAGGGCATCCCCTCCGGCTCACTGGAGGTGGCCGCGCGCGTGGAGCGGCTGTGGCTGGGCCGGGGCGCGCCGGACGTGGAGCCCGGAGGCGCCACGGGCGGCGCGCTGGCGTTCCACTGGTGGACCACGCGCTTCCTCGGCTTCGGCGTCGCGGGCTACGTGAACCACTACGACACGCCGCCCGTGGAGATGCCCACGCGCCACTGGTCGTACCTGGCGCTCCTGCGCACCACGGTCAGCCTGCAATGACTAGCGGTGGTGCGCGTGCTGGCGGTCCGCGTGGTGCTGGAGCTGGCGCCGCGCGGCCTCGAAGGCATCGGTGACGGCCTGGTAGGCATCCGCGTGGGTCGCGAGCTCCACCGGCTCGCGGTCCGCGACGATGTCCCTGCCCGGCACGTGCAGCTCCACGCGCACGTGGAAGCGGTGGCCCTGCGCGTGGTGGCGGTGCGGCTCCTCCACCACCACGTTGCAGCCGGTGATGCCGTCGTAGAACTGCTCCAGCTTGTCCGCCTGGTCGCGGATGTGCTCATTGAGGGTGTCGCTCGTCTCCATGCCCCGGTAGGTGATTCGCAGTGCGCGCTTCATCGTCCGCCTCGGGTAGGGCTCCGTGCTCTGGAGCCGGTGTGGATTCAAGGCATTGCATGGGCCCTGCCAACCCCTGGGACCCACCGGGATACCTATAACGGCGCCATTTCCGCGGGGCATGACGGGACACGCGCCCCGGTGCATGGGGCACGTTGACTCATGGCAGTTTGCGCAAGCGAGGCAGCAGCTCCGCTACTGGACGCCCGAGGTCCTCCGCGTCCAGGTACACCTGCACCGCGTGTCCTACGCCTTCCACGGGTGCGTCGAAGTAGTTGCGCTTGGTGGGCACCACCCAGGCGAACCCGGTGCGCGGCAGGACGAAGCTCGGCGCGTTGCCGTAGGTGAGGAAGCCGCCCGTCCGCTCCCCCACCAGCGGCGCTCCGGTGGCGCGGTGCAGGGCGTACGCGCCGCTCTCGGACGGCGATGGTGGGGGTGAGCAGGCCGTCCTGGAAGGACACGGTGGGCCCGGACGCGGCCACCTTCGCGCCCCAGTCCTGGAAGAAGGCATCCGGATCGAACGTGCGGTGCGCGAGCAGCTCCGGCCAGCCGGAGTAGGTGGTGCGCAGGAGCTGGTGCAGGAAGCGCACGTCCTCCGCCAGCGCGGCGCTGTCCACGCGCGTGGCGGGGGGTGGGCTTCGGGCGGCGGAAGGCCTCGTGCAGCACGGGGCTCGCCGGATCGTAGCAGTACGCGGCCCCGGTGCTCCGCGGGTCCAGGTAGGGGGAAGGGGCCGCCGTCAGCAGGCCTCCCACGAGGAGGAAGAGGTGCATGCCCGGATTACGGCGCGGCCCCTCCCGCCATTGCCAGACACGAGGCTCAGCGACTCACGGTGAAGCGGCCGCGCGCGAAGAAGACGTGCGCGTCGTCGACGAGCACCTGCGTGCCCGGCCCCGAGCGCCACTCGTCGATGAGCGCCTCCATGCGTCCGGCGGGCAGCGGCCAGACGCTGCCGGCGGGGGGCTTCTCCACCAGCACCAGGTCGTAGACGAGGTCGTCGGGCTGGGGCCCGCCCACCGCGAAGACGTCGTCCCGCGCCCCTGCCTCCGCGACGAGGTTGCCCTCCAGCAGCACCCTCCCCCCGGGGTTCTCGGCGAGGACGTCCAGCGCGCGCCGGACGCTCGCGAGGCGAGGGGCCGTGGCCGGACAGTGCGCGGGGAAGACCGCTGGCGTGAAGAGGGTGCGCCCCGCGGCGCGCACGGTGTTGTCGTTGGTCGTGTAGAGCAGGAGGCCGGTCGCGACCAGCACCCAGGCCGGTGGGCGGTGCTGCCGCAGGAGCGGCAGGAAGACCATGACGACCGCGGCCATCAGCGGCGCGCCGTACTGGAACCGCCACGCCATGCCCGTGAAGCGGATGGCCAGCATGGGCAGCAGCAGCGCCAGCCACAGCGGATCCGGCCGCCACTTGCGGCGCCACGCCCAGATGCCCAGGGGCAGGAAGGCCGCCAGCAACGTGCCAATGCGCGAGAGCTGCTTCCCGCCCAGCCGCTCGCGCAGGTACGCGCCCCAGCCCTGCCCCGGCTCCGGCAGCAGCCGCGAGCGGTAGTCCACCGTCTGCCCCAGCCACCCCGCGCGCCCCACGAACACGAACGCGAGCCACGCCGCCGACAGCGCGAAGACCGCCAGCGCGGCCCGGCGCTCGCCGCGCAGCCACAGCCCTCCGGCGAGCACCAGGCCCACGAAGGGGAACTCCTCCTTGCACGCGAACAGCAGCACCAGCGCGGCCAGCATCCACCCCGTGCGCTTGAGGCCATACGCCACCGCGAGCCACGTCCACGGCAGCATGGCCCACGTGGTGGGGTGGATGGGGAAGGTGAGCGCGGCCGTCGTCCCGGGGTTGAACAGCAGCAGCGCGGCCAGGAGCGCGGTGGAGGCCCGGTCCAACAGCCCTCGCGCCTGGAGCCACACGAGCGGCGCGAGCGACAGCAGGACGAAGGCCGCCTCCGCCACGAGCCCCGCCCACTTCGCGGGCAGCACCGCGACGAGCGGCCGGGCCAGCCACAGCACCGGGTCGAAGTGGTCCGCGAACACGTGGACCTGCCGGACGCTGAGCCAGGGGTTCGGCTCCTGGAAGGACAGCCGCGCCAGCGCCTGGGTGTAGATGCCCAGGTCATAGCTCGCGAAGCACAGGCGCGCGGCCTGGAGCCACACCGGCGCCACGACCACGCCCAGCCACAGCAGCACCAGGCCCGGCAGCACGAGCAGGCTCCACCAGCGCTGTCGGGACTCGGAGGGGACGGTCATCGCGGACGCGCGGCCTTGTAGCGCGCTTCCGCCGGGGAGGCGATGGGTTCAGCGGCGCTCAGCTCGGGGACGGGATGGGGGCCCGGCCCGGCTCCACGACCTGCGGTCCTCGGCCGGGGAGTCGCACGTTCGCGTCGGCGTCGGACTCCTCCTTCTGCTGCTTGTCCAGGAGCGCCGCCTGCGCACGGGCGCGGTGCAGCCCTTCGCCCACCCACTCGTAGGTCCGGTGCAGGAAGAAGGACGCCGCGCTGAGCGCGAAGATGGAGGCCACGAAGCGCGTCTCGCGCGGGCGCACCGCCGACGCCACCATGAAGCCCGAGGCCACCCACGGCGTCAGGCAGAAGGGGCAGTCCAGCAGCTCGCCCAGCGCGCGCCGGGGACCTTCGCCCCGCGCGGTCTCCACCACCTCGCCCGCGGTGCTGTCGGACGCGTAGCGCGTGAAGGGGGCTCGCAGCACGCCGAAGACCCGGTCCAGGGCCACCAGCCGGGTCACCGCATGCGTCGCGACGCCGAACAGCACCAGGTCCTTCCAGCCCGGGCGCTCCGGCAGCCGCCTCCCCGAGACACGCATCCACCCCAGGAAGCCGAGCAGCGACGTGCTGAACGTCCCGATGAGCGCCGCGTACGAGCCCAGCGGGTGGTGTTCCGAGTCGTAGCCAGCGAACGGTCGCGTTGCCTCGAGCGCTCTCATGGGGTGCGCAGCCTCCGTGCCGCGAAAGGTGTGCACTCCCCCGGCCCCGAGCATCCGGGCAGCCAGGCGCGCGGGCACTCGCTCCGGCGCGGCCCTACTCCGCCGCCGTCATGTCCAGGACCGCGGCCCCTCGCACGCGGCCTTCGCGCAGGGCCTGGAGCGCCTCGTTCGCGGCGGACAGGGGAAACACCCGCACCTCCGTGCGCACGGGCACGCGCGGCGCGAGCGCCAGGAAGTCCGTCGCGTCCTCGCGCGTGAGGTTCGCCACCGAGCGCACCACCCGCTCCTCCCACAGGAGCGAGTAGGGGAAGGATGGGATGTCACTCATGTGGATGCCGCCGCACACCACCACGCCGCCCTTGTCCACGGCCTTCAGCGCGGCGGGCACCAGCGCCCCCACGGGGGCGAAGAGGATGGCCGCTTCCAGCGGCTCCGGCGGCAGCGTGTCCGAGCCTCCCGCCCACACCGCGCCCAGCGCTCTCGCGAACGCCTGCCCCTCCGCGTCGCCCTCGCGCGTGAAGGCATACACGCGGCGCTCCTGGTAGCGGGCCACCTGGATGAGGATGTGCGCGGCGGCGCCAAAGCCATACAGCCCCAGCCTCGCTCCCTCGCCCGCCATGCGCAGGCTGCGAAAGCCGATGAGCCCCGCGCACATCAACGGCGCGGCCTCCGTGTCGCTGTACGCGGCAGGCAGGGGGAAGCAGAAGCGCGCGTCCGCGACGGTGTACTCCGCGAAGCCACCGTCGATGTCGTAGCCGGTGAAGCGCGCCGTGTCGCAGAGGTTCTCCCGGCCGGAGCGGCAGAAGCGGCACCGCCCGCAGCTCCACCCCAGCCACGGCACGCCCACCCGCATCCCGGGCGCAAGGCCCTCCACCCGCGCGCCCGCCTCCACCACCGTGGCCACGATCTCATGGCCCGGCACCAGCGGCAGCTTCGGGCGCGTCAGCTCCCCGTCCACCACGTGCAGGTCGGTGCGGCACACCGCGCAGGCGCGCACCCTCAACAGCACCTGCTCCGGCCCGGGCTCCGGGATGGGGCGCTCCTCCTGCCGCAAGCGCTGTCCGGGTGCGTGGAGCACCATCGCCCGCATGGTCCCTGCCATGGCCCGCCTGCCTCCCCACCCGCGCCCTTCGCGGGTGTCGAGGACAAGCTAGTCAGTGCCAGTTGACCCGACCGCTGCCGTTGACCCGCACCTGGGTCGACTGCGCGTGGCCATACAGGTCCACGCTCCCGGACGAGTCGACCGTGACGACCGCCCCGCCCCCGTCCACGTACGAGGAGACCGCCCCCGAGCCCCGCGACGTGATGCGCACGTCCACGGCCCGCAGGCCCGAGGCGCCGATGCCACCGCTGCCGTCCAGCCAGGCGTCGAGCCGGTTGGCGGTGCCCGTGAGCGTCGTGAAGCCGGAGCCGTCCGTGAGGGCGCGCACCTGCTTCGCGGAGCCCGCCCACTTCAGGCGCCCGGAGCCGGTCTGCGACAGGTCCACCCACTCGGCCAGGCCCTCGCCGGCCGCGCACAGCTCCATGCTCCCGGAGCCGCTGAGCTTCGCCTCCAGGGTGCGCACCCCGCCGCAGAAGCTCAGCGAGCCGGAGCCCTTCGCCAGCAGCTTCACGTCCTCCTTCACGTGCTCGAAGCCCTCCACGCGCAGGGAGCCGGAGCCATCCTGCGTCGCGCCCACCATGCGCGGCACGCGGACCTCCACCCGCGCCGCGCCCTGGGGCGCGAACGCGCCGTCCGTCTCGATGACGAGCGTGTCGCCCTCCGACACGAAGGTGCGCACGCGGTGCTGGAGGTTCTCATCCAGCGTGACCTTCACGTCCGGCACCTCGCCCTCGCGCACCACCACCTCCAGCGAGCCCCGGTTCTCCACGGTGGTGAAGTCGGTGGTCACGCGCGACTCCGTGACGGTGTTGCCGTCGCCCTGCAGCTCGTCGGTGAAGTAGCAGCCGGACAGCAGCCCCACCGCGAGCGCAACCCCTCCCAAGCACTTCCACATGGTTCCCTCCCGAATCCCGAATCGGATGCCGCGTCAGAGCTGCACGCCCAGCAGGACGCCCGGCCACACGCGCACGGTGGTGCGGCCCCCGTCGGAGACGCTCCGCCACTCGGGCCCGATGCCCAGCTCCTCCCACCGGTCCCCGTTGTCCCAGGTCACGAGCGTGTTGCCGGTGACGCCGCCGATGAGCGCGAACCGCCTCGCCACCTGCCAGCCCGCCACCAGCCGCAACTGTCCCAGCACGTTCAGGCCATCGCCATCGCGAAAGAGGTTGTCCGTGTGGACGCCGCTGCCAATGACATCCAGGTCGAAGAACAATGGCCCCGCAGGGATGTGCGCGCCAAGGCCCACGCCTCCCACGTAGCGGCGGCGGTGCGTGTCCGTGCCCGGGTTGAAGCCCAGCGTCAGCAGCGTGTGGAAGTGCCGGCCGCCGAACTTCACCGCGGCGTTGGTGTACGCGATGTCGCTGGCCCACAGCTGGAAGTTCGCCTGGCCGTTGCCAATGAAGCTGAGCAGGCCCAGGGCCTCGCCCTGGGACTCGCGCGCCACGTTGATCAACCCCAGCTGGAGCCCCTCCACCTTGCCCGCGACGTTGACCAGCCCCACCTGCGCGCCGGACACGTCCCCGCCCACGTTGAGGAGCGACAGCTGCGCGCCCTCCATCTGGCCCGCGTAGTTGAGGCCCGTGGAGGCCTGGAGCCCCGTCATCGAGGGGGCGATGTTGGCGCCCACCGCGAACTGCGCGCCCTTGAGCGGCGCGCTCGCGATGTTCGCGCCCACCGTGAACTGTCCCCCCACGCCGCCCGAGCCCGCGATGTTCGCGCCCACGGAGAACTGGCCGCCGGACAGCTCGCCGCCCACGATGTTGCCGCCCGCGGAGAACTGGCCGGTCACCGCCGCGCCCTTCACCACGTTGAGGCCCACCGCGGCCTGGAGGCCATGCAGGTCGCCCGTGACGATGTTGCCGCCCGCGGAGAACTGCGCGCCGGACGCGGCGCCCCGCACCACGTTGGCCCCGAGCGTGAGCTGCGTGCCGGACAGCGCCTCGCCCACCCAGTTCGCGCCCAGGGACATGGCCACGCCGTCCACCCGCTTCGCGTGCGTCCCGAGCGCACCGAGCGCGAACGTGGTCACCAGCCGCTCCGTGGCCGTGCCCGCGGTGCTCACGTGCGGCAGGGCCATCAGCACCGCCGGGACGTGGATCTCCTCGGTGTCCGCGCGCTGCCGGGCCTCCGGGGTGGCGGGCGCCGGCGCGGGCTCACCGCCCGTCGCGGCTTCCACCAGGGGCGCGGGGGACAGCGCCGGGGCCGGAGCCGCGACGACCGTGGCGGGCGGCTCCGCGACGGGCGCGGGACGTGGCTCCGCCGCGGGGGCCGCCTCCGTCGGCGCCTCGGCGCCGGCCGCTCCCGCCGCCACCGCGACCATCACCCCGACACACACCGCGACCTTGCGCTTCATCGCCTGACCTTCCTCAAGAGGACTCGAGCAGGGCGTCGTCGCCCCTCGCGGCGAGGGGAACACCGGCGCCGTCCAGAACTGTCACCTGCCCGGCTTCCCCTCCACGGAGCGCGGTGTCCGGGGCCCCCGGCCGCTACGCTCCCCCCATGCGCCCGTCCCGCCCCCGCCCCCCTTCCCCCCGCGAGGTCCTGGTGGCGGGCCTCGGCGCCGCCCTCGCGCCGACCCTCGCCGCGCCCGCCCCGCCTCCAACCCCCGGTCCCCGCATGCGCACCCGTCCCATCCCCAGCTCCGGCGAAGCCCTGCCCGTCATCGGCATGGGCACCTGGCAGACCTTCGACGTCGGCGGCGGCGCGAACGAGCGCGCGCCGCTGGCCGAGGTCCTCCAGCGGTTCCTCGCCTCGGGCGCGCGCCTCATCGACTCCTCGCCCATGTACGGCCGCGCCGAGGCTGTCGTGGGCGACCTGCTCGCGCGGTCCCGCCAGGAGCAGACGCCGTTCCTCGCCACCAAGGTCTGGACGCGCGGCAAGGCGGAGGGCGCGGCGCAGCTCCAGGCCTCCCTCCAGAAGATGGGCCACGGCCGCATGGACCTGATGCAGGTGCACAACCTGCTGGACGTGGACGTGCACCTGCCCGTGCTGCGCGAGCTGAAGGCCGCGAAGAAGATCCGCTACGTGGGCGTCACCCACTACCTGCGCGGCGCCTTCGACGACCTGGAGAAGCACATCCGCGACAGCAAGCTGGACTTCGTGCAGCTGCCCTACTCGCTCGCGATGCGCGACGCGGAGGCGCGCCTCCTGCCCGCGGCGAAGGAGCACGGCGTCGCCGTGCTCGTGATGGAGCCCTTCGACAAGGGCAGCCTCTTCCGCAAGATGAAGGGCCGGCCGCTGCCGGACTGGGCCTCGGAGTTCGACTGCGCCAGCTGGGCCCAGTTCTTCCTCAAGTTCATCCTCGGCCACCCCGCGGTGAACTGCCCCCTCCCCGCCACGTCCGACCCCGCCCACCTGGAGGACAACGTGAAGGCGGGCTTCGGGCGGCTCCCCGACGAGAAGCTGCGCGCGCGGATGGTGAAGCTCTTCGAGTCGTAGGCGGCGCGGCCTACAGGTCGGGGGCGGGCGAGTAGCGCAGCTCCCCGCCCGGCTCCAGCACCAGCCCGGTGCCGGGCTCGCCGGCCTCGTCGTCGCGCCCCACCTCCAGTACGCCCTCCTCCGCGTCCCACTGGCCCAGGTAGTACTCGCCGCCGGCCGCCATGCACGCGCGCCCCTCCGACACCACCGTCTCCACCACTTCCTTCTTGTCGCTGGTGAGCCGGTAGAGCGTCCACTCCTTGCCGTCCTCGCGGAAGCCCTTCACCAGATCCGCCAGCTCCTCGTCGCGAGGCGTGCCCCCCGCCTTCTCCTCGCGCGTCCACTGGCGCGGCTCCCGCGCCGGCCGCGTCTGCTGCCACGCCCGCGCCAGCTCCAGCAGCTTCTGCTGGGC
This sequence comes from Corallococcus sp. RDP092CA, assembly GCF_041903675.1. NCBI lineage: Bacteria > Pseudomonadati > Myxococcota > Myxococcia > Myxococcales > Myxococcaceae > Corallococcus > Corallococcus sp. RDP092CA. The sequence continues at coordinate 27,959 of NZ_JAYESI010000048.1, read as the reverse complement.
CGCTTCCTGGAGCGCGTGCATCGCGTCCGGCAGCTCGATCTCCTCCAGCGCCAGGAGCGCCGTCTCCAGCTGCAGCGCCTTCAGGCTCCACTCGTTCCACGCGGTCTTCAGCATCCGTGTCGCTCCCGGCCGGCCCGCCTCGTTCCCAGGGAAGAAACAAGCGGGCGGTCCCGGCACGCCCCCTATCACACGCCCGGCTGCCCTGGCGCCGACCCGCCCGCGCCCCCGGTGTTCGCTGCCCGGCCGCTGCCTACCTTCAACCCCCAAGGGAGGCCGAGCACATGACGACGACGAAGACGCCGCAGGACGTGGTGGAGCACCTGGGCAAGCTCATCCACGGCATCAAGGTCGCGATGATGACGACCGTGGACACCGACGGCAGCCTGCGCAGCCGGCCCATGTGGACCTACGACAAGGACTTCGACGGGGAGCTGTGGTTCTTCACCCACGACCACACCCACAAGGTGGACGAGGTCCAGAAGGACCACCACGTCAACCTCGCCTACGCCGACCCCGCGCGGGACCGGTACGTGTCCGTCAGCGGCCGCTGCCAGATGATCCACGACCAGGCCAGGGCCAGGGAGCTGTGGAACCCCTCCCTCAAGGCCTGGTTCCCCCAGGGGCTGGATGATCCGAACCTCGCCCTCCTGCGCGTCTCCGTGGAGAAGGCCGAGTACTGGGACACGCCCAGCAGCAAGATGGTCCAGCTGGTCGGCTTCGTGAAAGCCGTCCTCACCGGCGACAGGTACCACCCGGGCGACCACCAGAAGCTCGACACGGGACCGGCCCGGCGCCATTGATCGGGAATCCGGCGGAAGGCCGCCGGAATCCCGGCGGTTCCCACACTCTCAAAACCTGACACGCGTGTCAGGGTGTGTGTGAAAGCAGGACAGGCACAGAACCGTACCACCCCGGCCCACCCGGCAGGCGCTCCGAGGGTGCCCGCCGTGGTGGGTGAGACTTTTGTCCCATGGTTGCTGTTTCTCTGACAGCGCCGTTCGCCCTGGCTTGTAGCGGAGCCCCGGCCCGAGTCATGCAGCCGGCCGCCGCCGTGGTACGAGCCGGGCACCGTCCGCACATCACGTTGAAGTGACAGACGGTTTAGAGTATCAACCATCCGCTTTCGAGATTTTCCACCTTCCGTCCGGCAGCGTTGCCGGCGCCGGATGGACGGACTCGGAGACGCTCATTGGGCGGAGCGATTTCCCGCCTTTCGAAGGAATCAGGACGATGGAGAACAAGAAGAAGGTCGCGAAGCCCGAGGGCAAGCTGGCGGTGCTCATCCCGGGCCTGGGCGCTGTGTCCACCACGCTGATGGCGGGGGTGGAGCTGGCGCGGCAGGGCAAGGGCGCCCCCATCGGCTCGCTCACGCAGATGGGCACGGCCCGCCTGGGCAAGCGCACCGACGGCCGCACGGTGAAGCTCAACGAGCTGGTGCCGCTGGCCACGCTGGACGACGTCGTCTTCGGCGCCTGGGACATCATCAGCGAGGACGCCTACCAGGTGGCCGTGCGCTCGGGCGTGCTGACCGACAAGCACCTGGAGCAGGTGAAGCCCTTCCTCCAGGGCATCAAGCCGAAGCCGGGCGTGCACGACCCCGAGTTCGTGCGCCGCATCGCCGCCAACCACATCAAGTCCACCAAGACGCACCGCGAGAGCATCGAGGCGCTGCGCCAGGACATCCGGGACTTCAAGAAGGAGCTCAACGCCAAGCGCGCCGTGATGGTGGTGTGCAGCAGCGTGGAGACCTTCCGCCCGCTGCCGGAGGCCTTCCAGACGCTGGCCAACTTCGAGAAGGCGCTGGACGCGAACAGCCCGGACATCAACCCCACGGCGCTCTACACCTACGCGGCCATCAAGGAAGGCGTGCCGTTCGCCAACGGGACGCCGAACGCCGCCGTGGACACGCCCGCGCTCCAGGAGCTGGCCAAGCAGGAGGGCGTGCCCGTCGCGGGCCGTGACCTCAAGAGCGGCCAGACGATGATGAAGACGGTCATCGCGCCGGCGCTCAAGGCGCGCATGCTGGGCCTGGAGGGCTGGTTCTCCACCAACATCCTGGGCAACCGCGACGGCGAGGTGCTGGATGATCCGCAGGCCTTCAAGGCCAAGGAAGTGACCAAGTCGAGCGTGCTCGACACCATCCTGCAGCCGGACCTGTACCCGGAGCTGTACAACAAGTACTCGCACAAGGTGTCGATCCACTACTACCCGCCCCGCGGCGACGCGAAGGAGGGCTGGGACAACATCGACATCACCGGGTGGCTGGGCTACCCGATGCAGATCAAGGTCAACTTCCTCTGCCGCGACTCCATCCTGGCGGCGCCGCTCGTCCTGGACATCGCGCTGTTCATGGACCTGGCCAAGCGGCTGGAGTGGCGGGGCATCCAGGAGTGGATGTCCTTCTACTTCAAGAGCCCCATGGCCCACGCGGGCCTGCCGGTGGAGCACGACCTGTTCATCCAGCTGACCAAGCTGAAGAACACGCTGCGCGTCGTCGCGGGCGAAGAGCCGATCACCCACCTGGGGATGGACTACTACGGGGATGACCTCCCGCTCTCCCGCTAAGAACGACTCCGCGTTCAAGTGGCTCGTCACCGTCATGGCGACGGGCCACTTCGCGCTGGTGGTCTCCACCGGGAGGGTCCGGTGGGAGCACGTCGCGGCGGACCTGCTGCTGGTGGTGCTGGCCTGGGCCGGCGCCGGCCCGCGGCGGTTCCTCCGCGGCGCGTTTCCGCTGTGGCTCACCGGGATGATCCTGGACAGCCAGTCGCTGTGGCTGGGGGTGCGCGGCACCATCCACACCGGCGACCTGTGGAACCTGGAGAAGTCGCTGTTCCCCGCCCCGGGGGGCATGCACTGGCCCGAGTGGTGGTCGCATCACCCCAACACGCCGTTGGACCTGCTGTGCGGCTTCGCCTACGCGGCCTACATCTACGAGGTGTTCCTCGTGGCGCTCTGGTTCTTCTTCAAGAAGGACGCGCGCTTCGAGCAGCTCTGCTGGGCCTTCTTCGTGGTGAACGCCATTGGCGTCGTCATCTACGTCATCTACCCCGCGGCGCCCCCCTGGTACGTCCTGAAGTACGGGCCGGGGCTCGCGGACCTGGCGGCGCCGCCCAGCCCGGCGGGCACCGCGCGCTTCGATGCCTTCTTCGGCATCCACTACTTCGCGAACTTCTACGGCCGTAACCCCAACGTCTTCGGGGCCATGCCGTCGCTGCACGCGGCCTACCCGCTGATGATGGTGCTCGTGCTCTGGCACAAGGGCCCCGTGTGGCGGGTGGGGACAGGGCTGTTCGCGTTGCTCGTCGCTTTTTCCGCCGTGTACCTCACGCACCACTACATCCTCGACGTGCTCGCGGGAGTCACCGCGGCGGTCGTGGCCTTCGTCGTCGTGAGGGCCGTCTTCGCAAGACGGGCCGTGGAAGCGCCAGCCGTGGCGCCCATGACCCTGCCGTCTGGAGGGAACACCCGTGCATGACCACGTCCTGGCCTGGCTGAGTGGAGACCTGTCGCCCTCGGCGCGCATCTGGACCGCGCTGGCGCCCGCGCTGTTCGCGGTCGCGTACTTCCTCGTGGGCCTGGTGCTCTTCTGTATCCGCTGCGCCATCAAGGGCATCCCCCGGGACGCGGAGACGCTGACGCGCGGCAAGTCGGTGCTGGTGGGCTTCTTCCTGCGCCACTACTTCTTCTGGGTCATCCAGCCGCTGTGGCAGGTGCTCCTGCGCTCGGGGCTGCCGGCCAACGCGCTGTCCATGCTGTCGGGCCTGCTGGGCGTGTCCTCCGGCGTGGCGGTGGCGGCGGGCCGCTTCGCGCTGGGCGGCTGGCTGTTCCTCTTCGCGGGCGTGCTGGACGTGATGGACGGCCGCGTGGCGCGCACCCGCAAGGAGGCCAACCCCGCGGGCGCGGCGCTGGACTCCGTGCTGGACCGGTACGTGGACTCCGCCATCCTGATGGGCCTGGCCTGGTACTACCGGGACACCTGGGTGCTGCTGCCCGCGCTGGGGGCGCTGATGGGCTCCTCGCTGGTGCCGTACGTGCGCGCCAAGGGCGAGGGCCTGGGCGTGAGCGTGCGCGACGGCGCGATGCAGCGGCTGGAGCGGGTGCTGTTCCTGGGCGTGGGCACGGCGCTGTCGCCCATCCTGGAGGCGCTGTTCTGGCCGCAGGAGAAGCACCCCATGCACTGGCTGGCGGTGGCGGGCCTGGTGTTCGTGGCCATCCTGAGCAACGTCACGGCGGTGTCGCGCTTCCGCACGCTGGTGCGGGCGCTGACGCCCAAGAAGCCGGTGCAGCCGCGCTCGGGCGTGGCCCTGTTCGGCTTCAACGCGGCGGCGGGCGCCATCGCCACGGCGGTGGACTTCGTGGCGGTGCTGGGCATGGTGGAGTGGGCGGGCCTCTCCCCCGTGTGGGCCACGGTGGCCGGCTGCGTGCTGGGCGGCGTGGTGAACTACTCCCTCAACCGGGTCATCACCTTCCGCAGCCAGGGGGCGGTGGCGCCGCAGCTGGCGCGCTACACGCTGGTGAGCGCGACGAGCGCGCTGCTCAACGCGGGCGGCGTGGCGCTGCTCACGCTGCACCCGCAGCTGGCGTACACGCTGGGCTGGTGGGTGGTGCGCGGGGTGGTCTACTTCGCGTGGAACCTGCCCCTGCAGCGCGACTACGTCTTCAACGACCAGGCCTCGGACGAGCTCATGGAGCAGCGGCCCCATGCGGCGTGAGGCGCTCACCCGCGGCTTGAGGGCCCTCTGCGTGGGGGCCCTGCTTTCGCTCCCGGGGGCGGCGGCGGCGGGTGGCGTGCTGGGGCTGTCCTTCGACGCCAGCGACCGGTACGGCGAGAGCTTCACCTTCGTGGCGGACACAGAGGACGGCACCTACGTGACGGTGAACCTGACGGTGACGAACATCGGGCCGGGGTCGCGCACGGGCATCTGCCGCGCCACCGTGCTGCTGCCGGGCAAGGCCCCCTGGGCGCCGCAGTCGCGCCTGGGCGCGAAGGAGTGGAGCTACGCTCCGACCACGGACACGCTGAAGGTGGGCGCGTGCCTCGCGCGGGCCTCGGACACCGGCCTGACGGTGGACGCGCCCCTGGACAACGGCCGGGTGACGCTGGAGTACGCGCGCAAGCCGGAGCCGTGGTCGCCGGAGGGCTCCGTGGTGGAGGACGGCAAGGACCGCTACCGCCACGAGGTGGTGGTGGCCGGCAGCCCCGTGAAGGTGACGCTCCAGTTGCCCAAGGCGGAGGCGGTGACGCTGTCGGGCGGCGGGTACGTGGACCACTCGCGCAGCACGGTGGCGCCGGCCAGGGTGGCGAAGCGCTGGGTGCGCTTCCGCGCGCTCCGGGGCCCGCCCTACGCGGTGGTGCTGGGGCGCGAGGGCCAGGGCGGCGACTACGCGCCGGTGTACCTCTGGGAGGACAAGGGGGCCGCGCGGCTCCTGGAGTCATTCACGCTCACCCAGACGGGTGAGAAGGCGAAGAGCACCTGGAGGGCGGAGTTCATCGACCGCGACGGCAAGCCGGCCATGACGCTCAAGGGGACGACGCTGCTCCAGCGCAGCGCGCCGGTCGAGTCGCTGGGCGTGCTGAGCGGCCTGGTGCGGCCGATGGTGGGCTCGCCGGTGACGTACCTGCTGCGGGGCGTGATGGAGCGCCCGGGCAAGGCGCCGGTGGAAGGGTTGATGGAAGTGACGTTGGAAGGCGAGTAGCCGCACGGGAGTGCGTCAGCGTGAGCGAGTCGTTGCTGCGGTCGGTGCATCACGTCCCCGGGGTCCGGGGGTTCGTGCGCAAGCAGGTGCTGCGGGTGGTGGCGCGCGGGGTGGAGTGGACCACCAAGCTGCCCGGCAAGCGCGCCCTCAACGTGTCCCAGGTGAACCCGTGGCTGCACGTGGGCGGCAGCGTGTCCCGCGCGCGCTACGGCGAGCTGAAGGCCCGCGGCATCACCTGCGTCATCGACCTGCGCGCGGAGCGCTGCGACGACCGCGAGGCCCTGGCCGCGCTGGGCATCGAGCTCCTGCACCTGCCGGTGACGGACCGCCATCCGCCGTCGGTGGAGCAGCTGTCGGAGGGCGTGCGCTGGGCGCTGCCCCGGCTGGACGCGGGCGGCGTGCTGTACGCGCACTGCGAGCACGGCGTGGGGCGCGGGCCCTTGATGGGGCTGGCGGTGATGGTGGCGCGCGGCTGGGACGCGCCGGAGGCGTACCGGGCGGTGCGCCACGCGCGCTGGCAGGCGACGCTCAACGACCGCCAGCTGCGCGGCCTGGCGGACTTCGTGGCCGCGTGGACGGGCGTGCCGGAGCAGGCCGCGTAGGCAGGCGCCTCACTCCGTCCCGGAGCGCCGGTCGCGCCGGCCGTCGCTCCCCAGCAGCCGGTCCATCCACCGGTTGCTGATGCCGAAGTTGCGCTCCGGCGTCGCGAAGTGGTGCGCCATGTGGTGCGCGCGCAGCTTCCGGCCCCAGGCCGTGCGCGGCGTATGCGCGTGCGTGGCCCAGTGGATGCAGTCGTACGCCACGTAGCCCCACACGATGCCCACGAAGTACGGGAGCATCTGCGTCGGGCGGCCCACCCACCACAGCAGCCCGCCGATGAGGCCGACGACCGGGGCGCTCGCGCCCAGCGGCATCACCAGGCGCATGGGGTCGTCCGGGTACCTGTGGTGGTAGCCGTGCACGACCTCGTGCAGCCGCCGGGTGAGCGGCCCCCTGCCCTCCCAATGGAAGACATACCGGTGGATGCAGTACTCCATGACCACCCACGTCAGCAGGCCCAGCGGCACGAACAGGACGCTGGCCCCCACCGTCGTCCGCCCCGCGTACAGGCCCCACCCCAGCAGGCCCAGCGTGAGCGGGCCGTAGAAGAGGAGCGGCACCGCAGGATGGAGCTTCGAGCAGGCTTCGAGAAAGGCGTTCTCGAACATCGGCCCGGACTGATACCTGAAGTATGAACGTCCCATACTGGACGAAGGTTGGGACGGGGAGTCCCGGGCGCCCGTGCCCGTCCACCCCTCGCCATGTCGCCGGACGGAGCGGCCCCAGCCCCTCCGGGCGCGCAACGGAAAAGGCCCCGGCGTGAGGGCCGGGGCCTTCCTGTCCGCACGGGCGCGCCCGACGCGCTTCAGCTCTCCGCGGGGTGCTCGGCGCCGTCGCCGCTGGCCGGGGTGGGCGTGGTGCTGTGCTTGTGGCGCCAGCGGTCCACCAGCAGGAGGAGCGCCGGGAAGCCCACCAGCACGATGACCATGTTCACCGCGAAGCCCAGGTTGGCCAGGTCGCCAATGGAGTTGAGGCCCGGGTGCTTGGCGAACACCAGCGCCAGGAAGCCGATGGCGCTCGTCAGCAGGCCGCCCGCGATGGCCCGCCCGGTCTCCGCGTAGACGCTCACGAAGTCCGAGCCCGGCTCACCCAGCCGTTCAATCAGGTGCACGCCCGCGTCCACCGTCGTCCCGATGAGCACCGGGATGACGACGATGTTCAGGTAGTTGAACTGGAGGCCCATGAGGGCCATCAGGCCCACCAGCGCCGCGATGGAGAGCAGCGTGGGCAGCATGCAGATGACCGCGTTGCGCAGGCTGCCCAGCGTCAGCCACATGGCCAGGAAGACGCTGACGACCGCGGCCACCAGGATGCGCGGGCCCTCGGACGCCACCATGTCCAGGATGTCCGCCAGGATGAGCGCCTCGCCCGCCGCGGACACCTGGCTGCCGTCCGGCATCTGGAGGTTGCGCACCTCCTTGGTGAAGCGCCGCGTGCCCGCCCCGTCCGACAGGCTCACGTTCGCGTAGACCAGCACCACGCCGCCCTTCTGGCCGACCGCCGGCTCGAACTGGCGGCGCAGGCTCACCGGCAGGTCCTCGCGCACGAAGGGCTTCGCGGCCGTCATCTTCACCGCGCGCGCCAGGTCCTCGCGCTGGGCCTTGTCCACCCGCTCCGGGTCGATGCGCTGGAGCTTCTGGTGGATGGACTGGAGCAGCGCGTGCTTCTCCTCCTGCTGCCGGGGCACCAGGTCCTCCAGCGCGCCCACGAAGTCGATGGTGGAGTCCTTGCCGTACTTCGCCTTGCGCGCCTGGAGCTGGTTCACCACCTCGCGCTCCATGGACTCCGTGTCCGTCAGCACCACCACCGGCGTCGCGGAGTAGCCCAGGATGTGGTCGATGCGGCGGTCCAGCCGCACGCTCGGCAGCGACACGTCATCCAGCTTCGTGGAGTCGTAGTTGAAGCTCACCCGGTACGCCTGGCTGATGAGCCCCACCAGCGCCACGCCGATGACCAGCGCCACCGCGCGGTAGTGGCGCGGCAGGAAGCGCGCGAGCATCGCCATGGGCCCGGACTGCGACTGGTGCTCCCGCGGCACCCAGCCAAAGCGCGACACCAGGCCCAGCAGCGCCGGCAGGATGAGCAGGTACGACGCCACGCTCACCATCATGCCCACCGCCGCGATGACGCCGAACTCGTGGAACGCCCTGAACTCCGACCACGACAGGCTCAGGAACGTGAGCGCCGCCACCAGCGCGGAGATGAGCGCGGAGAAGCCCGTGTGCCGGAACGTCTCCCGCACCGCCTCCTCCGACGTCATGCCCTCCGAGCGCAGCGTGCCCCACCGCCCCAGCAGGTGGATGCCGTGCTCCACGCCCAGGCCGCCCAGCACCGCCGCGAGGAAGCCCGTGAGCAGGTTCACCTGCCCGTACGCGATGCCCACGAAGCCGTAGGTCCACGCCAGGCCCGCGACCACCGGCGCCATGGTGAGGCCCACGGACAGCGCGCTGCGGAAGTGGAAGATGAGGTAGGCCAGCAGCAGCACCAGCGCCAGCGTGGACGCGCGCGCCAGGTCGCCGGTGATGACCTCCTGCTGGTCGATCTTCTTCTTGAACGTGCCGGTGATCTCCGTGTGGAAGCCGGGGCCGTACTTCGACAGGTCCTGCTTCGCCAGGTAGTCCTCCACCTGGGAGATGACCGTCTTGGAGTAGCCCAGGTCCGCGGAGGAGCCCTTGGCCTTGAGGAGCATCACCACCATGCGCTCCTGCGGATCCAGGTAGTACAGGCCGCCCTGCCCCGCGAGCCGCATGTTCGCGCCGCCGGTGTACTTCTTCTGGATGTCGCTGAAGTCCAGCGACGGGGCCGGCTCGTCCTCCAGGCGCACGAAGAGCGGGTTGGCCTGCTCCTTCTCCCACGCGAAGCGCGCGTCGATGCGCTGCTCGATGGTCTTCAGGTCCGGCAGGTCCACGTAGTAGAGGCCGTGCTCCTCGAAGAACTGGCTGGGCCGCTGCGCGTTGACGAAGCGGATCTCCGACAGCGTCGCCAGCTTCGGCGCCAGGTCATCCACGAACTGCTTGAGCTGTTCGGGCTCCGCGCCGATGCCGGCCACCACCACGTTGCCCATGCCGCCGAAGCGCGTGCGCAGCTTCTCCAGGTCCTGCACGGACTGGAACGACTTGGGCAGCAGGTTCGCCAGGTCCGCGTTGAGGCGCAGGTCGCGCGCGAAGAAGGTGCCCAGGCCCGTGAGGACCAGCGTCACGAACAGCGCCACCCAGGGCCGCTGGTGGCTGCGGGCCGCCAACGAGCCCATCGCCGCCTCGAACCGCCCGGACCACCGCGTCTCACTCATGGATGTGACTTCCTGCTGAAAGCCCGCGCCGTGACGGCGGGGAAAACCTTGAGCCCGGACGAACCGGGCCGCTCACGCGTATATGCCCCGGGCCATCGTGCGTCCAGGCATCGGCCCCAGGCCTCCACTGGCCGCACGCCTGTCCCTGGAACAAAGGGGGCATCAACGAACCCCGCCATGTATGCCGCCCCGGCATGGGGCGTGCCAGGGGAACCGCAGCGCGCCGGGGTTTGAGGCATTTTGCCCCAGGCCCCGTGAGCGCCGGGGAGCAGGCGGGCCGCCCCTCGCGCCGTCATGCCGGTGGGGCGCGGCATGGCCAGCTTCTGCTTCGACACGGGCCCTGCGTGGGAAGCAGGCGCCGCTTGGAGGGGATGCGTCCGCGTGCCCCGGTCCGGTCGGTGCCGGCTCCCGGAGCGCGGGCGTCCACGCTCGATGGCCTCGAACCCGACCTCAGCCGCGGAGCGCGGGTGGATTCACCGCGTGGAGCGCACGATGGGTGCGCTGGCCGCGCACAACCACCGCCGTCCCGGCGTCGCGCTCGTCTGCGCCCTGGTGCTGTCCGCCCTGGGCATGCTGTCCGCCCGCCACCTGGCCCTCAACGCGAACCTGGTGGACCTGCTGCCCCCCTCGTTCGAGAGCGTGCAGGCCATCCACACGCTGGAGGAGCGCTTCGGCGCCCAGGGGTGGGTGGTGGTGGTGGGAGAGGGCGCGGACCCGGCGCAGCTCCAGCGCTTCGCGGAGGACCTGGCGCCGAAGCTGGAGGCGCTGCCGGGCATCCGCTACGTGGAGATCACCCGCCCCAGCAGCTTCTTCCGCAGCCACGCGCTCTACTTCCTGTCGCCCGAGGACCTGAAGGAGGTGGAGCGCCGCATCGAGGCGCGCCTGCGCTGGGAGCGGCAGCGCGCCAACCCGCTCTTCGTGTCGCTGGACGACGAGCCGGCCCCGTCGCTGGACTTCTCCGACCTGGAGCGGAAGTACGGCGGCGGCGCGGTGACGCGCCTCTCCAGCCACCCCAGCGACTACTACCTGGACCCCGCCGCGCGCCGCGTGGTGGTGCTGGCCAGGCCGGAGATGTCGTCCGCGGACCTCACCTTCTCGACGAAGATCGTCGACGAGGTGCGGGGCGTGCTGGAGCAGCAGGACCTGTCGAAGTACGGGCCCGGCTTCCACACGGAGCTCACCGGCTCGTACCAGAAGAAGATGGATCAGCAGGCGCAGATCACCCACGACGTGGCGGTGGCCTCGACGGTGGCCTCGGTGCTGGTGCTGCTCTACCTGGTCCTGCACTTCCGCAGCCTGCTCGCGGTGGGGATGGTGCTGGCGCCGGTGGGCGCGGGCCTGGCGTGGACCTACGGCCTGGTGGGCGTGGCGTATGGCCGGGTGAACCTGCTCACGGCCTTCCTGGGCGCCATCCTGGGCGGCCTGGGCGTGGAGCACGGCATCCACCTGCTGGGCCGCTACCTCGCCCTGCGCGGAGAGGGCCGGTCCTCCGAGGAGGCCACGCGCGAGTCGTTCACGCACACGGGAGGCTCGGCGCTGGTGTCCGCGCTGGTGGCGGCGCTCACCTTCTTCGTGCTGGGCACCTCGCGGCTCAGGGCGTTCCGAGAGTTCGGCGTCATCGCGGGGGTGGGCATGCTGGTGCTCATCCTCGCGTACGTGCTGGTGCTGCCCGCGGTGCTGGGGCTGGTGGCGCGCCACGGCTGGAAGCCCCGGGCGTCCTCCACGGAGGCGACGGAGGCCCCCCTGGGCCGCATCATCACCCGCCGGCGCGGGCTGCTCACCGCCGTGTCCGCGCTCGTCGTGGCGGGCCTGCTCACGCAGATTCCGCGCCTGCGGTTCGACTACGACATCGGCTCGTTGCAGGACCAGCGCCTGGACTCCTTCGTCCTGGACCGCGCCGTCAACCAGCTCATCGGCTATTCGCAGGTCCCGCTCGTGGTGCTCACGCGCTCGCGCGAGGAGGAGGCCGCGGTCGCCCGGGAGATCCAGGCGCGCAAGCAGCAGCGGGGCGCCAGCTCCACGGTGGACTTCGTCGCGGCGCTCGCGACCCTGGTGCCGGACCGGCAGGGGGAGAAGCAGGCCATCCTGGCGGACATCGGGAAGCTGCTGGAGAGCGTGCCCGAAGGACAGCTCACCTCCGAGCACCGCCAGCAGCTGGCGGAGCTGCGCAGGCAGGTGGCGGCGAAGCCCTTCACCGTGGCGGACCTGCCGTCCAGCGTGCGCCAGCAGTTCGAGGGGCGCGACGGCCCGGGCACCGGCTTCGTGCTGGTGTACCCGTCCGTGGACCAGTCCGACGGCCAGGCCACGCGCCGGCTGGCGAAGGAGGTCCGCGGGGTGACGCTGCCGGATGGCCGGCCCGCGGTCGTGGCCGGCGAGGCGCTGGTGCAGGCGGACATCTTCAACCTGGTGGCGCACGAGGCGCCGTTCATCCTGCTGGGCTCGACGCTCGCGGTGCTGCTGGCCATGTGGCTGACGCTGGGCGGGCTGCGCGTCGCGCTCCTGTGCCTGATGCCCACGGTGGTGTCGCTCTTCGCGCTCCTGGGGCTGATGCCCGTGCTGCGCATGGAGTTCAACTACCTCAACATCCTGGTCATCCCGGTGCTCATCGGGACGACGGTGGACGCGGGCGTGCACCTCATCACGCGGCTCGCGTCGCCGGGCAGCGACTTCGTGCGGGTGTACTCGGAGACGGGCAAGGCCATCTGCGGCGGCCTGATGACCAGCGCGGTGGGCTTCGGCGCGCTGCTGCTCGCGGACCACCCGGGGCTCAACTCGATTGGCGCCCTGGCGAACGTGGGGTTCGGGATGAACCTGCTCATCATGCTGGTGGGCTTCCCGGCCCTGCTGCTGGTGCTCTCCGAGCGCAAGCGGCGCCACCGTGCGGTTCCCTCACAGCCCCGGGGTGAGCACCTCATCAGGGAGGGCCCGGGCCCCCAGCGGCCCACGCCCACCCCCTAGGCCGGGGAGCCCTCCGCCCGGCCCCCTACCGGCAAGGAGCGAGGACGATGTCTCAGCAATGGATCTGGATGAGCGTGGCGGCGGGCACCCTGGCGCTGGGCTCCGCGAGCGCGCAGGTGGATCCGACCTCCGCGGGCGCCATCACCACCGGCCAGCCGAACCCCGGGGCTCCGGCGGGCACGCCCGCCCCCAGCGGAGGCGCGTTGGACACCCCGGTGGCGCAGCCGCTGGGTGACACCCCCAGCGCGGGCACGGGCGGCAGCGGCACGAGCACGGGCGGCGGCACGAGCACGGGCGCGGTGATTCCGCAGCCGTACAGCCCCCAGCCGTCCCTCTCCGGCAGCGCGTCCGACACCCTGCCGCCCAGCCCCGGCAACGCGACCACCGTGACGGGCGGCGGCACGGTGGTGGCGCCGGGCAGCGCGACCACCGTGACGGGCGAGGGCGCGGTGCTGGCTCCCGGGACCGGCTCCGCCGCGACGGGCTCCACCGGCTCCACCGACACCACGGGCGCGCTGATGCCGCCCGCCACGACCACGCCCGGCACCTCGCTGCCGGGCGCCTCCAACAGCACCGTGACGCCGGGCACGCCGACGGGGACGATGTCCAGCACGGGCGTGGTGCTGCCTCCGGCCCCCAGCACCACGCCTCCGAGCATCACGGGCGGCTCCCAGTCCACCACGCTGTCGCCGGACAGCAACACGTCCAGCAACTCCGTGACGGCGCCCGGCGGCGGCGACGTGACCCAGCCCCCTGTGGGCCCCTGAGTCCCGCGGGGTCGGGCTCGCTGGCTCGCACTCCGGGCCACCGGGCCCGACGTCCGGCGGACAGCCCCGCCCGGGCAAGCCTCCCCTTGCGTCCGCCTCTGCCGTCCCCCGACCAGGCAGGCGGATGAGCCATCCCTGCACACACATAGGGGCCTGCTCACCTTCGCTCGTGCAGGCGGCCAGGACCTTTCAAGCAGTCAGATTCCTATCGGGGGATTCCCACATGAAGAAGTTCCTGAAGACCCAGCTGACGGTGGCGGCGGTTCTCGCGGGCGCGCTCGCGCTCGGCACGGGCTGTAAGTCGGATCAGTCCGCCACGCGCGGCAACGAGCCGACGACCGACTCCACGATGGGCACGGACTCCAGCGGCACCGGGACGGACACCTCCGGCTCCGGCACCACCACCACGCCGCCGCCCAGCAGCGGCGGCTCCGGCTACGACACGGGCAGCACGTCGCAGGACTCGACGCTGCCGCCGTCGGACATGGACACCGGCGGCTCCGGCACGACGGATGACTCCACGCTGCCGCCCGCCGGCAACGACAGCACGCTGGACCCCGGCACCGGCGGCGCGGGCACCGGTGAAGCGGAGCCCGGCGTGCACGACGGCGAGGCGACCGAGCCGGGCACGGGCGGCTCCGGCATGTCCACGGACGACAACGCCATCCCGGATGACAGCACGCTGCCCAACGACTCCACGCTGGATCCGAACAACAGCTCCAGCACCCAGGGCAACATGACCACGCCGGTGCCGGACTCCAGCGGTACGCTGGCGCCCGACAACGGCACCACGCGGTAGTCCCGGGCGGGCTGGAGCTGGGAGCGCCCGCGACCCTCACCGGCCGCGGGCGCTTCGCCTTTTCCAGCGCCCGGCCTCCGCCGGGAACGACAAGACCCCGCCGACGCGCAGGGGCGTCAGCGGGATCATGGGGCCCCGAAGCCTCGACCTGCTCAGGTCACCTTGACGCCCGGCGACCAGGGCTGGCCGACGGGTTCGATGATCCGCGGGTTGCCGTTGTCACCCGGGCCATTGCCGGGACCGCCCCCCGGGTCGAAGGTCGACGGCACGTGGCGCTCCTCCGGCTCCTCCTCCGTCCCGGCTTCGCGCGCCGGCGTGGGAGGCAGCCCCTCCAAGGGAATGTGCAGCACGTCCTTCTTGCTCATGACGAACGCCTCCTTTCCCTTTCAGGTTGGGGTGCCCCCGAGCCATCCGCCACCGGGCGCCTCTCCGCCCGCATGCCCTCCTCGTCGGAATGTGTCGCTCCGGGGTGACAGGGAGCAGGCTGGGGCTTATCCAAAGAGGTCCACAGGCAGCGCGCACCCGAACCGAGAGCGTCCAACGCATGAAGCTGTTGCTGGCAGGCCGACGAGGAGCAAGCGACCCGCTGTTCGCCCCCCCGGAGGCGGCCAGGCCATGGCTGCAGCGCGTGGAGGCCTGGGTCCAGCAGGCGGCCGAGGGCGTGCTGGAGGACAGCCGCATCGAGGAGGGTCCCCAGGGCGCGCCCGTGCTGCGCCTGCATCCGGCCGCCGCGGAGGTGGCGCTGCTCGCGGCGAGCCAGGAGCGCATCGTCGTGTCCGCGGACACCAGCGCCGCGGGCCCCGGCTACCACCGCTACGTGGTGGACCTGCTCAAGGCCCTGGGGGATCAGCAGGGGATCTCCTGGGCCCCGCCCGACGAGGACGTGGGCGTGGGCGACGCCACGGGCTACTTCCACACGGGTGACGCGAGCCAGGTGGAGGAGCACTTCCTGGGGTGGCTCCAGCACTCGGTGGGCCAGGTGCTGCGCATGCGCGGCCTGGGCAACTCCGGCTTCACGCTGTCCATGCACTTCGGCCACACCTTCCAGCACCCGGGCGCGCTGCTCACGCCGCTGGGGCCTCGCGACGAGCGCTGGCTGCGCACCGTGTTCGAGGAGCCCCGGCGCGGCGCGGACGTGTTCCCCTGGTGGAGCCCCGGCGTGGGCGCGCGCGAGCGCTTCACCCGCGCCCTGTGCCGCCTGTGGACGGACGTCGTCTGGCGCCCGCCGCTCCTGGACGAGGAGCGCCAGCGCCTGCGCGACGTGGCCCGGCTGCTGGAGCGGGCGTGGCGCGAGGACGCCTCGCTCCCCTTCCCCTGGCGGGAGTGGCAGGAGGTGCTCGGCTACCTGGGGCTGGGCGGGACGGTGGCGGAGGAGGTCCACCGCCGCGCCCTGGAGTCGCCCGGCGCGGGGCCGTCCATCGGCTACCGGCGGGGCTCCGTGCAGGTGGCCCTCCCCGAGGGCTGGGAGATCCGCATCCCCGGCTCGCTGGCGGAGACGCGCCTGGAGGACGGAAGCTGGGTGGCCCGCGACCACCGCCGCACCGTGCGCGTGGTGCCCCTGGCGGACTCCGCGGAGGAGCAGCTGGCGCCCACCAGTCCGGAGCGCCGGGCCCTGGAGCTGGAGCACCACGGGGCCCGCGTCAGCGGGCGCGCGTCCCTGCACATGGGCCCCGGCGAGTGCCGGCTGACGGCCCTGTGCCGCTCCGGCCACCGCCGCGCCCTCTGCGTCGTCAGCTTCGATGATCCGGACGAGCAGGACTGGGCCCTGAGCACCTGGCGCTCGCTGGACCACGCCGTCGCCGCCTGACGGACCGGAGCGGGGGCCGACACGGCCCGCCGCCCCCAGCGCCGTCCGGTGGACAGTCAGCACGCCCAGGCGTCTTGCCGCAGGGCGCCGTCGCACCCACATTCCGTCGGCAATTTCTCCACGGAATCGAGCGAGACGCATGAGCGGCAAGCGGGAAGTGTGGCCGGGAAAGCCCTGGCCGCGGGGCGCGACCTTCGACGGCGCGGGCACCAACTTCGCGGTCTATTCACAGGTGGCCACTCGCGTGGAGGTGTGCCTCTTCGACCGGGCGGACCCGGCCAAGGAGCTTGAGCGCTTCGACCTGCCGTCCACGACCGAGTTCGTCTGGCACGGCTACGTGCCGGACCTGGAGCCGGGGACGCTGTACGGCCTGCGCGTGCACGGGCCCTACGAGCCGGAGAAGGGGCACCGCTGCAACCCGCACAAGCTGCTCGTCGACCCCTACGCCAAGGCGCTGTACGGCGCGGTGGACTGGAAGCAGCCGGTGTTCGGCTATCCGCTGGAGCACAAGAGCAAGGACCTGATGCGCGACGAGCGCGACAGCGCGCCCGGCGTGCCCAAGGGCGTGGTGGTGAGCGACTTCTTCGACTGGGGCAATGACCGGCGCCTGGACATCCCGTGGCGCAAGACGGTCATCTACGAGGCGCACGTGCGCGGCCTCACCATGCGCCACCCGGGCGTGCCGGAGCACCTGCGCGGCACCTACGCGGGCCTGGGCTCGCCGGCCATCATCGAGCACCTGCAGAAGCTGGGCATCACCGCGGTGGAGTTCCTGCCGGTGCAGGAGTTCGCGGACGACTCGTTCCTCAACGACAAGGGCCTGACGAACTACTGGGGCTACAGCACGCTGAACTACTTCTCCCCGGAGCAGCGCTACGCCAGCCGCAAGACGCCGGGCGGCGCGGTGGCGGAGTTCAAGTCGATGGTGAAGTCGCTGCACGCGGCGGGCATCGAGGTCATCCTCGACGTGGTCTACAACCACACGTGCGAGGGCAACCACCTGGGGCCCACGCTGTCGTTCAAGGGCATCGACAACGCGTCGTACTACTGGACCATGCCGGAGGCGCGGCACTACCTGGACTTCACCGGGTGCGGCAACAGCCTCAACGCCTCCAACCCGCAGACGGCGCGCTTCATCGTGGACTCGCTGCGCTACTGGGTGGAGGAGATGCACGTGGACGGGTTCCGCTTCGACCTGGCCACGGTGCTGGGCCGCGTGGGCAAGGGCGGCTACGACCCGAACGCGCCCATCTTCCAGATCATCAACCAGGACCCCGTCCTGAGCCGCGTGAAGCTCATCGCGGAGCCGTGGGACGTGGGGCTGGGCGGCTACCAGGTGGGCGGCTTCCCGTCGCCCTGGCACGAGTGGAACGGCAAGTACCGGGACGCGCTGCGCAAGTACTGGAAGGGCGACGAGAACCAGGCCGCGGAGGTGGGCTACCGGCTCACGGGCAGCGCGGACCTGTTCGCGGCGGCGCGGCGGCGCCCGCAGGCGTCCATCAACTTCGTCACCGCGCACGACGGCTTCACGCTGCACGACCTGGTCACGTACAGCAGCAAGCACAACGAGGCCAACGGCGAGCACAACCGCGACGGCGCGGACGACAACCAGGCGTGGAACTGCGGCGTGGAGGGGGAGACGGACAACAAGGACATCATCGCCCTGCGCGAGCGCCAGAAGCGCAACCTCCTGGCGTCGCTGTTCCTGTCCACGGGCGTGCCGATGATCGTCGCGGGCGACGAGATGGGCCGCACGCAGCAGGGCAACAACAACGCCTACTGCCAGGACAACGAGCTGTCGTGGGTGGACTGGAACCTGGACCCGAGGCGCCAGGACCTCCTGGAGTTCACGCGCAGGCTCATCCACTTCCGCGACGGGCAGCCGGTGCTCCAGCGCCGCCGCTTCTTCCAGGGCGAGCACCTGTGGGACTCCGAGCACAAGGACCTGGCGTGGTTCCGGCCGGACGGCACGGAGATGAGCGCGGAGGACTGGCAGAAGCCCTTCGTGCGCTCGCTGGCGTTCCTGCTGGGCGGCGACGCCATCCCCACGGCGGACGAGCGCGGCCAGCGCGTGAGCGGAGACTCGTTGCTGGTGCTGCTCAACGCGCACCATGACACGGTGACCTTCACGGTGCCGCCGCCGGGCGAGGGCGGCGCGTGGCGGCTGGAGCTCTACACGGCGGACGACAAGCGCGGCGACGAGGAGATGAAGCCCGGCAAGTTCGCGATGCTCGGGCGGTCGCTGGCGGTGTTCCGGA
Organism: Corallococcus sp. RDP092CA; assembly: GCF_041903675.1. NCBI lineage: Bacteria > Pseudomonadati > Myxococcota > Myxococcia > Myxococcales > Myxococcaceae > Corallococcus > Corallococcus sp. RDP092CA. The sequence continues at coordinate 9,781 of NZ_JAYESI010000048.1, read as the reverse complement.
AGCCTGGACCGGGGCCCAACGGCGCGCCGTGATAGAGCAGGCGCACCTGTTGTCGAGGAGCGCACGGCATGGTGGACCCCAGGGGCAGCGAGAGGAGCGAAGAGGCCGCTGTCGCGCGGGTGTACGGGGAGATCGCCTCCGCGTACGAGGTGCTCTACCCCGCGCTGCACCGCTACGGCGACCGGGTGGAGCGCTTCCTCGCGGACGCGGTGAAGCCGGGCCTGCGCGTGCTGGACGTGGGCTGTGGCCCGGGCCTGCACACGCGCGGGCTGGACGCGTCCGTGGACGTGGTGGGGCTGGACCTGGCGCCGGAGATGCTGGAGCTGGCGAAGCGCTCGCGGCCCTCCGGCACGTGGCGCGTGCGCAGCTACCTGGAGCCGGTGCCAGAGGACCTGGGCGCGTTCGATGTCGCGCTGGCCATTGGCTGCCTGGACTTCTGTGACGACCTGCCGCGCGTGCTGGGGCACGTGGGCCGCGTGCTGAAACCAGACGGCCGGATGTTGTTCACGGTGCTGGAGCGCAGGCCCGGGTTGGAGGCGCACGAAGCGTCCACGCGACGGGTGCGCACGGCGGACACGGACGTGACGCTGCACCTGTGGAGCGCGGAGGAGACGGCGCGCGCGGTGGAGGCAGCGGGGCTGCGCGTGCGCGAGTACGTGCACGGACCCGGCTGGGAGCTGCTGGCCGAGGAGCGCGTGATGTGGTTCGGCTGGTGGGACGTGACGCGCGGCTGAACGGGGCGCCACGGCTTCCTCTCGCCGAGTCAGGCCCGGCGGGAGCTGATGCAGTCGAAGCAGGCGGCCTGATTACAAACCAACCTGGTGTCTCAACAATTCGGTGCGGTACAGATGCGGGCTACCAGGGGCCTATCGTGGCGGACGCCGCGAAGCAGGCGGGACTAGCGGTGGAGATTGTCCGGCGCGAGGAGGAGGACACGGGCTTCGTCGTGCAAAAGCGCCGCTGGGTGGTGGAGCGGACCAACGCGTGGCTGACGCGCCAGCGGCGCCTGGCTCGCGACTACGAACGTCACGAGCACTCGTCCGAAACCTTCATCCACATCGCGATGACCGGCCTCATGCTGCGCCGTCTCGCGTGATGGACCAATTCAACACGCTCTGAGAGTCGAGGCCCTCGGACCGGAAGCGCGGTCCGGGGCCTTCGTGCGTTCAGCGGGTCTCGTAGCGGTACCGCTACTGGTTGACCCCTCCCCCTGTTTCGGGCGAGCTAGGGCACATGTACGTGAAAGAGGTCCACCTCTCCAACATCCGATCCATCGAGTCGCTCGTGTGGGCACTGCCGGATCATCCGGGCCCCGGGTGGCACGTCATCATTGGTGACAACGGCGCCGGAAAGAGTTCGTTCCTCCGGTGCATCGCGCTCGCGCTCGTGGGACCAACGGAGGCATTTGCCCTCCGACAGGACTGGACCGGCTGGCTCCGTTGGAATGAAGAACGTGGGTCCATCAGACTCCAACTTGAGCCAACGCTTGGTTCAGACTCCATTGTCGGAACACCGGCGGATCTAGATGCTCCGCACTTCCTGGATCTCATGCTCTCCCGCAGCCGCGACCAAGTTCGGATTTTCCATCCCTCTTCGGAACACTCAACCCCCGAGCATTCCGTTTGGGGGGATAGCTCGGGTTGGTTCAGTGCTTCATACGGCCCATTTCGGCGCTTCACTGGCGGCGACCAGGAACAGGAGAAACTGTTCCAGTCGAATCCCAAGCTGGCCCGTCACCTGTCGGTATTCGGTGAGTCCGTCGCACTCTCTGAAAGCCTTGAGTGGCTCAAGCTCCTCCAGTTCAAGAAGCTGGAAAACGATCCTGAAGGGGCCCTTCTTGAGTCCTTGCAGCAGTTCATCAACCAGCCTGACTTCCTGCCCAACGAAGCCCGACTTGAGTCGATCTCGTCCAAGGGGGTTCGCTTCGTCGACGGTAACGGCTGCGAAGTTCCAGTTGAGAATCTGAGCGACGGCTACCGCTCCATCCTGAGCATGACTTTCGAGCTGATCCGCCAGCTCGCGCGCGCCTACGGCGCCAGCGAGCTCTTCGCTCCTGGAGACTCAACGACCATCATCGTCCCCGGTGTCGTCCTGATTGACGAGATCGACGCGCACCTGCATCCCGTTTGGCAGCGTAGGGTCGGTCGCTGGTTCCGCGAACATTTCCCGAACATCCAGTTCATCGTCACGACGCACAGCCCGCTCATCTGTCAGGCCGCGACCGTGGGCAGTGTGTTCCGCCTCCCCAGACCGGGCAGCAATGAAAAAGCGGGGATGGTCACGGGTGTCGCACTGGATCGTCTTCTCTACGGCAACGTCCTGGACGCCTACAGCACCGGCGCATTCGGCGACGTGCCCCTGCGCTCACCCGAAGCGCTGGAGAAGCTTGAACGGCTCGCCATCCTCAACCAGAAGGAACTTGCACAGGGCCTGTCCTCCTGGGAGCAAGCCGAGCAGCAGCAACTGCGCGCGCAGCTCCCCACCGCATCCAGCGCCCTTCCGTCCGACACGGAGGTGCCGCAGCCTTGATCCCCCTTCCGAATCTCCCGCTGCCGGAACCCGCCAAAACGCAGCTCGCTGGCTACCAGCAGGAAATCGATTCGCTCCCTGACTACGAGACGCGCGTCAAGCGCGCGCAGGAGCGATTCAGCAGCCTGAACAGGAAGGGCCATGCGACCTTCGATACCGTCAAGGCGACCCTGTCAAAGATGTCCGTGGGCGTCCAACGCTGTGCCTACTGTGAGGACTCCCTGGCCGACGAGGTGGAGCACATCCGGCCCAAGGCACTCTATCCAGAGCTGACCTTCGCCTGGATGAACTATCTGTACGCATGCGGCCCCTGCAACGGCCCCAAGAACAGCCGCTTCGCGGTCTTCGCCCAGGGAACAGGCACCCATACGGACGTAGGTCGCCGCCGCAACGCCCCGGTGGTTCCTCCCGTGCCGGGCACGCCCGTACTGCTGGACCCTCGCGTAGAGGATCCCATGAACTTCATGAGCTTGGAACTCCGGCAGACGTTTCTCTTCACGACTACCGCAGCACCGGGCACCGTGGCGTACCAGCGCGCGAAGTACACCATCGATCTTCTTGGCCTCAACAGCCGCGAAGCGCTCCCGCGGGCGCGTTACTCCGCCTATCGCGACTTCGTCATGCACCTCAGGGGATACGTCCAGGATCGTGCCCAAGGTCACGCGCCCGAACATCTCCTGCACTTGGCGCATGACATCCAGACCCGACAGCACGCCACGGTCTGGCGGGAGATGAAACGCCAGCACCAGCACATTCCGGAGTTGAAGCGTCTGTTCGAAGCCGCACCCGAAGCCCTCAGCTGGTAGCGCCGGCCCCTGTGGCCCTGTGGCCACGGGCCTGCGCCCAGACTGTCTCCCGCCGCCCCCACTCCCAGCCTTTTCAGAGAGGAACCGGCGTTGGCCCGGGGACTGCAATATCCCCGGGCACACCCTGAAACCAAGGTTCCCGACCATGCGAGTCCTGCTCGCCACGCTCTTCGTCTGCCTGCTGGCCGCCCCGGCCTCCGCGCAACCCTGCCCTCCGGCCGCGTCGCCCACCGCAGGCATCGCCCAGGGCACCCTCGTGGCGCGCTTCCGTGCCCAGCCGCAGGCGGCGGACACCCCGGCATGCCCGGACCCCACGCCGCGCACCTTCAGCCTCAAGCACACGGAGGTGGACGCGGAGGTCAGCGGGTTCCTCGCGTCCGTCACCGTGACGCAGGTGTTCGAGAACCCCTACACCGCGCCCCTCGAAGCGCTCTACGTCTTCCCGCTGCCGGAGCTGGCCGCCGTGGACGGCATGGAGATGCACCTCGGCGAGCGCGTCATCCAGGGCGTCATCCAGACCCGCGAGCAGGCCCGCGACACCTACGAGCGCGCCAAGGCCGGGGGCAAGACGGCCGCGCTGCTCGACCAGGAGCGCCCCAACCTCTTCACCCAGTCCGTCGCCAACATCCTCCCGGGTGAGACCCTCCGCGTGCGCATCCACTACGTGGAGCGCCTCCCCTACGACGCCGGCACCTACCGCTTCAGCTTCCCCATGGTCGTCGGCCCCCGCTACATCAGCGGCACGCCGCTGCCCACGCGCCAGGGCGAAGGCGAGGAGCCCGACACCACCACCGTCCCCGACGCGAGCCGCATCACGCCCCCCGCGCTCGCCGACACGCGCAGCGGCCAGGACATCCAGCTCACCGTGCGCCTGGACGCGGGCCTCCCGGTCCACGCGCTGCGCTCCACCACCCACCGCGTGGACGTGACGCGCGACGGCCCGTCCCGCGCCACCGTGAGCCTGGGCCGCGGTGACCGCATCCCCAACAAGGACCTCATCCTCGAGTACGTCGTCGCCGACGCCCTCATCCGCCCCGCCGTCCTCGTGCACCGCGACCCCGGCGCGGACCACGGCTACTTCCTGGTGATGCTCAACCCGCAGCTGGCCCCCACCCCGAAGGAGATCGTCCCGCGCGAGGTCTACATGGTGCTCGACACCTCCTGCTCGCAGTCCGGCCTCGCCATCGAGAAGTCCAAGGCCATCACCCAGGAGGTGCTCCACCACCTGATGCCCGAGGACACCTTCCAGGTCCTCAACTTCGACACGCAGGTGACCAGGTTCGCGCCCACCGCCGTCCCCGCCACGCCGGAGAACATCCAGAGCGCCCTGCCCTACGTCGCCAGCTTCTGGGGCGGTGGCGGCACCGACGTGCGCGTCGCCGCCCAGGAGGCCATGGTCCCCCCGAACGACCCCGCCCGCCTGCGCATGGTGCTCTTCATGACGGACGGCTTCATCGGCGCGGATGAGCAGGTGCTCGGCACGCTCCAGGACCACCTGCGCGAGGAGACGCGCATCTTCTCCGCCGGCGTGGGCTCCAGCACCAACCGCTACCTCATCACCAAGATGGGCGAGCTGGGCCGCGGCGCCTCCACCCTCGTCAACCTCGACCGCCCCGAGGAGGACGTCGCCCGCGAGTTCGAGCAGCGCATGCGCGGCCCCGTCCTCACCTCGCTCGCGGTGGACACCGACGGCCTGCCCGTCAGCGACGTGTACCCGAAGTCCGTGCCGGACCTCTTCGCCGGTCAGCCGCTGTTCCTCGTGGGCAGGTTCACCGGCACCGGCGACGGCGTCCTCCGCATCTCCGGCCGCGTGCGCGGCGAGGTCCGCCACTTCGACGTGCCCGTGCACTTCCCGGAGGTCGCGCCGGAGCATGACTCGCTCAAGAGCCTCTGGGCCCGCCAGCGCATCGAGGAGCTCACCGTGGAGGGTTACCGTGGAGAGACGCCCGAAGTCGTGCGGGGCATCACCGACACCGCGCTCCAGTACCACCTGATGAGCCGCTACACGTCCTTCGTCGCGGTGGAGCAGGTGGCCCGCACGAGCCCTGACGGCGAGACGGTCCGCGAGGTGGTCCCCGTGCAGCTTCCCGACGGCATGGTGTCCGGCGCGCTCAGCCGCGAGGAGATCCCGCCCGGCGACCCCATCATCTCCGTGCGCGCCCCGCGCGACGCCCGCCGCGTCACCGCCTACTTCCCCTTCGGCCTGGTGAAGCCGCTCACGTTCGACCCGCTCACCCGTTCGTGGCGCGGCCGGTTCCTCGTGCCGCTGGGCATCGAGGATGGCTACTACACCGTGTTCATCATCTCCGAGCTGGCGGACGGCCGCGTGGAGCGCAGCGAGGTGCGCTACCGCCTGGACTCGCAGGGCAACGACTTCGAGGTCGTCCTCTCCCAGAAGGAGCTCCACCCCGGTGACACCCTGATGGTGGACGTGGACGCGGTGGAGGCCACGCAGGAGGTCAGCGTGTACGGCGACCTCTTCGGCGAGGACCAGCACCTGCTCGACACGCGGGACCGGCTGCGCTTCACGAAGTCCCTGGTCGTCCCCGAGGGCACGCCGGCCGGCGCCTACGCGCTGGTGTTCGTCGCCCGCGACGCCGCCGGCAACCGCTTCGAGCGCCGGGAGACGCTGCGCGTCATCCACGCGCCGCGTGACTGACCCGCGAATCAATCTCGGCTACCCTGGCGGTCCGTTTCGGCCCCGCGCCCGCACCGGCGCGGGGCTGTTTCTTTCGCACCTGGCCGCGAGGAGTCCTTCGATGTCGTCGTCCCTGCACTACACGCCCAACCTCCGCGATATTGAGTTCAACCTCTTCGAGTTCCTCGACATCGGCCACACGTCGCTGGGCAAGGCGCCCTTCGGGGACCTGGACGAGACGGCGGCCCGGCAGACGCTTCAGACGTTCGCGCAGCTGTGCACGCAGGAGCTGGCGAAGAGCTTCGACGAGTCCGAGCACAACCCGCCCAGGCTGGAGAACGGCGAGGTGAAGCTGCCCCCCGGCCTCAAGGCCGCGATGGGCGCGTACTACGACGCGGGCATGCACCTGTTGGAGACGCCGACGCACCTGGGCGGCCTGGGCGCGCCGCCGTCGCTGGGCTGGGCCGCGTTCGAGCTGCTGCTGGGCGCCAACCCCGCGCTGGCGTTCTTCACGCTGGGCAACCTGCTGGCGCGCGTCATCGACAAGCTGGGCACGGAGTCGCAGAAGCAGCGCTTCCTGCCGCACATCCTGGACAAGCGCTGGAGCGGGTCCATGGTGCTGACGGAGCCGGACGCGGGCAGCGACGTGGGCGCGGCGCGCACCAAGGCCCGGCACGTGGACGGCGACGTCTGGGAGATTGAAGGCGTCAAGCGCTTCATCACCAACGGCGAGTCGGACATCGCGGAGAACATCATCCACATGGTGCTGGCGCGTCCGGAAGGCGCGGCGCCGGGCACCAAGGGCCTGTCGCTGTTCGTGGTGCCCAAGTACTGGGTGAACGAGGACGGCAGCCTGGGCGCGCACAACAACGTCGTGTGCACCAAGCTGGAGAAGAAGATGGGCCTGAAGGGGTCCGTCACGTGCGAGCTGACGTTCGGCGACGGCAAGCCCACGCGCGGCCTCCTGCTGGGCGAGGTGCACGACGGCATCCGGCAGATGTTCCACATCATCGAGAACGCGCGCATGGCGGTGGGCCTGAAGTCCATGGCCACGCTGTCCGCGGGCTACTTCCGCGCGCTGTCGTTCGCGAAGGACCGCGTGCAGGGCAGCGACCTGGCGAAGGCGCGCGACAAGACGGCGCCGCGCGTGAACATCCTCCAGCACCCGGACGTGCGCCGCATGCTGATGGCGCAGAAGGCGCACGCCGAGGGCCTGCGCGCGCTGGCCCTCTTCACCGCGTCCGTGCAGGACCAGGTGGAGTTGCAAGGCGGCCACCGCTCCACGGCGGCGGGCGAGGCGGACGTGCTCAACGACATGCTGCTGCCGCTGGTGAAGGGCTACAGCTCGGAGAAGGCGTATGAGCTGCTGTCGCTGTCGCTCCAGGTGCACGGCGGCTCGGGCTTCCTGACGGACTACCCGGTGGAGCAGTACATCCGCGACCAGAAGATCGACTCGCTCTACGAGGGCACCACGCACATCCAGGCGCTGGACCTGCTGATGCGCAAGGTGGCGCGCGACGGCGGCGCGACGCTGATGGGGCTCCTGGAGCGCGTCCGCGCGACGGCGGAGGGAGACGAGGGCGGTCCGGAGCTGAAGGCCGAGCGCGCCGCGCTGGGCGAGGCGGTGGGGCACCTTCAGACGCTGCTCGGCACGCTGATGGGCAAGCTGGGCGAGTCCGTCTACCACGTGGGCTTCCAGGGCAACCGCGTGCTGTTCGCCGTGGCGGAGGTCATCATCGGCTGGCTGCTGGTGCGCCACGCGGCCGTGGCGCTGGAGCGGACGAAGACCCACCCCGGCGACAAGGCGTTCTACGCCGGCAAGGTGGCCAGCGCCCGCTGGTACTGCCACGAGGTGCTGCCCGGCATCGCCCACGCCGCGCGCATGGTGGAGAACGGCAACCTGGACCTGATGGACCTGCCGGAAGAGTCGTTCTAGGCGTGATGGCCCCGGGCCGCGGGTGCGGCTCCGGGGAGACACACCGCGCTGGCCCGGAGTTCGCAATGGGGGTGGAGCATGATGCTCTCCACCCTCACCGCGCTGACCCTGGCCGCCACCGTCACCAACACCGAGGCCGTGCACGACCTGAAGCCGTTCGGCGGCCACGTCGTCGCGTGCACCGAAGGCGGCCTGGAGCTGTTCACCCCCGCCGGCCGGCCGGTGCGCGTCCTCACGGTGGAGGACGGGCTCCCCAGCCACTCCTGCCGCGCGCTGGAGTCCACCGGCGACCGGCTCTTCGTCGCCACGGGTGAAGGGCTCGTGTCGCTGGACGCCCGCTTCCAGGTGACGCCCGTGCTGGACGTGCGCTGGCAGGCGCTGCCTCCTGCTGACGACGCGAGCACCTCTGACTACGTAATCCGGTTGGAGTCACTGGCTTCGGTGCTGCCTCCTGGCGTCACGTATACGGCGTTCTCACCGCGCTTCGCGGGCACGGCGGAGGGGCGCCTGTTCGAGCTGGGCACGCAGCGCGCGTGGTCGCTGCCGGGGCCGGTGCGCTTCATCTCCGACACGCGCGACGGCGTGGACGTGGGCACCACCGAGGGCGCGTTCTCCATCAGCGCCACCGGCCGGCTCTCCGCGCTGCGCGACGTGCCCACCGGGCCGCTGTCCTTCACCGTGACGGAGCAGGGCGTGCGCATCGTGGGCAGCCAGGGCGAGGTGCACGCGTGGGAGACGGAGTCCGTGCCCCTCCAGGCCGTGAGCGTCCCCAAGGGCGCCACCGTGCTGCGCGAGGGCTGGGCGGGCACGCGGACCTCGGGCGTGTTCCTCCAGGAGAAGAAGGGCTGGCGCCGCGTCACGCCCACCGGGCAGCTCTGCGGCAATCACATCACCGCGCTCGCACGCCACCAGGGCCAGCTCGTGGTGGGCACGTTCGACCGGGGCGCCTGCATCCAGCGGGAGGATGGAAGGTGGCGGACCGTCCGCACACCTTCACTCCCCAGCGACCAGGTGCTGGGCATCACCAGCGACGGGCCGAACCTCTACGTCGCGACGACGTATGGCCTGGGCTTCCATGATGGGAAGACGTGGACGCAGATCGCGTACGGCGCTCGCAACCCCGTGGCGCTGGGGAAGCTGTCCGTGCTCAACGTGTCCCAGATGGATGACGGCGTCGCGCTGGTGGACGGCCGGGGCATGTCCCTGGTCACCCCCGGGACATCCCCCCTGTCGCTCGTGAAGCGGCTGCCGCTGCCGAAGGAGTGGAGCAAGCACCCTTCCGTCGCTGAAGCCTCGGGCCGCTTCCTGTGGATGGGCAGCGAGGACCGCGGCCTCACGCGCTGGGACGGCGCGACGTGGCAGCGCTTCCATGACGGCCGCGACCTCACCGACAACTGGATCACCGCGCTGTCCGTCGACGCGCGGGGTCGCGCCGTCGCGGGCACCTGCCAGGACGGCTTCAACTACTTCGACGGCGCGAAGTGGACGCGCGTGCGCGCCGCGTCCGGCCTGCCCTCCCCGGCCATCGTCTCCGCCGCGCTCGTGCCGGGCGGGGCGCTGGTGGGCACGCTGCTCGGCGCTGCGTACTTCGACGCGGCCACCGGGGAGACGCGCGCCCTGCCGAAGCTCGCGGATCCGCGCGTGTACGCGGTGCTCCCCGACGGCGACTCCGCCCTCTTCGGCACCGAGGGCGGGCTGTCGAGTGCGGCCTGGAAGGCCTTCTCCGCTCCCGCCCTCAGCCAGCGCTAGGAGCGTGTCGGGGTAATCGGAAGAACCGATTTGAAAGGGAGGCAGAGGCGTGGTGCTCTTTGCCTCCCTATGAGCAAGACCTTCCGCCCCTACGCACCGGAGCAGTCGGAGTTGCTGCCGCCC
>NZ_JAYESI010000047.1:0-51530 GCF_041903675.1 Corallococcus sp. RDP092CA | reverse complement strand
GCAGGGAGCCTCGGAGCCGGTGTTTCTGCCCGCCCTTGTGAATGCGAGGCGACGACGCTCCGCCGTCCCCCTGGATGCCGTTCGAGCCTGAAACACCGGTCGAGGGCGCCAATCTCAGTCCCGAGGAGGTAGCCCCAAGGCGAACACGGCGACCCTCTCCCGGTACCTTCCGGCCCCGCTCTATACCGGAACCGTCAGGCTGGTGGAGTTCATACAAGGCGGCAGGGCCTCACGTCACCGCGCGCCGGATGGCCTCCTCCACCGGCGAGGTGTCCTCCGGGAGCCGGGCCAGGCTCAGGGGCTCCCGGGGCAGGAGCGGCGGCTGCGCCATGAAGCGCGGCCGCGTCCCCCGGTGGGCCTGGGCCGCGTGCACGAGGAAGGGGTGGCACAGGTAGACGGTGCCCGCCTCGCCCGTGGCCAGCGCCTCGCGCCGGTGGGCGGACTCCTCGAAGCCGTTCGCCGCCAGCTGGCGCAGCGTCAGGCCCGCTTCACCGGCCGGCCCCAGCAGCCGCGCGATGTCCTGGTGCGAGCCCACGCGGAGGCGGGTGGGCGCGTCGTCCTCGCCCACGTCGGAGAAGAGGAAGAGCATGAGCAGCGCCCGGCCCTTCGAGGCGACGTTGGCGCGCCAGTCCATGAAGTCCGGCTTCTCGAAGTCGAACCCCATGTCGATGTGCCACCCCGCGTCGCCCGGGTCCTCCGGAGCGGGGAAGCGCACGGGGAACGTGCCCATGGCCTTCAGCGGCAGCCATCGCCCGGCGCCCACGAGCGCGTCGTATGCCTCACGCAGCACGGGGGTGTTCGCGGCGTCCACGAAGGGCGCCTGGGGGTACATGCCCAGGCGGATGACGGGCCGGGTCCAGGTGGAGGGCCGGTCCGGATCGCACCCCGTGTCGCGCCAGAGGAGGGCCCGCGCCGCGTCCGCGAGCGCCCGGGGGAAGGCCCGGTCGATGCGCAGGAACCCGTCCCGCATGAACTGCTCCGCACGCGCGTCCATGAATGCTCCCATCCCCGGGGGCCGGGGTTTTCCCGGCCTCACGGCAGGTAGCCGCTCTCCCTGACGAAGGTCTTCACCGCGGCGGTGTCCGCGTAGTCCAGCTCGATCATCCGCTGGAGCGCCGCCTGCTTGTCCGGGGCCTTCGCATGGTAGGCGCGGGCGATGGCGTAGCCCACGTAGTAGCCCAGGTCCGCCACGCCGTCCGCGTTGTCCGGCCCGGACCAGAGCCACGGGGCGAAGGTCGTCGCGTCCTGGGCCTCGCGGAAGCGCTCGCGCAGCTCCGCGTCGTGCTGGGGGCCGTAGGTGACGTAGGCGAGCGTGGGCAGCTTGCCGGTGACCTGCTCGGCCACGAAGTCCGCCACGCCCTCGTAGACGACCCAGTCCACCAGCACGTCCGCGGGGACCTTCTGCCGCGTGTGCACGGCCTCGTGGGCGATGAGCAGGTCCATGCCTTCGTAGGGGCGGCTCTGGAAGTAGGTGCCCAGCGCCACGCGCAGCTTGGGCGGAAGCTCGGAGACATCCACCCGGTCGTCGCCGGTGGCCAGCTCCGCGCCCAGGAGCACCCGGCCGTCGAGCGCGGTGCCGCTCGAGTTGAGGGCGCCCACGGTGAAGTACACCTCCGCGGCGCCCAGCCGGGGGTAGAGGGCGCGGAAGCGCTCCAGGGTGGGGGCCACGCGGGCCGCGGACTCCCGGGCGCGCGCCGTCAGGGGGCGCACGGACTCCCAGAAGCGGGGGTAGCTCCGGATGGCGTCCACGTAGCCCTGCGCCGTGTAGCGCCTCGCGCGCATGAAGCTGTGCAGCCCCGGCGTGCCCCGGTCGATGTAGAGGGCCTGGAAGCGGGCCAGCTGCTCGGCCGGCTCGGCCGTGCTCCGGACGGCGTCGTAGGCCTCCCAGAAGTGGTCCACGTCCACCGTGGAGACCACGTCCTGGACGGCGGCGGGCGGTGCCTCCGCGGGGCGCTTCCCGGCGCAGGCCGCCAGACAGAGCGCGGCGGTGGAGGTCACGGCGAACAGGGCAGGGCGGAGGCGCATGGCTGGCTCAGGAGTGGATGAACGAAGAGGCTGCCCGGAGCGAACCGGACAGCCTCTCGGGGTGCTTCACGAAGAAGCCCGGGGGAAGCCTACCCCGCCGGGTTCGCCTTCACCGGCGCCACCTTGGTGCTCCCGGGGCGCAGCTCCTCCAGGACGCGGTTGGCGCCGTAGACCTTCTGGAGCGCCTCGATGATGGCGTCCGAGTGCACGGCCACCGTGCGGTTCACGGACTCGTCGAAGCCGTACTCGCCGCCCAGCGACTGGATGTTGCCGTCGAACACCAGGCCGACGATCTCGTGGTTCTTGTTCACCACGGGCGAGCCGGAGTTGCCGCCGATGATGTCGTTGGTGGTGACGAAGTTCATGGGCGTGGTGCCGGTGATGACCTTCTCCGACTTCAGCCACGACTTGGGCAGCGCGAACGGCTCCTGCCCCGTGGCGTGCTCGAAGGTGCCGGACATCTGGGTGATGGGGGCGACCTGCTGGCCGTTCTGCGTGTAGCCCTTCACGGAGCCGAAGGACACGCGCGGGGAGAAGGTCGCGTCCGGGTACTGGCTGGTGCCGTAGATCTCGAACTTCGCCTTGGCGACGAGCTCGCTGTTCTTCCGGATGACGGACTCCACGTCATCCTCGAACTTCTTGCGGATGGCGCGGGCGTCCGGGTCCACCAGGGCGGCCAGCTGGAGCATCGGGTCCTTGGACGCGTCCACGGCCTTCTTGCCGCCATCGAAGAGCGCCTTGCGCGTCTTCACGTCCGCCAGCTTGCTGCCCTTCACCACGCGGGTGGCCAGCTGCGCCGGGGACTCCTTGCCGAGCACCTTCTTCACGAACGGGTGCTGCGCGCCCAGCTCCTCCCGCAGCTTGGTGAGGCCGAAGGTCAGGCGGGCGATCTCCAGCTCCGGGTAGATGGGCGCGGGGCTGAGGAGCTGCGCCTTGAGCGCGGGCTGGTTGGCGTCGTTGAACTCGCGCAGTCGCTGGCCGTTGTCCTTGGGCAGCTCCTCGGCGGCGCGCACCAGCGTCTTGGCGATGCTGAACAGGGTGGAGGAGAAGCCCGAGCCCTGCTCCATGAAGTTCAGGTCCTTGCGGATGTTCTTGAGCTGCGCCTCCGCCTTGGCGATCTCATCCCACGCGCCGGCGTACTTCTTCTTCAGCTCGGGGTTCGCGTCGACCTTCTTGCGCAGCTCCTGCTCCGCGGCGACCTTGGAGGCGAAGAACGTCTTGTCCAGCAGCGCCTCCTCGCGGCCCTTGGACGCCTTGAGGGCGTTCTCCACGCCGAACAGGATGTTGCTGGAGATGCGCTTCTGCTCGGGGCCGCGCTTCTGGAACTCGGTGAGCATGCCGCGCAGCTCGGAGAGGTGCATGAGCGTCTTGGGCATGGACACGTCGCGGATGTACTCCAGCTCCGCGATGGTCAGCGCGCGAGAGGTGCGGCCCGGGTTGCCGGCCACGAACGTGAGCTCGCCGTCCTTCGCGCCGTGCTCGGACCACTTGAAGTAGTCCGGCGTCTTCACCGGCTGCTTGTCCTGGTAGATGCGCACGAAGGACACATCCAGGTCGTAGCGGGGGAACTCGAAGTTGTCCGGGTCACCGCCGAAGAAGGCGATGGCGTGCTCGGGGGCGAACACCAGGCGCACGTCCTGGTACCGGCGGTACTTGTAGAGGTTGTACTTGCCGCCCTGGTACAGCGTGACGACGTCGCAGCGGACCTTGTCGTCGCCGTTGGCGCAGGCCTTCTCCACCTTGGCCATCTCCGCCTTCAGCGTGTCCGAGTACTGCTTGCCGGTCAGCGACTGGGTGGCCTTGTTGAGCTGATCCGTGACGTCGGTGATCTCGACGAGCTGGTTCACCTCCATCGCCGGGCACTGCTTCTCCTCGGCCTGGGTCTTCGCGTAGAAGCCGTTGGCGAGGTAGTCCTGCTTCGCGCTGGAGAGCTGCTCGATGCAGCCGCGCGCGCAGTGGTGGTTCGTCATCACCAGGCCGTCCGGCGACACGAAGCTCGCCGAGCAGCCGCCGGCCAGCCGCACCGCGCCCAGGCGGAGCTTCTCCAGCCACTGCTGGCTCGGCTCGAAGCCGTACTTCTCCTTCACCTTGGCGGCGGGGAAGTTGTTGTACGTCCACATGCCTTCATCGGCGAGCGCCGGAGCGGCACCCACGAGGGCGGCGATGACGACCAATCGCTTCATGAGTGAAATCCTTTCGGGGGCCGCGGGACGGAGAACCCGCGGGGACGGGGCGTTTGTGAGGGATGACCCTGCAGCGGTCAAGCTGGGAAAGCGCCCACGCCGGACGCACAACGTCCGAGCGCCCGAACGATTCCCAGGGGCGTCCGCCGGGCAGGCGCTTTCCGACCCGAGGCGTCCCAACGCAGCGCGTCCGAGGGAACTCGGGCTGCCCGTGCGCGCGCAGACGCGCCCGGTGTGGTGCCCGGTTGCACGATCTGAGGGCCCACGTGCAGGCGATCCTGAGCACGGAAGCCAGGGCCCGGGCGCGCCACAGTTCGCGCAGGCTGAGCTGGACGTGGTGGTGGACGAGGCCGCACGCGCGCTGAAGCCTCGCGGCCTCGCGATCACGGCCCCAGGCCCCAGCCCCAGGTCGCGGTCACTGGAAACCTGTCCGACTGTCCGACGAGTCTTCCTCGGCGGGCAGGGCGGCACAGCTTTGGGCCGCGCTCTGCGCGACGTTGTCCGGCGGTGACGGACAGGTTCTTGGCGAGCCGGTCCGGGGGGGCGGCTTGGCCTGTACGGAGCCGCGGAATCGAGCCAATGGGGGACGGGCTCCAAGAACCCCACCCAGGACCCCAGAGGCTTAGTTTACATAACGCTTCTTATCAGACATTGTGACCGTGGATTCCCCAGGGATTCCACCTGCCCCCAGGTCACCGTCAGCCATCAACCTTCGGCCTCGGGGGCCTGAAATCTCGTGCTTCCCGAGCCTGGGTCCGGAACGTACCTTGCCGCCCCATGCGCTTCTTCCGTCGAACCGGACTCGCCGCGCTGTGCGGCCTCACCGCGGCCCTGCTGACGGGCTGCCCCGAAAAGACCGCCCAGGCTCCACTGGACAGCGGCGTCACCGGCGCCACGGCCGCCCCAGACTCCGGCCCCGAGGCCGTGGTCTTCACCCTCCAGTACCTGTCCCCGGATGGCGGCTCCGCGCTCATCCCCCTGGCCCTGGAGGAAAAGCCGCTCGTGGAGCCCACCTCCGACCTGGAACTCCGCAGCACCCTGGGGCTCAAGAACTACCGCGTCCGCCTGATGGACGAAGCCGACCGGGCCATGGTCTCCGATGACTCCGCCTCCGAGGACGACGACGGCCTCGTGTACCGCATCCACCTACCGCAGCCGCTCAAGACGGGCTACTCGTACACCCTCGTCGTGGACGCCCAGACGGGCTCGGCGTTCCAGGACTCGCGCGGACGCGACGTCGAGGACCTCCGGGCCTCGTTCCAGATCATCGGCGACAAGGAAAAGCCCAAGCCGCCGCCCCCTGCCAAGGGCGGCAGGAAGAAGTCCAAGTAGCCGTCATTCCTGGGTTTCTGACTGCCCCGGCGCCTGATCCGGCAACGGTTCGGGCGCCGCCGGCGCCGGGGTCGGCAGGCTCAACGCCGTGCGCAGCTCCCGCAGCTTCGCCTGGATGACCCGCATGTTCCCCGGCCCCATCCGCAGCAGATGCTTCTGGGCCTTGCTCAGGCCCTCCAGCTCCGGCGACGCGTAGACGTACAGCGCGCCTTTCGGCTCGACCTCCACCGGCCCCTGGGGCACCGGCACCGCCAGCAGGTGCTGGATGGCCCGGCCAAAGGCCGTTTCGAAGGTCTGATCCGGCGGCGCGATCTCCCGGTACGCCTGGTCGATCAGCGGCTTCAGCTCCCGGTACACCATCGCCGCGCCGGACACGTCCACCGAGCCCAGCACCCGGGCCACCAGGTCGTAGCGCGCATAGCTCAGCGGCGCGATCACCGAGCGCCCGTTCGCCTCGGCCGCGCCCACCTCGAATGCCCCCGCGGGCGCCATGAACGACAGTGAGGTCCGAGGACTCTCACCCTCGGCGATGTTGCTCACGGACGCCGTGAACCGGCGCGCCAGGTCCTGCTCCTGGAGCCACCGGGCCAGCTCCGGGTCCACCGACAGCTTGCCCGCCAGGTCGCGGATGCGGCCGTCGCTCTCCGGCAGCGACACCTCCGCGGGCGCCTCCGCCACGCCCGCGTCCACCACCGACGGTGCCGTCACCACGGGCGGCGGCTCCACCTGACGCTTCAAGCCGAAGTACGACGCCACCACCCCCAAGACCATCAGCGCGATCAGGATGCCCAGGACCTTGCCCCGCGACGGAGCCTTGGGCGGCTCTGACTGTTGCGGCGGTGGGATTCCTTCGGGCCCCTGATTCACGAAGTTCGGATCGCTCATGACGCTGAACCTTACAGACAGCCTCGCTGCCCATTCCAAGCACGTTCGAACTCCCGTACGCAGTTCGATACTTGAGCGGAGGATGTGAGGCATGGAGCCGCTGCGGACACCCCACCCCGTCTATCTCGACCACAACGCGACGACGCCGCTCCTGCCGGAGGTCGTCGACGCCATGCTCCCGTACCTGCGCGAGCACTTCGGCAATCCTTCCAGCAACCACGGCTACGGCGCCCAGGCCCGGAGCGCGGTCGCCCAGGCCCGCGAGCAGGTCGCGGCGCTCCTCGGCTGTGACGCGGAGGAGATCGTCTTCACCTCCGGCGGCACGGAGGCCAACAACCTCGCCATCCGCGGCGTGACGGAGGCGCTCGCGTCGAAGCGCCACGTCCTCACGACGTGCATCGAGCACCCGGCCACAGCCCGCCCGTGTGCATGGCTCGAATCGCACGGACGACGCGTGACGCGCATCGGGGTCGATGGCGACGGGTGCGCCCGCGTCGACGAGGCGCGCGAGGCCCTGGATGGCGACACCGCGCTCGTCACTGTCATGCACTCGAACAACGAGACCGGCGTGCTGCAACCGGTCTCCGAGCTCGCGAAGCTCGCCCACGCGGCGGGCGCCCTGGTCCACTCCGACGCCGCGCAGTCGCTCGGCAAGGTGCCGGTCCAGGTGCGCGAGCTCGGCATCGACCTGCTCTCCATCGCCGGCCACAAGCTCTACGCGCCCAAGGGCGTCGGAGCGCTCTATGTGAAGCGCGGCACGCCGCTGGTTCCCTTTGCGCTCGGCGCGAGCCACGAACGCGGCTTGCGTCCAGGCACCGAGAACGTCGCGTCCATCGTCGGGCTCGGCACCGCGTGCGAAGCCGTGGGCCGCGACCTGGATGCGACGGCCGCGCGCATGCGGCGCCTCCGCGACCTCCTGGGCGCGCGACTCGCGAGCGCGGTTCCCGGCCTCGCGCTCAACGGCCACCGCGAGCTGCGCCTGCCCAACACGCTCAACGTGCGCTTCCCGCGAGCCTCCGGGAACGCGGTGCTCGACGGCACACCCGAGGTCGCCGCCTCGACGGGCTCCGCGTGCCACGAAGGTCACGAGAGCGCCTCCGCGGTCATCCTGGCCATGGGCATCGCCCCAGAAGACGCGCTCGGCTCCGTGCGCCTCACGCTCGGCCGCCGCACGACCGAGGACGACGTCGCGCGCGCCTCCGAGGCGCTGAGCCGCTCCTGGCAGCGGATCGTGGGCGGTTAGCTCCGGGCTCGTGCCTCCAAGGCGCTGACTCGTAGCCACCGGCTCATAGGCGGTTAGCCGCTCGACTCCCCCAGGGGCATGCCGACCTCCGCGGGCAGGCGCCAGAGCTGCCCATCCTCGGGCGACAGCAGGAAGCCCCCGGGCAACAGGTGCACCGACGTGACGGCCTCCGTGGACAGCGGCAGCTCCCACGCGCACACGGGCCGCAGCGAGCCGGGGTCCAGTTGCAGCAGGTACCACTCACCCGCCTCCAGCAGGTCCTCCACCGCCACCAGCACCGCCCCCTCCATCACCAGCGCCATGTAGCCCGTCGCCAGCGTCCCGGCCTCCGGCAGCGCGAACTCCGCCGCCAGCGTGACGTCCGGGTACGTCCAGCGCCGCACCCACGAGCCCCCCACGCCAATGAAGCCCGAGCCATCCGGCAGGAACCCCGCCGGATAGAACGGCGCATCCACCGAAGCCACCGCCGCGCCGCGCACGAGCCCCGCAGCGCCACGCTCCACGAACGTGAGCCAGGTGCCTTCCTGCCCCTGGCTCACCGCCACGCCCATCACCGGCAGGCGCGGGTGCGAGATCCATTCGTGCAGCCCGTCCAGGTCGTCCTCACCCAGCGGGGGCGTCTCCAGCCCGAGCCCGGCCTCCGTCCCCGCGACGTCCGATAACGTGCGGGCATCCAGGACGCGCACCCAGGCCCTCCCGTCCTCGATGCCGCTCGTCCACAGGCCGTCGCCGGTGACGTCGAACCCCATCGCCTGCGTGGGCCGCGTCCAGGCTCGCGCCGGCGTCTCCACCGGACTTCCGTCCCGCGCCCGGCCCACCATCTCGATGCGCCCCGGCCCGAGCACCGCCGCGCACTGGAGCGACGGATGCAGCGCCACGAGCCTCGCGGTCCGGGGCAGCTCCAGCACCCGCGCAGGCGGCCAGGCCTCCCGCGCACCGAGCACCGCCAGCCTCCGAGCCCCCACGGCGAAGCCCACCGCCTCGGCCATGGGCGGCAGCACGAAGCCGTCCCCCGCCCACTCCGCGTCCGTCACCGGCAGGGTCGTCACCCGGGTGAGCGCCGCGCGGCGGCTGGGAATGCCCCACGGCGTGCCGGGTCGAGGCCGGCCGACCCAGGGGACCACGTGGCCGCTCAGGCGTCCTGCTCCATGGCCCGCACGCGCGCGAGCGTGTCCAGGTCGCGCTCGGTGGGGCCCAGCTCCAGGAGCAGCCGGCTCACGTCGTACAGCAGGTCCCCGCGCTCGAAGACCTTCAGCCGGGGGACGTCCAGGTTCAGGTCGTCCGCGCCCTTGTTGTACGAGAGGTCCATCAGCGACCGGAGCTGGAACGAGTCGTAGAGGTTGTACTCCACCAGGTAGCGCAGGGCCTCCACGTCCCCGCGCCGCAGGTACGCCCGCCACAGCAGCACCGCGTCGTAGCCATTCACGCCCTTCAGGTGCGGCGGCCGGCCCACGCCCAGCTTGTCCTCGATCTCCTTCAGCCCGCCACCCATCCCCAGCCGCCGCGTGACGAAGCGCAGGTCGATGTGCGCCTCCGGCACCGGGAACTGCTTCGCGCCGAAGTACTCCTTCAGCACCGGCACGTCGAAGCACGAGCCGTTGAACGTCACCCACAGCCGCCGCTTCGCCATGGCGTCCGGCAGCGCGTCCATGTTCCGGCCCTGGATGAAGACGTGCAGCCCCTCGGCGTCGAACAGGCTCACCACCGTGGGCACCTGCGTCTGGCTGCCGTCCGTCTCGATGTCGAAGTAGACGGCGTCGTCCTGGAACTCCGGGTACAGGCGCCAGTGCTCGCGCGACGGCACCATGCGGGCCAGGTCCTTCAGGTCCTTCCGCGCCAGCGCCGCGCGGGCCTCCGCGATGCGCTCGCGGGCCGCCGTGTCCGCCTTGCGGCTGATGACGATGCCGCCGTCCGGGAAGTCATCCCAGGTCCGGATGCCCTTGGACCAGAGGTCCTTCTCGCGCCACGGCCCCACGCCGGGGATGAGCTGGAAGGTGTGGCGCAGCATCAATCGAGCGCACCCAGCCTTCCCGCCAGCAGGTCGTCCAGCAGCGGCACGTCCGCCTCGCAGAACGGCAGCGCCTGCATCTCCGTGGGCGTGTGGAACGCCAGCTGGTGCGCCCCCAGCGGCTTCGGCTCGCCGGACACCAGCGTGGCCGCGTACAGCACCAGCTCCACCGTCAGGTCCGGGTACGTGTGCCGGCCCTCCCACAGGCGGCGGCCCACGGACAGCTCCACGTCCAGCTCCTCGCGGCACTCGCGCGCGAGGGCGGCCTCGTCCGACTCGCCCGCCTCCACCTTGCCGCCGGGGAACTCCCAGAGGAGCGCGCGGCTCCCGCCGGGGAGGCGCTGCTGGACCAGGTACCGCGGCCCGCCGTCTTCCGGACCGGGCCGGGGAATCAGCGCGGCCACCACCCGCACCGTCCGGGGCACGGCGCGCGTCACCCGCGCGGCCCCTTCTTCACGTTGTTCATGTCCAGCGCGTACAGGTACGCGTTGTTGGACAGCACGTACACCCGCGAGCCCACCACGAACGGCGGCGCGGAGATGCCCGTGCCCGGGTTCCACGACAGGCGCGTCTTGCCCGTCGTCGGGTCCACGAACAGCAGCGCTCGCTCGTTGGGCACCAGCAGCATTCCCCGGGCCAACACCGGAGCCAGCGCCGTCCGCTCCTTGAGGCGGATCGACCAGATGAGCTTCCCCGTCTCTCCCAGGTAGGCGTCCACGCGGCCGTCGCCGGAGGCGAACACCACCTCGCCCCGGGCCAGGAGCGACGTCAGGCCGCTGACGCTGGAGTTCCAGATGACGGCGCCGGTGTCCGCCTCCAGGGCGTACAGGCCGTTCTTGTACGAGGCCACGTACAGCCGCCCGGCCGAGTCGATGGCCGGCGTGGTGTCCACGTCCAGGAACTCGGTCCCCGCGCCCGACAGGGACTTCTCCCAGATGACCGCGCCGTCGTCGACCTTGAGGGCCACGAGGAAGCCGTCGGAGAAGCCGATGTACGCGGTGCCCTGGTCCACCCTCGGCGCGGAGGCGCCCCGGACGGTGAAGCCCGACGGCGGGTCGCGCCGGTACTGCCACACCCACGTGCCGTCCGTGGCCTTCACCGCGAACACCGTGTCGGTGTCCGAGGCCACCAGCACCAGGCCGTCCGAGAGCACCGGCACCGTGGCCAGGGACTCGTTGGTGGCGTACTTCCACTTCACCGCGCCGGTGCGGCCGTCCAGCGCGTACAGCACGCCGTCACCGCCTGGCAGGTAGACGACCCCCTCGCTGGCCAGGCCGCCCGCGAGCGCCCGGGCCCCCGTGCGCATGGACCAGGCCACCTTCCCGTCCGGCCCCACCGCGCGGACGTAGCCGTCCCGCGTCTGCGCGATGACGTTCCGGCTCTCCGGCTCGTACACCGGGGAGGCCGGCTCGTGCGGCGAGTACTCCAGCAACGGGACGCCGTCGAGGAGCCCCGTCCACCAGTTCACCTGGAAGAACTCCACGGGCGGCTGACGGGGCGCCGCGGGCAGCTCCGGGTTGCCGTACAACGGCGCCGTCGCGCACCCGGCCAGGAGCCCCACCCCGGCCGCCATTCCCACCCACCGCTTCCACCGAGCGAGCCGCATGGTCATGAGCGAGCTACGGCTCCCCCGCGTCCGTGGCCGTCGCGGCCGGCGGCGCCGGGGTGGGCACCTTCACGCCCTCCGCGGCCAGCACCGCCATCCGCTCGGTGGCCTGGCGGGCCGCCGCGCTGTTCGGGTGATCCGTCGGAATCTTGGAGAGCACCTGCGCGGCCTCCTCCTTCTTGCCCTGGAGGATCAGCATGCGCGCCTTGTGGTACGCGCCCATGCCGACCAGGTACTCGCCGGTGTCCGCCTTCTCCATCGCCTCGAAGGAGTTGATGGCGTTGGCGTAGTCGCCCTTGGCCTCGTAGGCGTAGCCCTGGCCCTCCAGGGCGCTGGCGCGCAGGGAGTCGTTCTCCGGGGCGCCCTTGAGGAAGGCGTCCAGGGACGCCAGGGCGTCGTCGTTCTTGCCCAGCCGGAGCTCGGCCTTGGCCTGCGGCAGGGCGGCGGTCGTCGCCGCGCGCGAGCCCGCGTGCTCCTTGCGGAAGGCGGCCAGCTGCTTCACGACCTCCTCGTCCCGGGCCTGCGCCGTGTCGAAGGCGGGCTCCGTGGCGGACGGGTCCACCGGGTCCACGCCCTTCACCGGGCGGTCCAGGACGGTGAGCGCCTGGCCCATGGCCATGGAGGCCGTCTCCTCGCCGCGCTTGGAGACCTCGCTGGCGATGGCCACGCCCACCGCCCCCAGCACGAGCACCCCCGCGCCGATGGCGAGGAACTTCTGGCGCTGCATCAGCCAGTCTCGCGCCTCCGCGCCCACCTTCTGGAAGGCGTCCGGCTGGCGAAGCTCCTGCTGGCGAATCTTCTCGGTCTTCTGCTGGGCCACGATGAAGGGACCTCTCTCCGGCTCGACGGTGCTCTTCTCTCTGGGAAAGCGGCGCACTGTAAAGAGCGCCCGCCGCGAGTGTCAACGCGCGAGCGCGGTCAGTCCCGCCCCGCGCGCTTCCCACCCTTCTTGCCACCCTTCCCCGCCAGGTGCGGGTTCTTGCGGGCCTCGCGCTTGGCCTTGCCTGGCCGCTCGCGGAAGAGCAGGCGGATGGGCACCCGCAGGTCGAAGGTCTTGCGGATCTGGTTGGTGATGTACCGCTTGTACATGTCCGGCACACCCTGCGGCGCATTGCACGTGAGGGCGAAGGTCGGCGGCGCCGCCGCCACCTGGGCGATGTAGTACAGGCGCAGCGGCTTGCCCTTCACGATGGGGGCCGGGTTGTTGTCCACCATGTAGTCCAGCAGCTTGTTGAGCTGGGGGGTGGGCGCCCGGAAGCGGAACTGCTTCGCCAGCTCCACCGCCACGTCCACCACCTTCTCCACCTTGGAGCCGTGCAGGGCGGACGTGAAGAGGACCGGCGCGTAGCCCACGAACTTGAGCGCGTGCTTGAGCTCCTCGCGGAAGGACTCCTGGCGGCGCTTGTCCTCCGCCACGAGGTCCCACTTGTTCACCACGATGACCAGCGCGCGACCGCGGTCCATGGACAGGCCCGCGAGCTTCGCGTCCTGGTCCACCGCGGGCTCCGTGGCGTCCATCAGGAGCACCGCCACGTCGCTGCGCTCCAGCACCTTCAGCGCCGCGATGACCGAGTACTGCTCCACCTGGTGCGCGATGGTCTTCTTGCGCCGGATGCCCGCGGTGTCCGTGAGGATGAGCGGCGTGCCCTTGTAGGTGACCTCGGAGTCGATGGGGTCGCGCGTAGTGCCGGCGACGTCGCTGGTGACGACGCGCTTCTCCTGGAGGATGGCGTTGACCAGGGTGCTCTTGCCCACGTTGGGCCGGCCGATGATGGCCACGCGGATCTTCCCGTCGTCCGGCGGCGCCTCGGCGTCCTCGTCCTCCCGCTTCGGCGGGAGCCTGGACACCACGGAGTCCATCAGGCTGCCCATGCCCAGGTTGTGCTCGGCGGACATGGCGTTCACGTCGCCCAGGCCCAGGCGGAAGAACTCGCCGGCCAGCGACTGCATCTGCCCGGACTCGTTGTCCAGCTTGTTGGCCGCGACGACGACGGGCTTGCCCGCCTTGCGCAGGTACTGGGCGACGGCCTCGTCCGCGGTGGTCATGCCCGCGCGCGCGTCCACCACGAAGATGATGACGTCGCACTCCTCCACCGCGAACTGGGCCTGCTCTCGCACCGACTGGAGCAGCGTGTCCTTCTCCCCCGGGACGAAGCCTCCCGTGTCGATGAGGGTGAAGGCGCGGCCCTCCCACTCCGCGTCGGCGTAGTGGCGGTCGCGGGTGACGCCCGGCTCGTCCTCCACGAGCGCGATGCGGCGGCCCACCAGGCGGTTGAACAGCGTGCTCTTGCCCACGTTGGGGCGACCGACGATGGCGACCAGCGGCTTCATGGAGTCTCTCTCGACAGCGACGACGACTTCGGCTTCAACGACGTCAGCGGCACGGACCTCGGCGGCGACATCACTCGTACCCCAGCTTCCTCAGGCCCGCGGCGCGCTCGCTCCAGCGGGCCTCCACGCGCACGCGCAGGTCCAGGTACACGTGCGCGCCCAGCAGGCGCTGCACGGACTTGCGCGCGTCCGTGCCGATGAGCTTCAGCATCTGCCCCTGCTTGCCAATCAGGATGGCCTTCTGGCTGTCGCGCTCCACGTAGATGGACGCCGCGATGCGGATGAGGCCGCCCAGCTGGCCCGGGGGCGTGCCCGGGCGCGGCTCGCGCTCGGACTCGTCGAACACGTCCACCAGCACCGCGGTGGAGTACGGGATCTCCTGGCGGCAGTGCCGGAGCACCTGCTCGCGGATGTACTCCGCCACCAGGACGCGCTCCTGCTGATCCGTGAGCATGTCCTCCGCGAAGAGGGCCTCGCCCTCCGGCAGGTGGCCGAGCACGACCTGGAACAGGTGCTCCACGCCGTCCTTCTCGCGCGCGGAGATGGGCACCACCTCCGCGAAGGGGAACTCCTGGCCGTAGAGGGCGATGAGCGGCAGCAGCTTCGCCTTGGGGATGGAGTCGATCTTGTTGATGACCAGGAAGGTGGGCTTGCCCACCTTCTGCAGCCGCTCGAGGATGGCGCGGTTGCCCGGCGTCACGTCCAGCGTCTCGCCCTGGGGCGGCTCGATGAGGAAGAGGACCAGGTCCACCTCCTCGGCCGCGGCGAGGGCGGCCTCCACCATGTAGCGGTTGAGCTCCCCCTTGGCCTGGTGGATGCCCGGGGTGTCGATGAACGCCACCTGCCCTTCCGGACGCGTCACCACGCCCAGGATGCGGTTGCGGGTGGTCTGCGGCTTGGGCGAGACGATGGCGATCTTCTCGCCCGTGAGGGCGTTGAGCAGCGTGCTCTTGCCCACGTTGGGCCGGCCGATGAGCGCGGCGAAGCCAGCGCGAGGGGTCTTCTTCTGGGACTGGGAGGCCATACTTCCGGAGATGATCAGTGGGCCTTCCGACTCGCGACGACGGGAAGGCCCCGGGGGAACTGCCAGGGTACGGCGGACGGCCTTTACGACGGCCGCGCCGTGGAGATGGTCAACGTCTGGATGCGCACGTCCCGGCGGGGACGGTCGTTTGAGTCCTTGGGAAGCTCGTTGGCGATGCGGTCCACCACGTCCTGCCCCTCCACCACCTCGCCGAAGATGGTGTAGCGGTTGTCCAGGTGCTTCTGCGGCGCCACGGTGATGAAGAACTGACTGCCGTTGGTGTTGGGGCCGGTGTTGCCCATGGCCAGCACGCCCTTCTTGTCGAAACGCCGGCCACTCTGGAACTCATCCTCGAAACGGAAGCCTGGGCCGTTGTTGCCCCGGCTGGTCGGGTCCCCGCCCTGGATCATGAAGTCCTTGATGCAGCGGAAGAAGAGCGTCCCGTCGTAGAGCGGGCGGCCGTGCTGGGGCTGGAAGGTGATGGGGTCCGTCCAGGGCTTCTCCCCGGTGGCCAGGCCCACGAAGTTCTCCACCGTCCGGGGCGCCTCCTTGGAGAACAGGCGCACAACGATGCGCCCCTCCGTGGTGTGGAAGGCGCCGAACAGCTCCGTGCCCTCGCGGGCCTGCGCCATGAAGCTCATCGCGGGGTGCTCTTGGGGGCGGCGGGCTTGGGGGCGGCCGGCGCCCTGGGCGCCTTGTCACCCAGCGTGATGGTCTCCAGGACCACGGGCGTCTGCGGGCGGTCCTCCGCGCTGCGCGGCACGTTGCCGATCTTCTCCACCACGTCGTAGCCGGTGATGACCTCGCCGAAGATGGTGTGGCGGTTGTTGAGGTTCGAGGGCGTGGAGGTGGTGATGAAGAACTGGCTGCCGTTGGTGTTGCGGCCCGCGTTGGCCATGGCCAGCAGGCCCGGCTTGTCGAAGGTCCGGCCGCTCTGGAACTCGTCCGCGAAGCGGTAGCCCGGGTCGCCCATGCCGGTGCCGGTGGGGTCGCCGCCCTGAATCATGAAGCCCGGGATGACGCGGTGGAAGACGGTGCCGTCGTAGAGCGGCTTGCCCTTCACCTGCGCCCCCGTCTTCGGGTCCGTCCAGGCCCTCTCGCCGGTGGCCAGGCCCACGAAGTTCTCCACCGTCCGGGGCGCCTCCTTGGAGAAGAGCCTCACGGTGATGACGCCCTGGCTCGTCTTCAGCGTCGCGTAGACGTCCTTGCCGGCCTGGACCTTCTTCGTCCAGGGGCCCGCTGCGGGCTCGGCGGCGAGCGCCACGACGGCGGCCAGCGCCGCGGTGATACCGAGAAGACGGTGCATACGGGACAGCCTCCAGGGCTGGAAGGCGCGGACCCTACCCCCCACCCCCCTGCCCCTCCAAGGGCTTTCACGCCGGAGGGTCGTCCGGTGCGAGGCCCCCCGGAGCGGGGGCCGCGACAGCCGGGGAGGCCCCGGAAGCCGGCTCGGCCTTCAGGCGCTCCAGCGTGGTGCGAGCGGCCGCCTGCTCGGCCTCCTTCTTGTTCCGGCCGCTGGCGCGGGCGTACACGGCCTCCCCGATGCACACCTCCACCTCGAACACCTTGGAGTGCTCCGGGCCCGTCTCCGACACCACGCGGTAGCGCGGCGACAGCTTGAGCCGCTCGTGCGACAGCTCCTGGAGGAGCGTCTTGTAGTCCAGGCGGCCGGCGCCGGAGGTCACCTCCTCCAGGAGCTCCGTGAAGCAGCGGTCCACCAGGGCCAGCGCCGGCTCCAGGCCGCCGCTGAGGTACACCGCGCCCAGCACCGCCTCCAGCGCGTCCGCGAGGATGGAGTTCTTGTCGCGGCCCCCGGACTGGGACTCGCCCCGGCCCAGCAGGAGCAGCTCGCCCAGGCGCAGGCCGCGGGCCACGCGGGCCAGGCCCTCCTCGTGGACGATGCGGGCGCGCATCTTGGTGAGCTCGCCCTCGGGGACGCCCGGGCAGCGGTCCATCAGCCGGTGGCTCACGGCCAGGTCCACCACGGCGTCGCCCAGGAACTCCAGGCGCTGGTTGTCCTTGAGGTTCTGGTCGCGGTTCTCGTTGACGTAGGTCTTGTGCGTCAGCGCCTCCAGGGCCAGGTCGCGCTTGGAGAACTGCACGTCCAGGCGCGTCTCAAGCGCCTGCACCCGCTCGGCGAGGGTCATCTTCTCCACGCGGCTCACTCCTGGGGGGCGTCCGGGCCCACGAGTCGCACGGCCTCGGGAGGCACCTTCAGCAGCTCCGCCACCAGCCGCACCACCCCGGGGAACTCATCCAGCTCGAAGCGGCCCGCCCACACCTTGCCCTGCGTGCCCGCCAGGAGGCCCCGGAAGGTGCGCCCGGCGATGCGCGCGGCGGCGAAGCGGTAGGCGCGGCCCTCCACCTGGAGCTGCGCCAGCAGCTCCAGGCTGCTGCGCGGCGGCACCAGCGCCTCCTGCCCGAACTTCTCCACGATCTCCACGAAGCGCACCGGCTCCGCGCCGGACGCCACCTGCGGCGCGCGCGGCAGGGGCTCGCCCAGCAGCGCGGACAGGTAGCCCGTCAGCGCAGCCTTCTCGCGGAACTCGGACAGCTCGATGACGTGCCCGGCGGCGGTGGTCAGCTCCTCACGGCCGCGGAGGGCCTGCGCGATGCGGAAGTTGCCCTGCCGGTCCGCCACCAGCTTCACCGCGAGCTGGCCCTCCTTCACGTTCGTGGACAGCTCCAGCGACTGCGGATCCACGTCCGCGGGCAGGCCCAGGAGCTGGAGCTCCTCCGAGCGGCGCTGCAGGTGGAAGACGTGCTCGCTGAAGGTGTCCAGCAGGAGCGCCTGCATCTCCTCCGCCGCGTCGATGGCGGACAGGAGGACGGGCGTCATGCCCACCACCGCCGGCGGCGCGATGGGGATGAGCCGGTCCCCCATCACCTGGAAGGTGATCTCGGTGATGAAGTCCTTGGTGATGGGGTTCACCAGGGACGCGGCCTCCAGATCCAGCACCACTTCGACGCCAGACGGCTCCTCACGGACCTGGAGCCCCAGCTCTCGCAGCCGAGCGGTATCCATCAGGCGCCTTTGAAGGTCTCGCGGGCGATGATGGTCCGCTGGATCTCGCTCGTGCCTTCGCCAATCTCACAGAGCTTGGCGTCGCGCAGGTAGCGCTCCACGGGGAACTCGCGCGTGTAGCCGTAGCCGCCGTGGATCTGCACCGCCTTGCTGCACCCGCGCATGGCCGCCTCCGACGCGAAGAGCTTCGCCATGGACGCCGCCTGCGAGTACGGCTGCCCCGCGTCCGCGAGCCGCGCCGCGCGGTGCACCAGGAGCCGCGCCGCCTCCAGCTCCGTCTTCATGTCCGCCATCATCCAGCGCAGGCCCTGGAACTCGCCGATGGGCTGGCCGAACGCGGTGCGGTCGCGCGAGTACGCCACCGACTCCTCCAGCGCCCCGCGCAACAGGCCCACCGACAGCGCGCCGATGGTGATGCGCCCCTTGTCGAGGATCTTGAGCGTGTCGATGAAGCCGCGGTCGACCTCGCCCACGATGGCGTCGTCACCGACCTCCACGTTCTCCAGGATGAGCTCGGCCGTATCCGACGAGCGCATGCCCAGCTTCCCGTGGATGGAGCGCTGGCTGAAGCCGGGGATGCCCTTCTCCAGCACGAAGGCGGTGATGCCCTTCTGGCGCTTCTCCGGCGAGGTGAGCGCCAGCACCACGAACACGTCACCCACCGTGCCCTGGGTGATGAACATCTTCGCGCCGTTGAGCACCCACCTGCCGCCCTTCTTCACGGCGGTGGTGCGCATGCCGGACGCGTCCGAACCGGAGCCCGGCTCGGTGAGGCCCCACGCGCCCAGCCACTCACCGGAGGCGAGCTTGGGCAGGTAGCGCTGGTGCTGCGCCTTGTTGCCGAAGACGCGCACGTGGCTGGTGCCCAGGCCGTTGTGGCTGGCCACCGTGAGCGCGAGCGAGCCGTCGTAGCGGGCGATCTCCTCCACCGCCACCGCCACCGCGAGCGAGTCCATGGCCGCGCCCCCGTACTCCTCGGAGACGAGCATGCCCAGCACGCCCAGCTGCCCCAGCTCCTTGACCACCTCCATGGGGAACTTCTCGTCCTTGTCCCACTCGCGCGCGTAGGGCTTCACGCGGCGTTCGCAGAATTCACGGAGGGAGGCCTGGAGGGCGCGGTGGCTTTCAGGGAGTTCGAAGTCCATGGTCGGGTGCGGAATCTAGAGCGGAGACGGCGGGTGGGGGAACTTCAGACGGGGTGGACGCCGTGCTTCTTCTCCGCACGGGGCTGGAACTGGCCCGCATAAAGCGAGTAACGCTGCATCAATTCCCCGCGCAGGGAGTCGCCGGGGACCACCGCGTCGATGATGAGCTCGCTGGCCAGCTTGAAGATGTCCACGTCCTGCTTGTACTCGTCGCGGAGCTTCTGGACGAAGGCCGGCCGCTCGGCCTCCGGCAGCTCCTGGATCTTGTTGAAGTAGACGGCGTTGACCGCCGCCTCCGGGCCCATCACGGCGATCATCGCCTGGGGCAGCGCGAGCGTGGCCTCCGGCGCGAAGCCCGGACCGCTCATGGCGTAGAGGCCGGCGCCGTAGGCCTTGCGCACCACCACGCAGATGCGCGGCACGCTGGCCTCGGACACCGCGGAGATCATCTTCGCGCCCGCGCGGATGATGCCCGCGCGCTCCACCTTGGTGCCGATCATGAAGCCCGGCACGTCCGCCAGGTACAGGAGCGGGATGTTGAACGCGTCGCACAGCCAGATGAACCGGGCCGCCTTGTCCGCGCTGTCCACGAAGAGCACGCCGCCCTTGTACTTGGGCTGGTTCGCGACGATGCCCACCGGGCGGCCGCCGATGCGCGCCAGTCCCGTGATGAGCTCCTGCGCGAAGAGCTTCTTCACCTCGAACCAGCTCCCCTCGTCGATGAGCTCCGCGATGAGCGCGTGCATGTCGAAGGGCTTGTTCTGATCCGGCGGGACGATCTCGTCCACGCGCTTGCCGCTGTGCCTGGGGGCCTTCAGCTCGACGGCGGGCGGGGCCTTGGAGAAGTTCTCCGGGAAGAAGGCCAGGTACTGCTTCGCGGCGGCGATGGCCTCCTGCTCCGTCTTCACCAGCACGTCGCCCACGCCGGACACGGAGCAGTGCATCTTCGCGCCGCCCATCTCCTCCAGGGTGACCTTCTCGCCGATGACCATCTCCGCCATGCGCGGGCTGCCCAGGTACATGGAGGCGTTGCCCTCCACCATGATGACCAAGTCGCAGAACGCGGGGATGTAGGCGCCGCCCGCGGCGGACGGGCCGAAGAGCAGGCAGATCTGCGGGACGAAGCCCGACAGGTGGACCTCGTTGTAGAAGATGCGGCCCGCGCCGCGGCGGCCGGGGAACATCTCCACCTGGTCCGTGATGCGCGCGCCCGCGCTGTCCACCAGGTAGAGCAGCGGGCAGCGCAGCGCCTTCGCCGTCTCCTGGATGCGGAGGATCTTCTCCACCGTGCGCGCGCCCCAGCTGCCCGCCTTCACCGTGGAGTCGTTGGCCATGACGGCCACCGCGCGCCCGTCGATGCGCGCGACGCCGGTGATGACGCCGTCGGAGGGCAGCTCCGGGTCCAGGTTGTTGGCGAGCTTCCCGTCCTCCACGAAGGAGTCCGCGTCCACGAGCAGCCGGATGCGCTCGCGCGCGAAGAGCTTGCCCGTCTCCGCGTTCTTCGCGTGGTACTTGGGCGCGCCGCCCTTCTCCACCTGGGAGAGCTTCTCGAGCAGTTTCTGATCTGAGGACATGGCCGTCGTCCCATACCAAGAAACCCCAGGCCTGGCTGCCTTCTTGCCACTCCTGCCGCCAGCCGTGCCGTCCAACGGACGACGCATGGAGCCACGGCGGAGCGCTCCGGGGGGTGTCGCCAGGGGCCTCCCTGCCTACCTTCATGTCGCACGGGGGGTGTGCACCCAGGCGGGCCACGCTCGACCCGTTGAACCGCATCCGGCCCAGGAGGGATCCATGTTCAGAGCGAAGAAGGCGACGTGGCAGGCGAAGGCATTGGCCAAGAGCAAGCTGTACCGCCAGTTCCTGGCGCACCAGCTGCTCGACCAGCTCCCCGAGTACGCGGACAAGGCCGGCAAGGCGGCCCGGAAGTCCTGGGACCGGTTCGACCCGGACGACGCGCTGCGCTATGTGGGGTTGACGACGTACAAGCCGGCGCGCGCGGGCCTGGGCGGCCTGGGGGCGTTCCTCCTGGGCGCCGCCGCGGGCAGCGTGGTGGCCCTGCTCCTGGCCCCGAGCCGCGGCACGGAGCTGCGCACCACCGTCAAGGACAAGGCGATGGGCTACATCAACAAGCAGGGCGTGAACATCGGCGGCGAGAAGACCGCGAGCGCCTGACGTCGAGTGGAGGGTGGCGCGCAGGGGCCGCACGGTCCGCGGGCAACCGCGGGCCTGCCGCCCCTGTCGCTTTCGGGGGCCCTAGCGGCCTTTATAGACGGGGGGACGCTTCTCCGCGAAGGCGCGGAGCCCTTCCAGCCGGTCCTCCGTCTTGAGCACCTCCTCGTACTTCTCGAGCTCCAGCGCCAGCGCGTCCTCCAGCTCCAGGCCGGTGCCCTCGTCGATGGCGTGCTTGGCGGTGGCCACGGCCACGGGGGCGTTCTCCACCACGGCCTCCGCGAGCTGGAAGGCGACCTCCAGCAGGTGTCCTTCCGGGGCCAGCCGGTTCACCAGCCCGATGCTGAAGGCCTCCGCCGCGTTGACGCGCCGGGCGGTGAGGATGAGGTCCTTGGCGCGCCCGGGGCCGATCAGCCGCGCCAGCCGCTGCGTGCCGCCGCCGCCGGGGATGATTCCCAGCTTCACCTCCGTGAGGCCCATCTCCGTGGCGGGCGAGGCGACGCGCAGGTCGCACGCCAGGGCCAGCTCCGTGCCGCCGCCGAAGGCCGCGCCGTTGATGGCGGCGATGAAGACGCAGTCGCTCTTCTCGATGGCGCGCAGGGTGACGCGCAGGCCGTTGAGGAAGGCGCGCACCTCGTCCTCCGACATGGTGGTGCGCTCCTTCAGGTCCGCGCCCGCGCAGAAGGCCTTGTCGCCCGCGCCGGTGAGGATGACGGCGCGCACGGCGCGGCTGGAGGACACGCGGGAGACGAGCGCGTCCAGCTCCTGGTGCATCGCGCGGCTGATGGCGTTGCGGCGGCTCTCCCCGTCGATGGTCCAGATCTCGATGGCCCCGCGGGCCTCGACCTTGAACTCCGGCATCTTCGCTCCCCGTGACGGACCGCGGCGGGCGGCCCGCGTGAATGGCGCGCAGCCTGAAACCTGTTCCCCAGTCTGGCAAGCCGTAAACGGATAGGATTTCGCCCATGCCTTCGTGCCCAACGACGAAACGCCCATGGCGGTGGCTGCCCGGCCTGCTCACCGTGTCCGCCCTGCTCGTGGTCGCCCTGCCGCTCGTGGCCCTGGCACGCGGCGGCGGCGGCGAGCACTACACGTCCGGCCGCGACCGCGGCGGCGGTGGGGGTGGCAGCGGCGACGGTCTGCCCCTCTGGCTGCTCTTCGACCTCATCCGCCTCCTCTTCCTCTACCCGAAGGTGACCCTCCCGCTGCTCGTCATCGGCGGCGGCATCTACTGGCTCTACAAGCGCAACCTGCACCCGGACGCCACCACCCGGCGCGCGCTGGATCAGCGCGAGGCGGAGATCCGCACGGAGGTGTCCGGCCGCGACGTGCAGGGGTGGGTGAACGCGCTGAAGCTCAAGGACCCGTCCTTCGAGCTGGAGCCCACGCTGGAGAAGGTGCGCTGGCTCTTCCTGGAGCTGCAGCAGGCCTGGTTCCGCCGGGACATGACGCCGGTGCGCCCCTTCCTGTCGGACGCGACGTGGCAGCGCTTCAACGTCCAGCTGGCGCTGATGCAGGCGCAGGGCGTGCGGGACGCGCTCGCGGACATGAAGGTGCTGGACGTGCAGCTCATCGGCCTGCACCAGACCCCGTGGTACGACAGCATCCACGTGCGGGTGCGCGCGAGCATCCGGGACACGGACGTGCCCGCGGACCAGACGGACGCGCAGGCCATGGCCGCCGCCAGCCGCGTGGCGCCGGAGACGTTCACGGAGGTGTGGACCTTCGTGCGCAAGCCCGGCGCGCAGACGCGCATCGGTGAGGACCTGTTCCAGGGCAAGTGCCCCAACTGCGGCGCGCCCTACAAGGGCGGCGCGGCCAATACCTGCGAGTTCTGCAACGCGGTGGTGAACTCCGGCAACTACGACTGGACGCTCTCCGAAATCACGCAGGGCGTGGAGCACGTGCGCCACCACAAGCAGGTGGACGGCCTGATGCAGGCGCGCGCGGACGACCCGGCGCTCAACCTGGAGATGCTGGAGGACCGCGCGTCGCTGCTGTTCTGGAAGTGGATCGACGCGCAGAGCCGCAACGAGACGCAGCGCCTGTCCAAGGTGGCCAACGCGGACGCCATCGCGAAGCTGGAGGCGGAGCTGGGCCAGCTGGCGAAGCAGGGCCGCCGCCGCGTCTTCCTGGAGTGCGCGGTGGGCGCGGTGGACGTGCGCGCGCTGGAGGTGCACCCGGAGTCCTTCGACGAGGCGCAGGTGGAGATCCGCTGGAGCGCCCGCATGGGCGTGGGCCCGGTGAACGAGAAGCCGCCCAGCCTGCCCACGGTGCCGCAGCGCTGGGTCTTCACGCTGGTGCGCCGCCACGGCGCGAAGACGAACACGGACACCGGCATGTCCACGGACCGCTGCCCGCAGTGCAACGCGCCCACCACCAACAGCGCCGCCAACACCTGCGAGTTCTGCGGCACGGTGCTGGGCAACGGCGAGCGCGACTGGGTGCTCGCGTCCGCCCTCCCCTTCGAGTCCTGGAACGTCCAGCACGCGCAGCGCACGGCCCGCAACGTGGCCCGCTACCAGGAGACCCGCCGGGCCGAGCGCGGCGCCGTGGCGCCCCCGCCCGAGGACAGCGGCGGCCCGGGGGACGGCGACCGCGTGGTGACGGACGTGAAGGAGCGCGAGCGGCTGCTCTACATGATGGCGGCCATCGCCGCCGCGGACGGCGAGGTCAGCGCCGCCGAGCGCCGCCTGCTCAAGCTGTGCGCGGAGCGCTGGAGCGTGTCGTGGGCCAACGTGGAGATGGCCCTCAACGCCGGGCCGCAGCTCTTCGAGCGCCTGGTGCCGCGCGGCAGCCCGGAGGCGGAGGTGTTCCTGCGCCACATCGTGGAGATGGCCCTGGTGGACGGCCGCATCGACCGCAAGGAGCGGCGCATGCTGCAGATCGCCGCCCAGCACCTGGGCCTGGAGGAGCGGCTGTCCGTGCTGCTGGGGGACCACTGACGCCGTGGCCCCCGCTGGGGCGGCTCAGGTCTGCGCGCGGCGGGTGGCCTTCTTGTCCCGCTCGCCGAGCGCGGCCTGGAGGTACTTGCCCGCGAGCTTCCGGCCGATGAGCTCCTGGGCGATCTCCCCGGCCTCCACCAGCTTGTCCAGGTCGATGCCGGTGTCCACGCCCATGCCGTGCAGCATGAACACCGCGTCCTCGGTGGCCAGGTTGCCCGCGGCGCCCGGCGCGTAGGGACAGCCGCCCAGCCCGCCGATGCTGGCGTCGAACGTGGTGACGCCCGCAGACAGGCCCACGAGCGCGTTGGCCAGCGCGGTGCCGCGCGTGTCGTGCAGGTGCAGCGCCAGCGTGTCCACCGGCATGTGCTGGAGCAGCGCGGTCAGGATCTCCTCCGTCTGCCGGGGCGTGCCCACGCCAATCGTGTCGCCCAGGCTCAGCTGGTAGATGCCCGCGTCCACCAGCTGACGGCAGATGCCCACCACGCGCTCCACCGGGACGTGGCCCTCGTAGGGACAGCCCCACACGGTGGACAGGTAGCCGCGCACGCGCATCCCGGCCTTGCGGGCGGCGGCCGTCACCTCCTTCGCGCCGGCCAGCGCCTCCGCGATGGTCTTGTTGATGTTCTTCTTGGAGTGGGCCTCCGACGCGGAGATGAACACCGCGGCCTCCTCCAGGCCCGCCGCCTGCGCGCGCTCCAGGCCCTTCAGGTTGGGCACCAGCGCGGAGAAGACGACCCCGGGGCGGCGGCCCACCAGCTTGAGCAGCTCGTCCGCGTCCGCCAGCTGGGGGATCCACTTGGGTGACACGAACGACGTCACCTCGATGCGCTTCTCCCCCGCGGCGACCAGGGCGTTGATGAGGCGCGCCTTGTCGCGGGTGGGCAGCGTGCGCAGCTCGTTCTGCAGGCCGTCGCGGGGGCCGACCTCGTACACGTCGACCTTGCGGGGCAGTTGCCCCAGCAGGCCGACCCGCGTTCGCGTTGTCTCTTTCGGATCCACTGGACGTGTCCCGGGCCCCGTCAACGGCGCCCGGCTCCCACGATGAGGTCGGTTGACTCGGGTGTCATGGGCCCGGCCTCCAGGCCGCCATGCACCCACTCCACCGCAAAGCCCGTGCTTTCCAACAGCCCCTTCAGTTCCGCAAGAGGATAGTAACGGAGCGCGTACGCCGCCCGCAGCACGCGCCCGTCGGGCAGGGTGAGCTGACGCCGCCCGAGATCCCTGCCACGCGTCGCGTCGAAGCGGCTCTCCTCCTCCAGGAGACTCCCATCCGGTAACCGCTCGCGGAACGACGCGCCCGGGCTTCGCGCCAGCCGCTCGTAGGGGACCGTCTGGAGCACCAACCGTCCGCCGGGCCGCAGCGCCCGCGCCACCTCGCGCAGCACCTGGACGTGCTCCGCGTCGGTGAAGGCGAAGAGTGTCGAGTACCAGGCATAGGCCCCGCCCAGGGACGCGTCCTGGAAGGGCAGCGCTCGCAGGTCGCCCCGCACCGCGGGGAAGCCCGGACGGCGCAGGCGCAGGGACAGCGGATCCAGCTCCAGGCCCACCACGCGCCCGGCGAGCGCGCCGCCGGTGTTGAGCCGCGCCGCGTGCCGGCCGTGGCCGCAGCCCAGGTCCACCACCGGCCCCTCCACGTCCGCGAACGCCCGGGACAGGTACTCCGCTTCCCGGGCCGTCACCGCCTCGGAGAGGTACGGCAGCGTGCTGCGCAGGTACAGCTCTCCGAAGAAGGCTCCCACGGCCGTGTGGGCCTCAGCGCTTGAGGGCGGGCAGCCTCTCCCGCAGGCGGCGCACGGCCTCATCCAGCACGCCCTCCGTCTTGCAGAAGGCGAAGCGCGCGAAGCGCTGGCCCAGGTGCCGGTGCTCCGGGCCGTAGAAGACGCTGGGCGGGATGCCCGCGACGCCCACCTCCGTCACCAGGTGCCGGCAGAACGCGACGTCGTCCGCGAAGCCGTAGCCGCGGATGTCCGCGAGGATGAAGTAGCTGCCCTCCGGCGAGAACGCCTGGAGCCCCGCCTCGCGCAGGCCCGTGAGCAGGCGCTCGCGCTTGGCGGTGTAGAGCGCCGTCAGCTCCTGGAAGTAGCTGTCCGGCAGCCGCAGCGCCACGGCCATGGCGGCCTGGAACGGCGACGCGGTGGCGAAGGTGACGAACTGGTGCGCGCGCTGCACCGCGTCCCGGAGCGGCGGCGGCGCGATGATCCACCCGACCTTCCACCCCGTCAGGCTGAAGGACTTGCCCGCGCTGCTCACCGTCACCGTGCGGTCCGCGAGCACCGGCACCGTGGCGGCGCGGACG
Source organism: Corallococcus sp. RDP092CA (assembly GCF_041903675.1). Lineage (NCBI taxonomy): Bacteria > Pseudomonadati > Myxococcota > Myxococcia > Myxococcales > Myxococcaceae > Corallococcus > Corallococcus sp. RDP092CA. The sequence goes on along the minus strand of NZ_JAYESI010000047.1, from coordinate 25,313 downwards.
TGCCTCGCGGGGGCGAAGACGATGTGCTCGTACACCTCGTCCGCCAGCACCTTCACGTCGTGCTCGGCGCAGAGGTTGCCCAGGAACTCCAGCTCCTCGCGGGTGAAGACCTTGCCCGTGGGGTTGTGCGGCGAGTTGAGGATGAGGAGCCGCGTCTTCGGACCGAAGGCGGCGCGCACCTCGTCCCGGTCGAACCACCAGGTGGTGTGCTCCGCGTCCGGCGGGCGCAGCGGCACGTAGCGCGGCGTGGCGCCCACGAAGGCGATGTTGGCGTCGTAGGAGTCGTAGAACGGCTCGAAGGCCACCACCTCGTCGCCGGGGTCCACCAGGCCCAGGATGACGTCGAGGATGGCCTCCGTCGCGCCGCTCGTCACCGTGACCATGGTGTCCGGATCCACGGCGTGGCCATGGAAGCGCTGCGCGTGCTCGGCGATGGCGTTGCGCAGGTCCTTGGCGCCCGTGCCAGGGGCGTACTGGTTGACGCCGCCCTGGATGGCCTTCCACGCGGCCTCCTTGATGGCGTCCGGACCGTCGAAGTCCGGGAAGCCCTGCCCCAGGTTCATCGCCTGGTGCTTCAGGGCCAGCGCGCTGAACTCGGAGAAGACGGTGGTGCCGAAGCGGGAGACGCGTTGCGCGAGCACGGGCCGGGGGGACATGGGTCAGGCCTCTGAGGCCAGCGCACGTCCACCCCGAACCCCGGGGCGACCGGCTGGCGGTTCAGGGCCGGACGATAGCGTCCACGGGCACGGAACGCGCGCCCTGTTCCACCGCGCGCTGCCGGGCGGCGCGGGACAGGCCCAGCGCCAGCCCCGTCACCACCAGCACCAGGGGCACCGCGCACACCAGGTCGATGGCGTAGTGGAACCGCCCCGCCAGCGTCGCGAAGATGAGCCCCAGGCCCGGGAAGAGCATCACCCAGAAGAAGCGCCGGGCGAACCGGAACGCGTAGAAGAGCACCACCAGCGCCACCCCGGTGTGCCCGGACGGGAAGCAGTCCCGGGTATACACCGGCGTGCGCATCATGGACTCCAGCAGCGGCGTGAGGAGCCACCCGTGGGTGGCCGGCCCGTCGAACGCGCCGATGAGGAAGTACCGGGGCCCCACCGCGGGCACCAGCGAGTACGCCGCGTAGTTGAAGCCCAGCAGCAGCCCCAGCCCCAGCAGGTACTCATCGAAGGCGGGCGTGGCCCCCCTGCCCCGGGCGTACAGGTAGACGCCCAGAAGCAGCGGCCAGATGAAGTGGCCGTAGTAGCAGAGCAGCAGCACGTCGTTGGCCCAGGGCGGAATCACGTGCGCCAGCGCCACCGAGGTCTGGAAGCCAAAGAGCCGCTGATCCACCGCGACGAGCTGGGCGTCCTTCAGCAGCGGGTTCATCCAGTCCACGATGGGACCCAGCCACCCGTGGGCGAGCGCGGACACCGGCAGGAGCCAGAAGTCCCCCGCGATGGTGAGCAGCTGCTGGCGCGGGAAGCGCGCCTCCAGCATGCGCACCGCCGGCAGGCCCAGCGCGAACGTGAGGAAGAGCAGCGCGTTGCGGCCGGAGTGCGGCGCCCAGCGGGCCGGGCCCACGCACACCAGGGCGGCGACCGAGCAGGCCACCATCAGGACCACGTCCACCTGCCGGAAGCGGACGAGCGTCTCCTCCGACGCCGCCGTCACCGGCCGCACGCGGCCTTCGCTGAATGACCAGATGCTCACGCCGATTTGCGCTCCCCCGGCGATTCGACCGGCAGCTCGCCGGCCCCCCCGAGATTGAGGCTCCGCACCACCGCGCCCGACTCCGGCGCCACCGCCGCGGACCGCCGCCCCTTCCACCGCTCCAGCAGCGCCAGCATGGCCGGGAAGAACACTGTCGTTCCCAGGAAGGTGCTCACGACCCCCAGTAGCGCAATCTGTCCGATGCTGCGCAAGCCCTGATGGTTCGCCACGAGGAGCGCTCCGTAGCCCGCCGCGTTGGACAGGGTCGCCACCACCGCCGCGAAGCCGGTGTTGCGCACCACCCGGCCCAGCGAGCCGGGGCCCTCCTCCTCGTACCGGTGGTACAGGTGGACGGAGTTGTCGACGGCGATGGCCAGCAGGTTGGGCAGCACCACCGCGTTGATGAAGTTGAGCTGGACGTCGAACAGGTACATCCCGCCGGCCAGGCAGGTCATGCCCAGGAACAGGGGGCCCGCCACCAGCAGCGCGCGCTTCAAGCTGCGCAGGCTGGCCAGGATGACCAGGAACACCACCACCGCCGCGGACCAGAGGATGAACGGCCCGTCCCCCCGGACCAGGGAGAAGATGCGCGCGGCGATGCGGTTGCTGTCCAGGACCGCCAGGTCGATGCCCTTCGCCTTCGCCCCGGCGACCACTTCATCCAGCTGCGCCGCCCAGCGGTGCAGGTCCTGCGTGTCGTAGTTGGACACCGACGGGAACAGCAGGAGGAACATCCCCTTGCCGTCCAGCGCCTCGAAGCGGCGGCGCGCCTCCACCGGCAGCTGCTCCAGCCCGTAGGGCTTCGCGTCCACCATCTCCCGCAGGTCCTTCACCCGCGGATCCTGCTGCGCGGACCTGGGCAGCCCGTCCAGCAGCGTCCGGATGCCGGCCATCTCCGCCTCGTGGGCCGCCACGTCGGACGGCACCAGGTCGCTCAGCGACGCGGTGCGCAGGAACACGGAGTTGGCGCCGTTCCGCGCCTTCACCTGGGCGATGACGGCCTCCACCTCGCGGACCTGGTCCAGCGAGTCCACGGAGAGGATGGCGGGGTTGAGCGGCGAGCCGATCTGCTCGGTGATGTGGTCGTCCAGGCGCGACGCCGGCGAGTCCCCCTTCAGGTTGCGCAGGTTGGTCTCGAAGCCCAGCCGGGGCGCGATGGCCACCGAGTACGCCGCGAAGCCCACCACCGACAGCGCCACCGCGACGATGGCGCCCGTGGGCCAGCGCCGCCACTCCTTCTCCGGCGCCGGCGCCGCGGCCGGAGTGGCGGCCTGGGCGGCGGGCGCGGCGTCGCGACGGAACGGGCGGATGCGCTCCGCGATGGCGAGCAGCGAGGGCCCCATCGCGTACGCGGTCAGGACCGCCATCAGCACGCCGACGCCCGCGAGCAGGCCGAACTGCTGGAAGGCGTGGAACTGCGCCAGCACCAGCACGAAGAACGCCGCCGCGTTGGTGAAGGCGGACGTGAGCGCCCCGCTGAAGGTGCCGCGCACCGCCGCCGTCAGCGACTCCTTCACGCCGTGCTGCTCGCGCTCCTCCCAGTAGCGCATGGAGAGGTGGACGCCGTACTCGATGCCCAGGCCGATGAGGATGGCGACCAGGAAGCCCGTCACGATGTTGAGGTGGCCGATGGCGCCCTGCGCGAACGCGAACGTCAGCACCAGCCCCACCATCACCGGCACGCCCACCACCGCCAGCGCGGAGATGCGCCGGGTGGCCAGGAGGATCAGCCCCACCGCGATGAGCGCGGACAACAGGCCCGCGTTGGACAGGTCGCTGCGCATCACCGCGTCCTCTTCGATGCGGTTCTGGAAGTTGCCCGTCGCCTCCAGCGTCACGCCCGGGTACTGCTCCGCCGCGAGCTTCCGGCCGGTGTCGAACACCGTGGCCACGAAGCGCCGCGCGAACTCCAGGTCCCCCGCCGTCCCCGACGGCTTGATCATCAGGTAGACCTCGGTGCCCTCCTTGTTCGCCAGCGTCTCCGGCAGCGACGTGTCCGGGGTGTGCTTCCTCGCGATCTCCTCGAAGGTGGGCGGCGCGATGTCCGCGCCCAGGTCCACGAAGAGGGGGCTCGCGCGCTCCTTCTCGTAGCGGACCCGGGCCTCCAGGTCCTGACGCAGCGAGGCGACCTCCGCCGTGGGCAGCAGCAGCAGCCCGTGGCGGCGGAAGAAGGCCACGTCATAGTGGTGCTCGACGTAGCGGACCTCCGGCAGCGCCTCCAGGCGCTTCTGGAAGTCCCGGGCGTAGGCCTTGAGGGCCTCCGGCGCCGCGCCCTTGGCCATGATGACCAGGTACCCGTCCCCGCCCGCCTTCTCTGACACGCGTGTCAGATCCCGGACCTCCGGGGCGCCCTCCGGGAGCAGCTCCACGAACGACCCGCGGAACTCCAGGCGGGACGCGAAGACGCCCGTGACGGCCGTCAAGAGGGCGATGGCGAGCAGCACCTGCCAGGGGCGCGACATCGCTGCCTGGATGAAGCCCTCGAACCACCGCTGCCGTCGTGCTTGGGACACCGTCTGCTCCTCTGATGCTGGCCGGCGAAGCAATAAGCCGGCCATGATCCAGGCCCCCGAAACAGACGGCCCCTCACAACCCATTCCCCATGTGAACCCATGTGTGCGCAGGGTGCTGGAGCATCCACTGGCGAACGCAGGCCTGGGGGCGCGGCGTGCCACCAATGCGCCACGGCTGTCAAGGCGCGCCCTGACACGGATGCCCCACACCGGGTGCGATGGCGCCGTCCCCGCCTTGACAGTGTGGATTTCCCTCTTTATTGACCCCCACGCGTCGTCCCCCTGGGTGTTCGCGCGGCCGGGCAATCCGAAGCTGGAACGCGCCCTGCACATGGAAAGCGGCTCGGATCCACACCCCCCGACGCGTAAGAAAGACCACCATGAGCGACGTGTTCGACAAGTGCCGTACCTGGAAGGACTACCGCATCGCCAAGGCCACCGGCCTGTACCCGTACTTCCGGGCCATCGAGGCGTCGCACGGCGCCACGGAGGTGGAGATCGAGGGGCGGCGGGTCATCATGGTGGGCTCGAACAACTACCTGGGCCTGTCCTCGGATCCGCGCGTGAAGGAGGCGGCCATCAAGGCCACGGAGCGCTTTGGCACCACCTGCTCCGGCTCGCGCCTGCTCAACGGCACGCTGGCGCTGCATGAGGAGCTGGAGGCGCGGCTGGCGAAGTTCCTCAACCGGGAGGCGGCCATCGTCATCTCCACCGGGTTCCAGACGAACCTGGCGCTGGCGTCCATCCTGGGCCGTCACGACATCGTGTTCAGCGACCGCGCGAACCACGCGTCGCTGGTGGACGGCGTGCGCCTGTCGTTCGCGACGGAGCGCAAGTTCCGCCACAACGACATGGAGCACCTGGAGCAGCTGCTGGCCGCGGCGGAGCCGGGCGCCGGGAAGATCATCGTCACGGACGGCGTGTTCTCCATGGAGGGCGACATCTGCAACCTGCCCCGCATCGTGGAGCTGGCGAAGCAGTACAACGCCCGCGTGATGACGGATGACGCCCACGCCATGGGCGTGCTGGGCGAGCTGGGCCGGGGCACCTCCGAGTACTTCGGCCTGGAGAAGGACGTGGACCTGGTGATGGGCACGTTCTCCAAGAGCTTCGCGTCGCTGGGCGGCGTGCTCGCGGGCCCCTTCGAGGTCATCAACTACATCCGCCACAAGGCGCGCTCGGTCATCTTCTCCGCGTCCATGACGCCCGCGTCCATCGCGGCGGCGCTGAAGGCGACGGAGATCATCGAGGCGGAGCCGCAGCGCCGCGCGCGCCTGCTGGACATCGCGGAGAAGATGCACAACGGCTTCCGCGCCATGGGCTTCGACACGGGCGTGTCGGTGACGCCGGTGGTGCCGGTGCACATCGGCGACCAGGTGAAGTGCTTCCGCTTCTGGCGCGCGCTGCACGAGGCGGGCGTGTTCGCCAACCCCGTCATCCCGCCGGCGGTGGAGGCGGGCCACGCGCTCATCCGCACCAGCTACATGGCGACGCACACGGACGCGCAGCTGGATCAGGTGCTGGACACCTTCGAGAAGATCGGCCGCAAGCTCAACGTCATCCCGGAGACGCGCCCCACGGTGTACGAGCCGGTGAAGATCGCCCGGCCGGGCAGCGCGGTGCGCAGCAACAAGGCGAGCGAGACGTGGGCGGCGGGCAGCGCCGGCCTGCTCGCGGACAAGGGCTTCTCCCTGGACCAGCTGTCGCGGATGTCGTCGCGGGAGATGGCCGGGAAGTTCTTCGACGCGGTGGAGCAGCTCACCTGGCGCGCGGCGAACCTGCAGCCGGAGGACCTGCGGCGGCTGGGCGGCGCGCCCCGCAAGCTGTGGGAGAAGCGCAGCGAGCTGGGCGGCGTGCTCCTGGAGAAGGGCGCGCAGCTCTTCATGCGCAACGGCAGCGACGGTTCCGACGGCGGCAACCAGGCCGAAAGGAACTGAGCCCCCCACATATGGCCCACCCCGCCAAGCACGAAGCGTCCTCCGCCGCTCCCTCCATCCCCTCCGACGTGCAGGTGACCCCTGTGCGCGGCGCGGCGGACCGGACGGCGTTCATCCGGCTGCCGTACACGCTCTACCGTGACGCGCCGAACTGGGTTCCGCCGCTGGAGATGGAGCGCCGCGACTTCCTGGACCCGAAGAAGAACCCCTTCTTCGACTACGCGGAGGTGGAGCTGTTCCTCGCGCGCCGCGGGCAGGACGTGGTGGGCCGGGTGGCCGCCATCAAGAACCCGCGCCACATGGAGTTCCACGGCACCAAGGAGGGCTTCTTCGGCCTCTTCGAGTGCGTGAACGACGCGGGCGTGGCGCGGGGCCTGCTGGACGCGGCCAGCGCGTGGCTGAAGGCGCGCGGCATCGACACCGTGCTGGGGCCGGCCAACTTCTCCTCCAACCAGGACTGGGGCCTGCTCGTGGAGGGCTTCGACAGCCCGCCCGCGCTGATGATGCCGTACAACCCGGCGTACTACGCGGACCTGCTCCAGACGTGCGGCTTCACCAAGGCGAAGGACCTGTGGGCGTGGGAGCTGTCCGCGTCCACGCCGCCGCCGGAGAAGGTGGCGCGCATCGCGGAGAAGATCCGCCAGCGCGAGGGCATCACCGTGCGCGCGGTGAACCTGAAGGACTTCCCCGCGGAGGTCGCGCGCATCAAGGAGATCTACAACGCGGCCTGGGAGAAGAACTGGGGCTTCATCCCCTTCACGGACCGCGAGTTCGAGCACATGGCCAAGGAGATGAAGGCCATCGTGCGTCCGGAGCTGCTGCTCATCGCGGAGGTGAAGGGCGAGCCCGTGGCCTTCTCCATGACGCTGCCGGACGCCAACGAGGCCTTCAAGGCGGCCAACGGACGGCTCACCACCTTCGGCCTGCCCATCGGCCTGGTGAAGCTGGTGCTGGCGTCGCGCAGGCTCAAGCGGCTGCGCCTCATCACCCTGGGCATCAAGGAGGGCTACCGGCGCCGCGGCCTGGACGCCATCCTCTACCTGGACACCCTGCGCACCGCGAAGGAGCTGGGGTACTCGGGCGGGGAGATCTCCTGGACGCTGGAGGACAACCACCTGGTCAACCGCGCCATCGAGTCCATGGGCGGCCAGCGCTCCAAGACGTACCGCGTGTACCAGCGGCCCACCTGAGGCCGCGGGGCCCCTCGCCGGGGCCTGAAACGCCTCCGCCCGGGCGCATCCTGGCCCCGGGCGGAAGGAACGGCGTGAGGCTGTCGGAAGGCGCCCTGCCCTACTTCGCCTGCGGCGCGGCGCCCGTGGAGCCGGCGGCGGACTCTTTCACGGAGGCCGCGCTGGTGTTGGCGTTCTCCTTCTCCAGCTGGGCGCGCTTGGCCTTGAGCGTCGTCAGCAGGCCGTCAAAGCCCTTGGTGGAGAGGATCTTCTTGAACTGGCCGCTGTAGGTGTCCACCAGCGACACCTCGTCCGTGACGACGTCGTAGATGCGCCAGTCGGCCTTGGGCGACGCCTTGAAGAGCTTGTAGTTCACGGGGACCTGGTCCGACTTCACGGTGAGCTCCGTGTCGACCGTGGCCTCGCTCCCCTGCACGCTCTCCTTGCCGTACTTCACGTCCGCCTTCGCCTGGCCGATGGCCTTCTGGGCGTACGAGGCGCGCAGCAGCCCCGTCATGGTCTCGGTGAAGTCCTTGCGCTGGGCGGCGGTGAGGCCCGCCCAGGCCTTCTCGCCCAGGGCGCGCTTGGCGAGCTCCTCGAAGTCGACGAAGGACTCCACGACGTTCGCCAGGGACTGCACGGTGGCGCCGGGGGCATTGGCCGCCTTCTGGACGGCGGCGTTGCCGTTCTTCACCACGTTGATGGGGCTCACGGGAGCGGCGGCGAGCAGCGTGGCGGCAAGCAGGGAAGCGATCATGTCGATGAAGCTCCGGATGGAAGTTCAGGTGTGACGACACCTGTGAGGACTGGCAGCCTGGAAGGGTTATTCATCCGCCCCGGGGACGGCACCCGTGACGCGGGCGAGTGACGCGAGCCCCACGCGCACGTCGTGCCAGCTCTTGCCGCGCTCGGCGGAGGCCTGCGCCAGGGCGGTGAAAGCGTCCACCAGCTCACGCGTGTCGCCGGTGCCCAGGTCGAAGGCGGCGTAGGCGGCGGTGGCCCAGCGCTTCGCGTTCTTCTCCGCCTCCGTGAAGGACCTGGCGCGCGCGTAGGCCGCCTCGAGCTGGCCCTGCGCCTGGGTGACCTCCAGCCGGATGCCGGCCTTGAGCGTCAGCTCCTGCGCGTGCATCTTGTCCAGCTCCGCGCGGGCCTGCTCCAACTGCGCGTCCTTGATGGGGATGTCGAAGGTGCCGCGCAGCACCAGGCCCAGGCCGGCGGTGCGGTCGTTGTACGGATCGTAGGCGAAGGGGCTGCGCTGGCGCGTGGCGCTGCTCGTCCAGCGGATGTCGTAGTAGCCCGCGAGCCCCAGGTCCGGGTAGTAGCTGCGCTCGCGGATGAGGACCTCCTGCTCGCGCGCGATGATGCCCGCGGCGATGGCCTTCAGCTCCGGGCGGCGCTCGTTGGCCTCCCGCAACGCCGTCTCCAGGTCGGGCACCTTCACCTCCTCCTGGAGCGGCAGGTCCTCCTCCACCACCTCCACCTGCTCGTCCGGCTCCACGCCGGCGAGGATCCGGATGGCGGTCAGCGCGAACTGCTCGCCCTGGAGGGCGGCGGCCCGCTGCGACTCCACCAGCTGGCGGAAGTAGCCCAGCTTGAACGTGTCCAGCTTGGTGACCTGATCCGAGTCCTGCTTGAGCAGCGCGTCGATCTTGTCGCCCGCGTCCTTGAGGCGCTTGGACACGTCCTCCAGCTGCTTCAGGCCCGCCCGGGCCAGCTGGTAGCCGTAGTACGCCTGGGCGGCCTGGAAGCCCGCCTCCGCGCGCGCCCGCTCGCGCAGCGCCGCGCCCACCTTGGGGCCCTGCTCGCCGGCCTTCTTCAGCGCGGAGAGCTTGCCGAAGGTGTACAGCGGCAGCACCGCGTTGCCGGTGGAGAAGACCGTCACGCCCACCTTGCCGAAGTTCCAGTCGCCCTCCAGCGACGCCTCCGTGGTGGGCGGTCCCCCCAGGCCGTTGTTGCGCGCCTCGGGGACGGGGCCGCCGCCGCCCAGGGTGATCTCGAACTTGGGGAACCAGGCCCAGCGGGCCTGATCATAGAGCGCCTGGAACTTGCGCAGCTCCGCGGTGGCCTCCGCCACGCGCGCGTCCTGCGTGCGCGCCCGTGCCACCAGCTGGGCCAGGGTGATGGGCCCGCGCGGGGCCTGGGTGGCCTCGGTGCCGCCCGGAGCCCGGGCCTCCTCCGGAGCGCCCCGGGGGGCGCCGGGGGTGAGGTCGCCCCGCGCGCCGTCGCCCGAGCCGGGGGCGACGGGGGACGTGCCCAGCTCCTTCGCGCCCGGGGTGGCGGCCGGCGGCTTGGGCGTGCCCGTCGTGGCGCCCTGGGCGGCGTTGCCCGGCTCGGCGGCCGGGCCCGGGTTCACGGCGGAGGGGCTCGGCAGGGGCGCGCGCGTCCCCGGGGTGGGGTCGGCGGCCGACGACCCGGTGCCCGTGGGGCCCGGGGCCGGCGCGGGGGTGGGCACGGTGCCCGGAGACAGGCTCCCGGGCGAAGGAGCCGCGGTCCCCGGCGCGCCCGTTCCCGGAGCGTTCGAGGGAGCCGGTGAGGGCGCGATCTGCGCGCCTGAAATGCCACCGGTGAGCATCATTGCCACTGCGATGACCCTGCCGACTTCTCTGCCCATGCTGTGGTCCGCCTCGTGTGCGGCCGGGCATATCCGGAACCCCGCGACGGTGCAGCATTTCTGTGAGGGTTCCCGCCGTTCCGGGTGTCGGCTTCCGCCCAGTCGGCTCGCGCCACGAGGCGCGTAGAGGGCGTGACAGTCGCCGACATTCCGTTCAGACAAAGCTTGGTGGGCGCGGGCAAGGACCGCAGAATCCCGCGCCAGTTTCGACGCCTTTCTTCAAGGAAGACCCATGGCCTACACCGACCGCGTCAAGCAGATCCTCTCCTGGTATCCCTCCGACAACCCCGGCACGCTGACGAACCTGGCGCGCCTCCTGAACCACGGCACGCTCGCCGGCACGGGCAAGCTGGTCATCCTGCCGGTGGATCAGGGCTTCGAGCACGGCCCCGCGCGCTCCTTCGGCCCGAACCCCGCCGGGTATGATCCGGACTACCACGCGCAGCTGGCCATCGACTCCGGCTGCAACGCGTACGCGGCGCCGCTGGGCTTCCTGGAGGCCGTCGCGGGGAAGCTGGCCGGTGAGATTCCCCTCATCCTGAAGGTGAACAACTCCGACACGCTGGCGAAGACGGCCGCGCCCATGTCCGCGGTGACGTCGTCCGTGAAGGACGCGGTGCGCCTGGGCTGCGCGGCGGTGGGCTACACCATCTACCCGGGCTCCGCGGCCCGCAACGAGCAGTACGAGGACCTGCGCGACATCATCGCGGAGGCCAAGTCCTACGGCCTGCCCACGGTGCTGTGGGCCTACCCGCGCGGCTCGCTGTCCAAGGAGGGCGAGACGGCCATCGACGTGGTGGCGTACGCGGCGCAGATCAGCGCGCAGCTGGGCGCGCACATCATCAAGGTGAAGCCGCCCACGGACCACCTGGAGCAGGCGGAGGCGAAGAAGGCCTTCGAGAAGGCGAACATCCCCACCAAGACGCTCGCGGACCGCGTGCGCGAGGTGGTGCGCTCCGCGTTCAACGGCAAGCGCATCGTCATCTTCTCCGGCGGCGAGGCGAAGGAGACGTCCGCCCTCCTCGAGGACATCAAGCAGATCCACCAGGGTGGCGGCTTCGGCTCCATCATGGGCCGCAACGCGTTCCAGCGTCCGCACGCCGAGTCGATCAAGCTGCTCAAGGACGTGATGAACATCTTCGCGGGCAAGTAGTCCCTCGCGAGCTGTCACCCGCGGCGTGGCGCCCTGCCCGGCTCGAGGCCGCTTCCGGGCAGCGCGTCACGCCGCACCGTTCCGTCGCCGACGCTGGCGGGCAGCCAGCCCCTGGAGCGGCCGGCTTCCCATGCTCCCTGGCTGGCCGGGGCGGAGCGCCTCGGTTACGCAACCCGGATGAACGAAGGCTTCAGCACGTCCGGCATGGGCGGCGCGGACACACCCGCGCCCGGACCGGACGGCGCCGACCGCGCGACCCAGGAGGTGCTCGCCGGGGGCGGCGAGATGGGCGCCCTGATGCGAGCCATGGACTGGTCCAAGACGCCGCTCGGCCCGGTGTCCTCCTGGCCGCAGTCCCTGCGCACCATCGCCGGCGTGACCCTGAACTCGGGCTTCCCCATGATGGTCTTCTGGGGGCCGGACGCGGTGAAGCTCTACAACGACGCCTACCGGCCCATCCTGGGCAGCAAGCACCCCTACGCCATGGGGCGCGCCGGGCGCGAGGTCTGGACGGAGATCTGGGGGGAGATCGGCCCGTGGGTCGAGCAGGTCCGCCGCGAGGGCCGCGCCGTCATGGCGGAGAACCAGCGCCTCTTCATGGAGCGCAACGGCTTCCTGGAGGAGACCTACTTCACCTTCGCGTACAGCCCGGTGACGGACGAGTCGGGGGCCGTCAACGGCGTGCTCGACACGGTGGTGGAGACCACCAGCCAGGTGCTGGACTCCCGGCGCCTCCGGACGCTCCAGGAGGTGGCGTCCCGCACGGGCGGCAGCCTCCGGGTCGAGGACGCGTGCACCCACGGCATGGCGGCGCTCGCCACCAACCCCGCGGACCTCCCCTTCGCGCTGCTCTACCGCCTCGACGCGGAAGGCACCCGGGCCCGGCTGGAGGGGCGCACGGGGCTGGAGGGGGACGGCGCCTTCTGCCCCGCCGAGGTGGACCTGGGCTCCGACGGGGCGTCCCCCTGGCCCCTGGCGCGGGTGGTCCGCTCCGGCGGCTCGGCGCGGCTCCATGGGCTCGAGGCCCGCTTCGGCCCGCTCCCCTTGCGCGACGGCGTGCCGCAGCCTGACGCCGCGCTCGTCCTCTCGCTGAAGGTCGAGGGCGGGTCGGCCCCGGCGGGGCTGCTCGTGCTGGGCATGTCCCCGCGGCTGCCGGCGGATGCCTCTTACCTGGCGTTCCTGGAGCTGGTCGCTGGCGGGCTGGGCGCCGCCATCGCCGGGGCTCGCGCGCACGAGGACGCCCGGCGGCGCGCGGAGGCCCTGGCGGAGCTGGACCGGGCGAAGACGGCGTTCTTCTCCAACGTCAGCCACGAGCTCCGCACGCCGCTGACGCTGATGCTGGGGCCGCTGGCCGACGTGCTCGCGGATCAGCAACACCCCCTGGAGCCGGGGCACCGCGAGCGGCTGGCCCTCGTGCAGCGCAACAGCCAGCGGCTGCTCAAGCTGGTGAACAGCCTGCTCGACTTCAGCCGGCTGGAGGCGGGCCGGATGCGGGCCACCTTCGAGCCCACGGACCTGGGGCCGCTCACCGCGGGGCTCGCGAGCGCGTTCGACTCGCTGGCGACGCGGGCGGGGCTGCGGCTCCAGGTGGACTGCCCTCCCCTGTCCGCCCCCGTGTGGGTGGACCGCGATCTCTGGGAGAAGATCGTCCTCAACCTCCTCTCCAACGCCTTCAAGTTCACCTTCCACGGCACGCTCACCGTCCGCTTGCGCGAGCACGCGGACCGGGTGGAGCTGTCCGTCAGCGACACGGGCACCGGCATCCCCGCCCACGAGCTGCCCCGCGTCTTCGATCGCTTCCACCGGGTGGAGGGCGCGCGGGGGCGCAGCCATGAAGGCAGCGGCATCGGGTTGGCGCTCGTGCGGGAGCTGGTGGAGCTGCACGGCGGCCGCGTCCGCGTGGAGAGCGTTCCGGAGCAGGGCAGCACCTTCACGGTCTCCCTGCCCACCGGCCATGCGCACCTGCCGGCGGATCAGCTCAAGGCCCCGTCGCGCGACGCCGTCCACGCCCCGAACCCGGAGGTCTTCGTCCAGGAGGCGGCGCAGTGGCTGTCGGCCACGGCGGACGCCTCACCGGCGGCGGTGCCCGTCCCGGAGGCGCCCCGGGGCGCCGTGCTGGGGCACGTGCTCCTCGCGGACGACAACGCGGACATGCGCGACTACGTGCGGCGGTCGCTGGAGGGGCGCTTCACGGTGACGGCGGTGGCGGATGGCCACGCCGCGCTGGAGGCGGCGCGGACGCACCCGCCGGACGTGGTGCTGACGGACGTGATGATGCCGGGCCTGGATGGCTTCGGGCTCCTGCGCGCGCTGAAGGCGGAGCCCCGCACGGCCCACCTCCCCGTCATCCTCCTGTCCGCGCGCGCGGGCGAGGAGGCGAAGGTGGAGGGCCTCACCGCCGGCGCGGACGACTACCTGGTGAAGCCCTTCGGCGTGCGCGAGCTGGTGGCGCGGCTGGAGGGGACGGTGAACGCCGCGCGGGCCCGCGCCCAGCGCGAGGAGCTGCTCGAGGCCCTGAAGCTGTCGGAGACGCGCTACCGGCTGGCCACCCGCGCCACCAAGGACGCCGTCTGGGACCTGGACCTGCGCACCCAGCAGCTGACCTGGAGCGAGGGCATCCACACCCTCTTCGGCTACCCGGTCGACACGGTGCCCCCCGGGCTGGACTGGTGGACGGACGCCGTCCACCCGGAGGACCGCGCGCCGACCGTGGACAGCCTGCACGCCATCATCGACGCGCCCGGCGGCAGCGACTGGCGCGCCGAGTACCGCTTCCGCAAGCACGACGGCACCTACGCCCAGGTGGAGGACCGGGGCTGGGTGGTGCGCGACGCCGCCGGCACGGCGCTGCGCATGGTGGGCGCCATGCAGGACGTCACCCGGCGCAAGGAAGCGGAGGGCCTCCTGCGCCGGAGTGAAGAGGAGTTCCGCACGCTCGCGGAGGCGCTGCCGGAGGCCGTCTTCGTCACCGCCCCGGACGGCGCGGTCACCTACGTGAACGGCGTGCTGACGGAGCAGACCGGCGTGGCCGCGGAGACCCTGCTGGAGCGGGGCTACCGCCGCGTCATCCACCCCGACGACCTCCCCGGCAGCGCCAGGGCCTGGGCGGAGGCGCTGGCGGGCGGCGAGCGCCTCCAGACCGAGCACCGGGTGCGCTACCGGGACGGCCTGTACCGCTGGCACATGGTGCGCGCCATGTCCGTGAAGGACGCGGAGGGCCGGGTGCTCAAGTGGGTGGGCATGTCCATGGACGTCCACGAGCTGCGCCAGGCCCAGGCCCAGCAGCAGCAGCGCGCGGACTTCGAGCAGCAGCTCATCGGCATCGTGAGCCACGACCTGCGCAACCCCGTGAGCGCCATCCTCCTGGGCGCCGCCAGCCTGATACGCCGCGAGGAGCTGGACGAGCGCAGCACCAAGGCCGTCAGCCGGATTCAGACCGCCGCGGAGCGGGCCCACCGGATGATCCGCGACCTGCTGGACTTCACCCAGGCGCGCCTGGGCGGCGGGCTGCGCATCCAGCGCCGCGCGTCGGACGTGCACGAAATCGTGGACGGCGTACTGGAGGAGATCGAGGCCACGCACCCGGACCGCGAGCTCCACCGGCGCCGCGGCGGCAGCGGCCTGGGCGAGTGGGATCCGGACCGCCTGGGGCAGCTGGCCCAGAACCTGGTGACCAACGCGCTGAAGTACAGCCCCCGGGACACCGCCGTCCTCGTGGAGACCTACGGCGAGGACGACGCCGTCACGCTGTCCATCCACAACGCGGGCGCCCCCATCTCCCCGGAGCGGATGGGCCGCCTCTTCCAGCCCCTGCAGCGCGCCAGCGGCGAGGTGGACACCAGCGGCCGGAGCATCGGCCTGGGGCTCTACATCGTGAAACAGCTGGTGGAGGCCCACGGGGGCACCATCACCGTCACGTCCACCGCCGACGCGGGGACCACCTTCACCGTGCGGCTGCCCCGCGGCGTCTCGGCGCTCCCGTAGCGCGGGAGGCGCCGAGCCCGGGGCCTGCGTCCGGCGGAGGCCCGAAAAAGCGAGAGGCCCGCGGGATTTCTCCCGCGGGCCTCTCTGGATTCAGTGTGGAGCTAACCGGGATCGAACCGGTGACCTCTTGAATGCCATTCAAGCGCTCTCCCAGCTGAGCTATAGCCCCTTCTCTGCTGCGTGCTGCCCGGTCCGCCGTGGGGAGCGGTCCGTGCCGTGAGGCGGCGCGACTTCTACGGCTTCTTCGTTCCCGACGCCACAACTTTTTGCGGCTTCGCGACGGTTTTTACCTTCAAACGGTCCGCCACCTCCTCTCCTTCCCGGAGCAGGTCGGTGAGGGACGCGGCATGGTCCGCCGCCGCCTTCTCCGCCGCCGCGATGTTCTGGAGGAACCGGCCGAAGCTGGGGGGCAGCTCCAGCCGGCCCGCCTGGATGGCCTGCCAGACGGCCTCGCCCAGCTCGCGGTGGGTCTGCTCCTTCTTGTCCTTGAGGAAGGCCGCCTTGCCGTTGGCCCGCGCCAGCTCCGTGTTGCGCTCGACGGCCTCGCGCAGCCTGGCCAGCTTGGCCTCGGCCGCCTGGAAGGCCTCGTTGATCTGCCGCATCACTTCGGTCTGCTTCGGATCTGCAGCCACGGCTGTCACCCTCGGGACGGGAGAAGGTCGTTCGTGCGTAACGTGGCGGCTCGCCGACTGTCAACCCGCCTCGCGGACCAGCCGGGCGGCGAAGAAGCCCCCGCCGGGGACCCGGGGCGGCAGGGCGCGCAGGTAGGGGCCATCCACCCCCACCTGGAGCTCCGCGGGCCACCCCTGCCCCACCGGCTCCAGCGCGAAGCCGGGGTGCTTCGCGAGGAAGCCCTCCACCACCGCGTCGTTCTCCTCCGGCAGCACGGAGCACGTGGCGTAGACGATGCGCGCCCCGGGCTTCACCTGGGCGGCCACCTCCGCGAGCAGCGCGGACTGCGTGGCCCTGAACTCGGTGATGGCCTTCGCGGACAGCTTCCACTTCTGATCCGGCTCGCGCGCCAGGGACCCCGTGCCGCTGCACGGCGCGTCCACCAGCACCACGTCCACCGCGCCCAGCGGCACCGGGTGCGGGAACGCCACCTGCCGCAGGCCGAACTCGCGCACCCGGTCGCGCGCGTCCGCGAGCCGCCGCTTGGAGCGGTCCCCCGCGAGCACCTTCCCCTTCGCGCCCACGAGGTCCGCGAGCCCCAGCGTCTTGCCGCCGGCCCCCGCGCACACGTCCGCCACGGTGAGCCCGTCCAGGGTCGCCCCGGGAGGAAGGCACGCCAGGACGATGAGCTGGCTGCCCACGTCCTGCACCTGGAGGCGCCGGGCCTTCATCGTCCGGGACTCGAAGATGCGGTGGCTCGCGTCCGCGACGCGCAGCGCGTCCGGCGCGCAGGGCACCGCCTCCGCCGCCACGCCCTCCTCGGCCAGCGCCGCCAGCACCGCGTCCCGCGTCCCCGGGGGCCGCGCGCGGAAGTGCAGCGCGGGCTCCTCATCCAGCGACGCCATCAGCCCCGCGAGCGTTCCTTCCGGATACACCTGCGCCAGCCGCTGCGAGAGCCAGCCCGGGAACGAGTACCGCGTGGCCAGCCGCTCGACGAGGGCCTCCGCGCCCTCCACCGGAGCGGGCTCCGCGAGCGGCTTCGTCACCAGCCCCTCCAGCACCGCGTCATGCAGCGTGCGCGGGCGCACCGGCCCGGGCAGCTTCACCTCCGGCCCGATGCGCCCCCAGCCCTCGCCGCAGAACAGGCGCCGCCAGAGCGCGTAGCGCACCAGCGCCTGGTCCTCCGAGAGCGTGTGCTTCCCGGGCGAGTGCCCCAGCTGCCGCGCCGCCAGGTCCAACAGCCGCTGGTGCCGGGACAGCTCGCGCGCCGCCAGCGCCGCGAAGCGCCGCTCCTGTCCGCCCAGCCCGTCCGCCTCTCGCAGCGCGGTGGCGAGCGCGGCCTTCAGCGGCTCGCCCTTGAGGACGGAGATGTGCGTCTCCAGCGCCGCGGTGGCCGCGCGCCGGGACGGACGGCCCAGGCGTGACGGCTCATGCGGCGTGGGCCAGAGGGGGATGTCCACGGATGACCTCGTCGCCTAGCCGCGCAGCGGCACGCACACGGCCAGCGCGCCGGCCTGCGTCGTCACCTGGGGCGACGCCCCCTGGGACAGGAAGAGGTAGCACGGCGCGGCGAAGCGCTCGCCGTCCAGCTCCAGGTCCCCCTCCATCAGGAGGATCCCCTGGCCCCACTGCGAACGGTTCCAGGGGAAGGCCGCGCCTGCCCCCAGCCGCACCCACGTCCGGGCGCTGTCCGGCGCCGCTCCGGCACACTTCACCCCGGGTGACACCTCGGTCCACTCCGGGGAGTCCTCGGCCAGGGGTTCCCGGGCCGCGGCGACCACCTGACGCTTGAGCGCGAGGAAGCGCTCCGCCAGGCCCATGATGTCCTCCACCTGGAAGGGCTTGATCAGCAGCGCGTCCGGCTCCGAGGGGTGCAGGACCTGGGCGACCTCGTCCGGCCCGGAGGCGCTGACGATGGCCACCGGGAGCCGCCTGCGGCGCGCGGCCTCCAGGACGCCCCGGCCATCCGCGTGCCCGCCGGCGATGCGCATGTCGGTCATCACCAGCTCGAAGCGGTCCGTCGCCAGGGCGCGCAGCGCTTCGTCGAGGGTGCCCACCGCCTGCACGTCCGCAAGCTCGGCGACCAGCTCCCCCATCCCCTCCCGGAGGCTCGGATCATCCTCGACGAGCAGGACCTTCATCGCGTCTTCCAGCGCGGGGAACAGGGGAGCGCTTTCACGTTCGGGCGGCCCGGAAGGACGGCATCGCGGGCGCCGGGTCTGCGTTTCGAGGATGGCCCTCCCCGGACTCGAACCGGGACGCGGGGTCAGCCGCAGCGGATTTTGAGTCCGCCTCGTCTACCAATTTCGACAGAGGGCCCCTTGGGTGTGAACGAGGCGGCCGAACGTATATCGCGCCTTCGGTCCGTGTGCATCCGAAGATTGCGGTGGTCCACGCACACCGCTAAAGGGGCAGCGCATGTACAACCTCCTCATCTCCCTGGCCATCGGGCTGGCGGTCGGCGTGCTGGTGAAGCTCGCTGGCGGCTTCTCCTGGTGGGCCGGCATCGTCCCCGGCGTCATCGTCTTCTTCGCTGCCTACATCTTGCTCGCCCGCAGGGTCTCCACCCGGGTCCAGGCGCTGATGACGACGGTGCAGAATGATCTCCAGGGCCAGCCCGCCAACCAGAAGGAGGCCCAGGGGCGCGTGGACCGGGCGGTCAAGACGCTGGAGCAGGGGCTCGTCTGGGACAAGTGGCAGTTCCTCATCGGTCCGGAGATCCACGCGCAGATCGGGATGCTGAAGTACATGGTGAAGGACCTGGACGGCGCGAAGCCCCACCTGGAGAAGGCCAGCAGCCGCAACTACATGGCCAAGGCCATGGAGGGCGCCCTGCACTTCCGCCGCAACGACGTGCCCGCCATGAAGGCCTCGTTCGAGGCCGCGGCGAAGAGCGGCAAGAAGGAGTCCATCGTCTGGGCCGTCTACGCGTGGTGCCTCCTGCAGCAGAAGGACAAGGACGGGGCCCAGCGCGTGCTGGCGCGCGGCGTGGAGCAGAACCCCTCCGACGAGAAGCTCAAGGGCAGCCTCGCCCAGTTGCAGAACGACAAGCGCCTGAAGATGAAGCCCTACGAGCCGCTCTGGTGGCAGTTCGGTCTGGAGACGCCACCGATGATGCCGCCCATGGGCGGCGGCCGTCGCGTGCAGTTCACCCAGCGGCGCTGAAGTCCCAGCGAGTTGACGCCCGGGCGCCACCTGACCGGCGCTGGCGTCGTATTTCCGGGCCGCCGCGATCCGGCTTCGCGGCCCGCCCCGCCCCCGTGGATGGCGCCGCTTCCTCGCGCGCGCCTCCGGGGAGCCCCCGACGGATCAGCCGCCCCACCCCGCGTCGGGCGCGGCCTCCGGAGCGGCGTGCGTCCGGCAATTCCTACCGTGCGCCCGGCGCCCACGCTGCAACGTCTTCCGGCCGCCTTGTTGGTTGTTTCGCCGGCCCCCATGCAACCCCCTGAAAAGAGGCCGTCCCGCGAGTGAAGCGCGGGGCACAGGGCTTGCTCTCGTGCAGGGGCACGCGGGCGACCGGGGCGGAAGGCTCCCCAAGCCCCCGCGGAGGCGGACGGGCTTGGCAGCCGGAGGTCTCGGGTGAAGGTTGGATGGATGGGCGGGTGCTTGCAGGACGGGGCGATGGCGGGTGCGCGTGGGGCGCAGGGGCGTGGGGAGCACCTCGAAGGGCGTGGCGCCCGAGACTTTCGGCCTGCCATTTCGGGACAGGCAAGCGGAGTGAACCAGTTCATGGAACGGCACGGCCGCAGCAGTGAGCGCTCGCTCCTGCTGATCATCGAGGACGACGCCGGCGTGCGCGAAGGCCTGATGGACCTGCTCGCCACCCGCTTCGACGTGCTGGCCGCCTCGGACGCGGACGCAGGCGTGGAGCTGGCCCGCGAGCACCGCCCGGACCTGGTGCTGCTGGATCGCTTCCTGCCCTCCGGGGATGGGCTGGCGGTCCTGGAGACGCTCCAGGGCGACGTGCGCACGGAGATGGTGCCGGTCATCTTCCTCACAGGGGACGCGGACGAGGCGACCCTGGAGCGATGCCTGGAGATGGGTGCCGTGGACTTCATCCACAAGCCGGCGAGCTCGCGCGAGCTGCTCGCCCGCATCGACCGCGCGGTGCGCCAGAGCGAGCAGCAGCGCAAGCTCCAGGTGCTGGCGCAGACGGACGCGCTCACGGGGCTGGCGAACTTCCGGGCGCTGTCGGTGCGGCTGGAGGACGAGTTCAAGCGCGCCCAGCGCTACGGCTACGCGCTGAGCGTGGTGGTCATCGACCTGGACCACCTGAAGGCCATCAACGACGGCATGGGCCACGACGTGGGCAACCGCGCCATCCTGGCCCTGGCCACCCTGATGCAGGGCAACCTGCGCGAGTCGGACTTCGCGGCGCGCTTCGGCGGCGACGAGTTCGTCGTGCTCCTGCCGCACCAGACGTCGCTGGAGGCCGCGGTGTTCGCGGAGCGCCTGCGCTCGGAGCTGCGCGGCGTGCACGTGCAGCGCGGTGACGGGCGCCCGGCGCCCTTCGGGTTGAGCATCAGCGTGGGCGTGGCGGACCACACCGCCGACGCGCCGCGCGAGAGCACGGAGGCCTTGCTGAAGGCGGCGGACGCCGCGCTCTACGAGGCCAAGCGGGAGGGGCGCGACCGGGTGGTGGTGTACGGCCGGTCGCTCCACGCTCCGGCGGCACAGCGGCACTGACGGCCGGAAGGGAACGAGGGCGCGCGATGAGCGGGACCAGCAAGCTGGCGAGTGGTTCGAGGGTGGCGATCGTCGGCGGGGGCATCGCCGGGGCGGGGCTCGCGGCCTCCCTGCTCTTCAACGGCCGCGCGCGGGGCGTGGCGCTGGACGTGCGCGTCTACGCGGGCGGCACCGAGGAGCGCACCGCGCCCCCTGCCCTGCTCACGCCGGAGTGCCGCTCGCGGCTCGCGGCGCTGGGCTGCCGGATTCCTCCGGAGTGGCGCGCGCACGAGCTGCGCGGCGTGGAGATCGTCTCCCACGGCGAGCGAGCGCTGCTGCCGTGCGCGGCCGGCGGCCTCTGGGTCGTGGACGGCTGGCCCAAGGGCGAAGGGGGCCTGGACATGGTGAGCCACGTGCTGGCCACGGCGGCCAGCGCGCAGGGCGCCCGGTTCGTGAACCGCCACGTGGAGCGCGTGGAGCGGCAGGCTGCGGCTCCGGACGCGCCCGCGGCGGTGCGCAACGCGGGGCCCCTGGTCGTCCGCGCGCAGGGCAGCGGCGAGCGCTTCCACGCGGTGGCGCTGGCGGCGGGCGCGGGGCCGCTCCTGGGGGACGCGTTCTTCAAGGGCTTCAAGCCGGCGCCGTCCATGCCGGCGGTGCAGGCGCGGCTCCAGGGCGCGATGCCCGGACGGGATCTGGCGCCGGTGGCGCGGCTGTGGGTGGCGCCGCTGCCCTCCGTGGACGCGCTGTTCCTGGTCCCGGGCGCATCGTCCGTGTACGCGCTCGCCTTCGGCGCGGCGGTGACGCCCGCGGACCTGTGCCAGGTGCTGATGATGGCCGCGCGCGACGGCATGCTCGAGGAGGGCTTCGAGGTCACCGCGCTGGAGACGACGCGCCTGCCCTTCGGGCCCGGCCGCACGCTGGTGGCGCCCGGGCAGCTGGCGGTGGGCCCCGCGGCCTTCGGCCACCCGCTGCAGGTGGGCCTGTCGGAGACGCTGGCGTCTTGCAGCCGCGCCGCGGTGGCGCTGCTGGATGGCGGGCTGGACGCGCCGTCGCTGGATCGGCGCTACGTGCGCGACGGGCTGGGCGAGCTGATGGAGGACGCGGCGGCCGGCGCGCGCTCCATCGCGTGGCTGCGCCGCGCGGGAAAGCGGGCCCCGGCGGCGTTCGTCGCGGCGCGGGCGAGGCACTCGGCGTGCGGCGTGTACGGCGGCGGCGTGCTGGGGCTGAGCGCCCCCACCCCGCTGGGCCTGCTGTCCGCGGCGCGCTGGTCCGGCGTGCGCGAGGTGGTGGGCTCGTGGCTGCGCACGCCCATCGAGCCCGTGCCCACGCTGGTGCCGGAGGTGGAGCCGGACCTGTACTACGTGGTGGACGACGACGCGGACACGCGCGAGGCGCTCACGCTGCTGTTGGAGAGCACCGGCGCGCGCGTGGTGGCCTTCGCGGACGAGCTGGCGCTGTTCTGCGCGGTGGCGCGCCGGCCCCCCACCGCCATCCTCCTGGACGTGGTGCTGCACTGGGTGGACGGCCTGCGGCTGTGTGAAGGCCTCAAGCAGCATCCGCTCACCCGCGACACGCGCGTGCTGGTGATGAGCGGCCTCAACCGTCCGCACGTGCGTCAGCGCGCGCTCGACGCGGGCGCGGAGACCTTCCTGCCCAAGCCGGTGAACCCGGATCGCCTCCTCTGCCAGCTCACCGGCCGCGTGCCGGACCCGCTCGACAGGTCGCGCGACGCCCTCCGGCACGCCGTCGTCGAAACATTTGGCGAAGACCGTTTTGCGTCCTGACACCCACCTGCGCGCAACCGCGATCACATAGACGGGATAATCCCTACAAAAGCATGAAGCTTCGCACTTCATGCTCCACAAAAAAGGGAGTCCCTCATGTTCGCCTCGAAGCTGCCGCGTCTCACGCAGACGACGTCCCGGCTGTTCAAGCACGCGCCGGAGGTCAGCCGTTCGTTCTCCACGAAGGTCCCGTCGTCGGAGGAGCTGGCGCTCAAGGTCCGCGCCGAGCAGAACCGGACCCGGTTCCAGCAGCACGACCTCATGAGCGACATCATGAACGCCGAGGATCGGCGTGACGGCGGCAACAACCGGCTCGCGCCGCGCCTGCGGCCGGACGTGGAGCTGACCCGGCGGGACGACTTCCCCTTCAACGAGCTCCAGCCGAAGTACAACACGCCGAAGTCCGCCATCGACCGCGACGGCAGGCTGCAGCCGGTGGACGCGAAGGACCGCACGGTGACGCTGACCGCGCACGTGGACGGCGCGAAGGAGACGAAGGCCCACTCGCCCTTCACGTCCTTCAGCGGCGTGCCCGTGGGCGTGGACGGTCAGGCCACGGAGAAGAAGCTCGTGGACAACCCGAGCTACGGCAAGAGCCGCATCGTCCACAACCCGGCGCAGGACGCGAAGGGCGGGGACGTCTTCGATCAGTTCGACATCCAGCACGACATCCGCACGTCCACGCATCCGGGGCTGGACGAGACAGCCGTCAACCGCACGCAGCCCGGCAAGCCGGTGTGGAAGCCGGAGCCCCACGAGCGGAGGTACATGGCGGACGTCGGTGTGGATCCGACGAAACCCAGCTTCACCTACCGCGAGCGCGCGATGATGAACTCCGCGCGGGATCAGGAGTACCTGGTGCGCGGCCCCATCCACGACTTCACGCTGGAGCAGCAGGATGCGCAGGGCGACCTGAAGCACGTGTCGCGTGATCAGTTCTCCGACCTGTTCGACGCCGCGCACAAGAAGCCGTAGCCGCGTCCGGCGTTGGCCCGGGGCCGACGGGGAGGGGGTGTCCACCCGCGCGGGGTGGACACCTCCTGCCCCCTCTCCCGGGGGCCCTGCCCCGCCTCTCGGAGCTTCACCCACCGCTATCGTTAATTCACTCAAAGTGAACAAGGCCCAGGGCGGCTCCTGGCGCTCACGCCTCCACGCGCCGCAGCCCCCGCCGCAGGGTGAGCGAGCCCGACATCATCGAGATGCCTCGGAAGAAGACGGCGAGCCCCACCAGCGTGCCCACGAGCCACACGGAGGACGCGGGCCACCGGGCCATGACGCTGAACCCCAGGACGAGGGAGATGAGGCCATAGGCCAGGTCCCATCCCCACTGGAAGTAGCGGTCCATGACGGAGGTGATGGTGTGGAACAGGCCGCTGGCGAAGAAGTAGCCGGCGATCAGCAGCGTGAGGGAGGCGAGCCCCGCGGCCGGGTACATGACCGTGAGGATGCCGACCACGGTGGTGAGGACGCCGCCGAGCATGAGGGACCAGAAGGCGCCCTTGCTCTCGTCGCGCGAACGGAAGGCCGCGATGAGCTCCAGGACGCCGCCAATCACCAGCATGGTCCCGACGAAGATGATGGTGACCATGCTGGTGAAGAACGTGGCGCCCAGCAGCACGACGCCCGCGATCGCCGTCAGCAGGCCCAGGATGAAGGGGGCGCCCCACATCGCGGAGGCCCCTCGGGGAGGACGACGGTCCGGACGGGTCTCCGGCACTCGCTCAACGTTCGTTTCCATGGCGTTCTCCACGGTGATGGCTGCCCGGCCCGGGCCCTCGGCCGCCTGGCGGTCCGGGAGGGGACGTGGGGGTAGCGTTCCATGTGGAAGATGGGAGCGCGGCGGGGTGCGAACAATCGGCTCCCGGGGACGAAATGAGGCGGAGCGGCGGGCAGGGGCCTGCGCGGCCTACTGCGCCTGGGAGGCAGGGCAGGCGTAGGGCGGTGCGAGGAACACCGCGCCGGGCTCCTTGCGGAACCACGTGAGCTGCCGCTTGGCGTACCGCCGGGTCTCCTGCGCGGTGTCGGCGATGGCCTCCTCGCGGGTCATCCGGCCCTCCACCACCGCGCGGGCCTGCACGTAGCCGACGCTGCGCATGGGCGCCGCGTCCGCGTAACCCTGCTCCAGCAGGGCTCGCGTCTCCTCCACGAGCCCCCGCGAGAAGAGCGCCTCCGTGCGCGCGTTGATGGCGGCGTAGAGGGCTTCGCGCGGCGGGTCGAGCACGTAGAGCTGGAAGGAATAGCGGTCTGGCGCGAAGGCGTGGGCGCGCCGGAACTCGGATGCGGGCACGCCTGTCTGCGCGTGGATCTCCAGGGCGCGGACGACGCGCACCAGGTCCTGGGTGGGCAGCTTCGCCGCCGTCTCGGGATCCACCTCGGCCAGGCGGCGGTGCACGGCCTCCCTCCCCTGCTCCGCCGCGAGCGCCTCCAGCTCCGCGCGCAGCGCAGGCAGGGCGCCGGGCGCGTCCACCACGCCGTGCAGCAGCACGCGCAGGTACAGGCCGGTGCCGCCGACGACGAACACCGGCCGGCCCCGCGACGCGATGGCCGCGATGGCCGCGTCCGCGCGGCGTTGGTACTCGGCGGCGGAGAAGGGCTCGAGCGGATCCACGCAGGAGAGCAGGTGGTGCGGCACGGCCGCCAGCTCCTCTGCGGAGGGCTTCGCGGTGCCGATGTCGAAGGCGCGGTACACCTGCTGCGAGTCCGCGCTGACGATCTCCCCGCCCGCGGCGCGAGCCCACGCGATGGCCAACGCCGTCTTCCCCGACGCCGTGGGTCCAGCGATCACCGTCAACGGCACCCGCGTCTCAGCCACCAGCATCCGCCTCCCACTCCCGCTGTAACGCAGACGCGAGGCCAGCGCGAGCCCCTCACCGTCAGGTCCGCGCCGCTTCGGTCAGCCGTGCCCGCACGACCTCCGCCGCGCTGGCATCCCGCGCGAACACGAGCCGCGCGGTCTCCACGGACGACAGCAGCCGCCCGGCAGCGCCCACCAGCGCGCCCCGGCCCTCCGGCGTGGGCTCGGGCAACAGGGCGTTCAGCAAGAGCATGCGGGCCACCTCCCCCGCCCCCAGCGCCTCCCACCGCGAGGCCCCGTCCCAGCCCAGCGTGCCCACCGAGACGAGCGTCGCGTCGTCGGTCCGGACCGGCACGTTCCAGGGCGTTCCCGCCACCCGCCCCCCGCCGCCCG
>NZ_JAYESI010000046.1:0-55215 GCF_041903675.1 Corallococcus sp. RDP092CA | reverse complement strand
ACCCGAAGGCGGTGGAGGAGGAGCTGCGCAGGCACCTGCCGGAGTACATGGTGCCGTCGGCGATGGGGGTGCTGGACGCGCTGCCGCTCACGGCCAACGGCAAGGTGGACCGCAAGGCCCTGCCGGACCTGGTCGCCTCCACATCCCAGACCGACGACTTCATCGCGCCCCGTGACGCGCTGGAGTCCCAGCTCGCGAAGGTGTGGGAAGAGGTCCTGGGCGTGCAGCCCGTCGGCGTGCGCACCAGCTTCTTCGCGCTCGGAGGACACTCGCTGCTCGCGGTCCGCCTGGTGGCCGCGCTGCGCGAACAACTGGGCCGCGACGTCCCCCTGGCCGCGCTCTTCCAGCACCCCACCGTGGAGGACCTGGCGAAGCTGCTGCGCGCGGAAGCGGACACGTGGTCGCCGCTCGTCCCGCTGGAGAAGGGCGACGCCGGCCGCCGGCCCCTGTTCCTCGTCCACCCGGGTGGCGGCAACGTGCTCGCGTACCCGGAGCTGGCGCGGCTGCTCGGGCCCCATCAGCCCGTCTTCGGTCTCCAGGCGCGCGGCCTCCAGGCCGGCCATGCCGTGGCTGAGACCGTGGAGGAGATGGCCACCCTGTACCTGGCCGCCATCCGCAAGGAGCAGCCCGAAGGGCCCTACCTCCTCGCGGGCTGGTCGCTCGGCGGCGTCATCGCCTTCGAGATGGCCCTCCAACTGCGCGCGCAAGGCCAGGCCGTGGGGCTGCTCGGGCTCGTGGATGCCTACGTCCCCGGCGTGGGCGCGCCTCCCGGCGATGCCCCGAAGAAGGACCCCGACGCCAGCGTGCGCGTCGCCTTCGCCCAGACGGTGGCCCAGACCTTCTCCCTGCCCCTGCCGGTGCCGGACGAGGCCCTGGAGCGCATGGACGACGAAGCCATGCTGGGGACGCTCCTCGCCGTGGGCATCCAGGCCGGCCTCCTGGAGGAAGCGACGGGCCGCGAGCAATTGCGCGCCCTGTTCCGCGTCTACCAGGCCAACCTGCGCGCCATGGACCGCTACGTCCCCAGCCCCTACGACGGCCCGGCCCTGCTCCTCGCCGCCACGGAGGCGACCCCTTCACCCGGGGTGCCACGCCACCGCGGCTGGGAGGCGCTCGTCCGGGGGGGACTGGACGTGAGGGACGTCCCTGGGGGACACCATCAACTCATGCAGGAGCCGTACGTGCGGCACGTGGCCACGCTGTTGCGCGAGGCCCTGGAGGACAAGTCATGACCGTTGAAACATCCGAGACATCCAGCGGGGGCTCGCCCTGGCCCAACCGCATCATCCTGGCCATCTGGTTCGTGTGCTTCTCCGTGGGGGCCCTGGTCCACATCCTCATCGTGGCGAAGTACGGCCTCTTCGCGAATGATCCGGACAACCCGCAGCCCATGCCGTTCGTCGTCGTGAACGAGCTCTTCACGGTGCTCAACCCGCTCACCATCGTGCTGCTCATCTTCAAGCGGCGCGCGGGCATCCTCTCCGCGCTGGGCGTGGTGGCGCTCGTCTACGCCCTCAACCTGGCGATGATGGTGTGGTTCTGGATCGCCAGGCAGGAGGTCTACGTCGCGTGGCTGTACCTCAACGGCACCATGGGCGTGTTCATGGCCCTGACGGCGAAGCGCCTGTGGCGGGCCGCCCCCCCGGCGAAGGCCCTCCCACCCGCCACCACCCCGAGCACGACCTAGCTCCCACCCCCCTGGCTGGCCGCCAGCCGGCCCCGGGGCAGGCGCCCCCGAGGAGAAACCCCCGGGGTGGACGCGCATCCTTGAGAAAGGCCGGAGGCGTCGCTATAAGCCCCGACCCACTACAACGCTGGACCTCCCTCCCATCCTGGGCGGGGGCAAGGCGCACTGGAGAGAAGCCATGAAGCCCGACCTGCACCCGGTCTACCCGCCCTCCCGCATCACCTGCGCGTGCGGCAACGTCGTCGAGACCAAGTCCACCCGCGGCTCGTTCAGCGTGGAAGTGTGCTCGAACTGCCACCCGTTCTTCACCGGCAAGTACAAGCTGCTGGACACGGCGGGCCGCATCGACCGCTTCAAGAAGAAGTACGCGAACACCCCGCCGGCCGCCAAGAAGGGCGCGAAGGCCGCCGAGCCCGAGAAGGCGTAGTCCTTCGGCGCTACAGCGTCCGCGGTAGCTCACGAGCAGGGTCGTGGAGGGCCTCGAAAGACAGAGGCGCTCCCGCCCTGCTCGCGGTGTTTCCAGCCCCCCGCGCGCGCGTCAAGTTTCCGCGCGCGCTTTGGCTGCTACAGCCAAATACAGGCTGATTTCTTTACGTAGCACCCAACCGACCGCACAGTCCGCCGCGTCCCAGAGACGTCTGTCCCAAAGACGGAGGCGTGATGTTCGCGGAAGCTGCTGCCCCTGCCCTGAAGGTTGTCCGACGCTCCCAGAACGACAGCGTCTTCGCGAAGCGCGGGGAGGCCTACACGCTGCTGCAGGGCGACAGCCTGGAGCTGATGGCCCAGCTGCCCGAGCAGTCCTTCGACCTCATCTTCGCGGACCCGCCGTACTTCCTGTCCAACGGCGGCACCACCTGCAAGGGCGGCAAGCGCGTCTCCGTGCAGAAGGGCCAGTGGGACGTCTCGCGCGGGGTGGAGGAGGACCACGCCTTCACCACGAAGTGGCTCGCCGCCTGCCAGCGCCTCCTGCGTCCGTCCGGCACGCTGTGGGTGAGCGGCACCCAGCACGTCATCTTCAACGTCGGCTTCGCCATGCAGAAGCTGGGCTACAAGCTGCTCAACACCGTCACCTGGTACAAGCCCAACGCGAGCCCCAACCTGGCGTGCCGCTACTTCACGCACTCCACGGAGCTGCTCATCTGGGCCTCGCCGAAGTCCGGCGGCAAGCTCCAGCACGTCTTCAACTACCAGCGCATGAAGGCGGAGAACGGCGGCAAGCAGATGCGCGACGTGTGGGCCCTGCCGCGCACCGGTGACGAGGAGCTCACCGCCGACGGCGCCGGCCGCATGTGGACGCAGACGGCCCCGCGCGGCGAGGAGAAGGCCTTCGGCAGCCACCCCACCCAGAAGCCCGTGGCCCTGCTGGAGCGCATCCTGGAGGCGAGCTGCTCGGAGAACTCGCTCATCCTGGACCCCTTCAATGGCAGCGGCACCACCGGCGTGGCCGCCCTGAAGCACGGCCACCGCTACGTGGGCATCGACATGAACCCGGAGTACCTGGCCCTGTCCAAGAAGCGCCTGGACGCGGCCCTCAAGTAGCCTGCCGTCTCATGCGCGGCTGAGGATGAGCTCCACTCCCTGCCGCGCGATGGGGTGGTAGCGCGCCCCGTTCCGCTCGAACGCCGCGCGCGCCACCTTGCGGTGCTCACGCGACGAGGCGAGCACGCTGTAGAGCGGCTTGAGGTACTTCATGCGCCCCACCTCGCCGAGGAACTCCTCGGCCCGGTGCAGGGGCGCGTCGTAGCCCGCGCGCAGCGCCGCCACCAGCCACGCCACCAGCACCTCCGAGTTGCGGCTCGCGGTGAGCGAGTACCTCGCGTCCAACTCGCGGAAGACGTCCTGGGACGTGTCCGCCGGCATGGACTCCAGGAAGAGCTGCCACTCGGTGGGCGTCCAGTCCTTCGTGTCCGCCCGCGAAGGCACCTTCCCGCGCAGGCCCTCCAGCGCCTCCAGCCGCGCGGAGGTGGGCCGCGGCGCGTTCATCGGCACGCCGGGCCGGTTCAGGTACCCGTCCGCGTCCACCTTCGCCAGCGCGCCCGGCAGCTCTTCCTCCGTGAAGCGGACGAACTCCTCCGTGGTCAGCGCCTGGAAGCGGTACTTCGCCAGGTAGCGGCGCAGGAAGCCGTCGAAGGTGGGCCGGCCCACTGCGTCCTCCAGCGCGCGCAAGAGCAGGTAGCCCTTCTCGTAGGGAATCTGGGAGAAGGCCTCGTCCGGGTCCACGCCCGTCAGGTGCGTGCGCAGCGCGGTGAGCTGCGGGTGCGCGCGGAAGTGGTGCAGCGCCTCGTCCAGCGAGCGGCGCCCCAGGGCCGCGTGCAGCGCCGCGACCTCCGGCCCCGCCAGCGCCTCCAGGATGCGGCGCTCCGCGAAGACGGTGAAGCCCTCGTTCAGCCAGAAGTGCTCCGCGGACGCGTTCGTCACCAGGTTGCCCGTCCACGAGTGCGCCAGCTCGTGCGCCACCACGTTCACCAGGCTCTTGTCCCCCGCGATGAGCGTGGGCGTGAGGAACGTCAGCCGCGGGTTCTCCATGCCCCCGTAGGGGAACGACGGAGGCATCAGCAGGAGGTCGAAGCGCTCCCAGTCATACGGCCCGAAGAGCGACTCCGCGGCCTTGAGCATGTCGTCCACGCCCATGAACTCGTCCGCCGCGTCCTCCAGCGCCTCCGGCTCCGCCCACACGCGCGAGCGCGGCCCCAGCTCCTTGGACGTGAGGCTGCCCACCGCGAACGCCAGCAGGTACGGGGGCACCGGCTGCGGCATCTCGTAGTGCTCCTCCGCCTCCACGCCGTGCTCCTCCCGCCCCACGAAGGACGCCGCCATCACCGACTTCAGCTGCTTGGGCACCCGCAGGGCCGCGCGGTAGCGGATGCGGATGCGCGGCGTGTCCTGCAGCGGCACCACGCTGCGCGCGTGGATGGCCTGGCACTGGCTGAACAGGAACGGCTGCTGCCCCCCCGCCGTCTGCGACGGCGTCAGCCACTGCAGCGCGCTCGCCTCCGGCGAGGTCCGGTAGCGCACCGTCAGCTGCTTCACCCCCGCCGGAAGCTCGATGCGCAGCCGGCTGCCCAGGATGGGCTCGGGAGGAGAGAGGATGTAGGGCAAGGGGCGACCCTGGGCATCCACCACGCCGCGGATGTCCAGGTCGCGGGTGTCCAGGTCGAGGGGGCCTGCTGACGCCTCCTTGAGGGTCAGCGTGGCCTCCGCGTGCAGGCGGCGCGTCCGGAAATCGACGCGGGCCTTCCAGTCCAGCGTTTCGGTCTCAGGCTGCGTGCTGTCGTTGTACGAGTGCGGGTCGAGGCGAGCCATGGGGGCCGACTTGTAGTCGGGGAGCCGACCTCCTGGCGAGCACACCCGACGGCAATGCCGGTTGACTTCCGGGTCAATCGCCTACATTTGTGCAGTCCCCTACTTCCATTCAAGGGAGCCGATTTCCGATGACGACCCGGATCCGAAAAGTGGCGGTGCTTGGCGCTGGCGTGATGGGCAGCGGCATCGCCGCGCATCTGGCCAACTCCGGCGTGCGCGCCCTGCTGCTGGACATCGTTCCGCCCCAGGCCGCGCCGGGCGAGGACACCGCCTCCAAGGCGTTCCGCAACAAGTTCGCGCAGGGCGCCATCGCCAACCTGCGCAAGGCGAAGCCCAGCCCCATCGTGTCCGAGCAGGTGCTCGGCTTCATCGAGGTGGGCAACCTGGAGGATGACCTCCCGCGGCTGGCCGAGTGCGACTGGATCATCGAGGTCGTGAAGGAGGACCTGGCCGTCAAGCAGGCCCTGTTCGCCAAGGTGGAGAAGCACGCCCGCAAGGACGCCATCATCTCCTCCAACACCTCCGGCCTCTCCATCGTGGGCATGACGGAGGGGCGCGGCGCGGAGTTCAAGGAGAACTTCCTGGTCACGCACTTCTTCAACCCCGTGCGCTACATGAAGCTGCTGGAGCTGGTGGCCGGCCAGGAGACGAACCCGGCGGTCGTGAAGGCCGTCCACAAGTTCGGTGAGGAGGTCCTGGGCAAGGGCATCGTCTACGGCAAGGACACCACCAACTTCATCGCGAACCGCATCGGCGTGTACGGGATGATGCGGACCATCTCCGAGATGCAGAAGTCGGAGCTGACCATCGAAGAGGTGGACAAGATCTTTGGCCCGGCCATGGGCCGTCCCAAGTCCGCCGTGTTCCGCACCGCGGACATCGTGGGCCTGGACACGTTCACCCACGTGGCGAAGAACTGTTACGACACGCTGACGCACGACGAAGAGCGCGACGTCTTCGCCGCCCCGGACTTCCTCCAGAAGATGGTGGAGAAGAAGATGCTGGGCGACAAGAGCGGCGGCGGCTTCTACAAGAAGGACCGCTCCTCCGGCGGCAAGGACATCCTCGCGCTGGACCTGAAGACGCTGGAGTACCGGCCGCAGGCGAAGGTGCGCTTCGACTCGCTGGGCGCCGCGAAGGAGATCGAGAACGTCAAGGAGCGCGTGGCGTCCGTGATGAACGCGGACGACAAGGCCGGCAGGTTCGCCGAGCGCGTCACCCTGGACGTGCTGGCGTACTCCAGCCGCCGCATCCCGGAGATCGCCGACGACCTGGTCAACGTGGACCGCGGCGTGCGCTGGGGCTTCGGCTGGGACCTGGGGCCCTTCGAGGCCTGGGACGCCTACGGTGTCCAGAAGGGCGTGGAGCGCATGAAGGCGCTGGGCCTCAAGCCCGCCGCCTGGGTGGAGGAGATGCTGGCCAAGGGCCGCACGTCCTTCTACGGCGTGCAGGACGGCCGCGACACCTACTGGGACATCCCGTCCAGGTCCGTGAAGCCGGTGCCGGAGAACGCGCGCACCTTCCGCGTGGAGTACCTGAAGCGCGGCAACAAGAAGATCACCGGCAACGACAGCGCGTCGCTGTGGGACATGGGCGACGGCGTCACGCTCCTGGAGTTCCACTCCAAGATGAACTCCATCGACGATGACATCATCGCGATGATGAACACCGCGCTGGACGAGACGGAGGCGAACTTCAAGGGCCTCGTCATCGGCAACGACGGCTCCAACTTCTCCGCTGGCGCGAACATCATGGCCATGCTGATGGCGGCCAAGAGCGAGGACTTCGACTCCATCCGCAAGATGGCGTCCGCGTTCCAGGCGGCCAACCAGCGCATGCGCTACAGCCCCGTGCCCGTCGTGACGGCGCCCTTCAACCTCACGCTGGGCGGCGGCGCGGAGGTCACCATGGGTGGCAACGCGGTGCAGGCCAGCGCGGAGCTCTACATGGGCCTCGTGGAGGTGGGCGTGGGCCTCATCCCGGGCGGCGGCGGCACCATGATGCTGCTGCGCAACGTGTTCGGCGCCTACGCGGCGGACAAGGACTTCGACGCGCTGCCCTTCCTCAAGAAGGTGTTCCTCGCCATCGGCACGGCCAAGGTCGCGACGAGCGCGGAGGAGGCGCGCGAGCTGGGCTTCCTGTCCCAGCAGGACGGCATCACGGGCAACCGCGACTTCCTGCTGTCGGACGCGAAGTCGCGCGTGCTGGGCCTGGCGAACGGCGGCTTCCGCCCGCCGCGTCCCACGCGCTTCCGGCTGCCCGGCCCCAACGGCGCGGCCACCATCGACATGATGCTGTACGACATGCAGCTCAACAATCAGATCAGCGCCCACGACCGGAAGATCGCGCAGAAGCTGGCGCGCGTGCTGTCCGGAGGGGACACCAGCCCGTCCGTGCTGGTGACCGAGGAGAAGCTGCTGGAGCTGGAGATGGAAGCGTTCCTGAGCCTCATCGGCGAGGAGAAGACCCAGGACCGCATGATGTTCATGCTCGAGAAGGGCAAGCCGCTGCGCAACTAGCGCGAGGCGTTTACCCAATGGTTTTCCAGACGCGAATTCCGAAGCACGCCCGGGCGCTGTCCGGGCAGGGAGACACCTGACATGTCCGGTCGAGTCGTGATTGCCAGCGCGGTGCGCACCCCCTTCACCCGCGCCCACAAGGGAGAGTTCAAGGACACGCGGCCGGATACGCTCGCGGCCCTCGCCATCAAGGAGGCGGTCGCCCGGGTCCCTGGCCTCAAGCCGGCGGACGTGGAGGACGTCATCATGGGCTGCGCCATGCCGGAGGCGGAGCAGGGCATGAACGTGGCCCGCAACGCGAGCCTGCTCGCCGGCCTGCCGGACACCGTTCCGGGGCTGACCATCAACCGCTTCTGCTCGTCCGGCGTGCAGTCCGTGGCGCAGGCGGCGCAGGGCATCAAGTCCGGCATGCTCCAGGTGGCCGTGGCCGGTGGCACCGAGTCCATGACCATGGTGCCCATGGGCGGCAACAAGGTCTCCGCCAACCCGGAGATCATGCAGAAGCTGCCGGAGGTCTACACCTCCATGGGCGCCACGGCGGAGAACATCGCCTCGCGCTACAGCGTCAGCCGGGAGGACGCGGACAAGTTCGCCTACGAGTCCCAGCGCCGCGCGGCCACCGCCCGCGAGCAGGGGAAGTTCAAGGAGGAGATCTTCCCGGTCACCACCACGGTGTACGACGAAGACGGCACCCAGAAGCAGGTGACCGTGACCGTGGACACCATCCTGCGCCCGGACACGACGCTGGACGGCCTGGCCAAGCTGCGCCCGGCCTTCAACGCCAAGGGCGTGGTGACGGCGGGCAACGCGTCGCCGCTGACGGACGGCGCGGCGGCCGCGGTGGTGATGAGCGAGGAGAAGGCGAAGGAGCTCAACGTCAAGCCGCTGGGCTACTTCGTGGACTACGTGGTCGCCGGCGTGCCGCCCGAGATCATGGGCGTGGGCCCGGTGCCCGCCATCCGCAAGCTGCTGGAGCGCAACAAGTTGAAGGTCGAGGACATCAGCGTCTTCGAGATCAACGAGGCCTTCGCGGCGCAGGCGCTGCACTGCATCCGTGAGCTGGGCATCCCCCAGGACAAGGTGAACCCGAACGGCGGCGCCATCGCCCTGGGGCACCCGCTGGGCGTGTCCGGCGCGCGCATGGTGGCCACCATCCTGCGCGAGCTGAAGCGCCGGGACGGCCGCTACGGCGTGGTGAGCATGTGCATCGGCGGCGGCATGGGTGCCGCGGCGCTGGTGGAGCTGGCGAAGTAAGCCGCTTCCCGTTCGCGCCCCCTGTTGGATGAGGGGGGCGCGGAGGGGACAGTCAGGAGGCCGGGGCGTCCGGGTCGTTCACCGGGACGCCCGCCAGGCGCAGCACCCGCAGCGCGTTGGTGGTGTCCACCACCCCCTGCCGGAGCCGGTAGTCGAACACCATCTTCCCGTCCTCCAGGTGGTCGCGGAAGTGGACGTTCACCACGTGCGAGCCCGGCTCGTCCGCGAGCGCCGCCAGCGACAGGTCGTGCGTCGTCACCGCGCCACACGCGCCGGAGGCGAGCAGCAGCCGCAGCACCTCGCGCGAGGCGATCTGCCGCTCGCGGGTGTTGGTGCCCAGGAGGATCTCATCCAGCAGGAAGAGGGCCTGGCCCTTCGCGGCCGCCGCCGCGTCCAGCACGATCTTCAGCCGCAGCACCTCCGCGTGGAAGTACGACACGCCGCGCTCCAGCGAGTCCTTCACGCGCATGCTGGTGAGCACCTGCACCGGGGACAGCCGGAACGACGCCGCGGCCACCGGCGCGCCCGCCAGCGCCAGCACCACGTTCGCGCCCAGCGCGCGCATCAGCGTCGTCTTGCCGCTCATGTTGGAGCCGGTGATCAGCAGCGCGTGGCGCGGGCCGGGCAGGGACACGTCGTTGGGCACGGGCGCGTCCAGCAGCGGGTGTCCCAGCGCTGTCGCCACCACGCTCGGGCCCTGGGCTTCCAACTGGGGCCAGGTGAAGGCAGGGCGGTCATGGGCCAGGCCGCCCAGGCAGCAGAGGGCCTCCAGCTCCGCCAGGCCCTCGAACCACTGGCGCACGTCGCGGCCGTGCGCGGCGCGCCAGTGCTCCAACGCGAAGAGAGCGTGGATGTCCCAGAGCGTGAGCCAGTGCACCAGGGGGTGGAACTGGTGCCGCTTGAACTCGATGAGCGAGTACAGCCGGCTGAAGCGCTGGAACAGCGCGGACACCGGGGGCCCGCCCTGCGCCTGCAAGCCGGACTGGAGCTGCTTGAGGCGCGGGTGCTCGAAGGTCTGCTGCTCCACGCGCTCGAAGAGGGACGCGTAGCGCACGAAGCCGCGCTCCCCGCGCTCCACGCCTTCGTCCATCTGGCGCAGCGTGCGGCGCGTGGCCACGGCGACGCCCAGCTGCGCGAGCAGGCCCACCCAGACGGTGCTCTCCGGAATCACGCCCAGCGTGCCCAGGATGAAGAGGGTGAGCGTCACCGGGGGCAGCAGGATGGCCAGCGGGCGCGACCAGCGGATGGCGTCCAGCGAGGGGCCGGCCTCCGCCCAGTGGATGAAGAGGGCGGGGTCGGCCTTGTCCTTCGCCACCACGCGGGCGTCCACGCAGAGGTCCTGGCGGAAGTCCACGCGCGGGGCCAGCTCGCGCGCGGCGCCCTGCCGCGTCTCCACCGTCTCCGCGGTCGCGGGCGCGGACAGCCACGCCGCCAGCCGCTCCTCGCCCGCGCGCGTCGCCGTCTCGTTGATGAGCTGGAAGAGGCTGCCCTGGCCAAAGACATCCAGGTCCGTGGCGTAGAGGTGGTTGGGGGAGAGGAACCGCTCCCCGGTGTCCGTGAAGGAGTGCCAGCCGCCCTCCAGCCGCGCCAGGCCGCGCTCGTTGAGCAGGACGAAGAGGCGCGCGCGCTGCTCCTTGAGGAACACCTGGTGGTGCAGCACCGCGAGCAGGCCATAGACGGCCAGCGCCCCCGCCGCGGCCCACCACCAGGGCTTGGGCAGCCGGCCCATCAACGTCAGCGCCGCCACGACGAGCGCCGCCACGAAGGCCACGGTGCGCAGGTTGGCGTACCTCGCGCTGACGCGGTCCAGCTCCGTCAGCTCCGCCTGGGCGGCGGCGCGGCGGTCGGTGTACGTGCGATGGGGGCTCTGGGACTCGGTCGGGACGGGCACGATGGCCGCGCATGCTGTGCGGCCCCCCGCCCGAGGGCAAGCGCCCAACGCGTCCTGTCATGCTTCGATGCCCGTCGGGAACAGCCGCCAGGATGGGGGCACGATGCGGAGGACCTGGACGCGGCTCCCGGCTTCGAGCGGGCTCGCGATTGACTTCCCGTGGGCCCCCGGGATTTGAATGCGGCATGTGAGGGGCGGTCGGGCCGGCCGTGCCTCACCGAGGGGGCTTCACCCCATGTCGTTACCCAAGGTCGTGCTGAGCGGGGGGCTCGTGGCGAGCCTGCTCGCCGCGCCTCCCGCCGAGGCGCGCTTCGGCAAGCACGCGGACTCCCACGAAGCGTCGAAACCCGTCCACGAGGCGACCGCCATCGGCTCGGAGCGGGGGGACGCGTCGAAGAAGGACGGCGACAAGAAGGACGACGAGAACAAGAACCGCTCGGCCAGGACGACGACGGTGTCCTCCACGGACGACGACTTCGAGTTCAACTCGAGCGCGTCCGACGACGTCGCCGCGGTCCTCCTGGGCGCGCTCTTCGAGGTGCTCTTCAGCAGCGTGGGGCATGTCATCGCCAACTCCGGCACCCATCAGGCCGTCCCGGAGGCCACGACGGGCCCCACGCCCCGGGACTCGATGCGGCACGCCGTGCCGTTCTCCTTCCGCATGGGCGCGCTGATGGCCCCCGTCCCGGACGGCACCGGCGCGGACTTCTCCCTGGGGTGGGATGTCGAGCATGTGGGCGTGGACCTGCACCTGGCCCGGCTGGAGGGCTGGACGGGCGAGGCCGGCGTCTACAGCGCGCGGACGCTCTCGGAGATGCACCTGACGTATTCGCTCATCATCCAGGAGACCCTGCGCGTGCGCGTGGAGGGCGGCGTCTCCACCCTGGCGAAGACGGGCTCCGTCCTCGTGGGCCCCAGCGTGGGCATGTCCGTGGAGGCCTGCGTCCTGGGCCCCCTGGACGCGGAGGCGCGCGTGCAGGTGACGCCCTTCCCCTACCAGCAGGTGGATGCGCGCGCGGGGCTCGCGCTGCACCTGGGCGGGCTCATGCTGCGCGGCGGCATGCGCAGCCTCTTCTTGAGCCGGGACGTGCGCCCCGTTGGCCCGGACCGCGGCTTCGGGCCCGAGCTCGGCTTGGGCTTCGTGTTCTGACGCACCCGCCTGAAAACACCTCGGGCCCGGCCGCGGGTGCGCTCGCGGACAGGCCCGTGGGACGTGGAGCAGGGACGCGGCGACTACTTCTCCTTGGAGGCCAGCTTGCGCAGGGCCTTCTGGTCGCGCACGCAGAGGATGCGGCCCACGTTGCCGAGCACGCCCTCGCGCTTCATCTCGTTGATGAGCGTGGACACGAAGGAGCGCGAGGCCCCCACCAGGTCCGCCAGGTCCTGCTGCGTAATCCCGCGCAGGTCCGTCTCACCGCCGTGCGGGCAGCGCTCGCCGTGCGCCTCCACCAGCGTGAGCAGGGTGTCCGCCAGCCGGGCCGGCACCTCCTTGAAGGTCAGGCCCAGCACGCGCTTGCGCAGCGAGCGCACGCGGTCCGCGTAGGCGCGCACCACGTCCACCGCCAGGGCCGGGCGGGCCTCCAACTGCGCGCGGAAGTCGCGGCCCTCGATGCTCCACACCTCGGCCTCGCCCGCCGCCACGGCCATCTCCTCGATGGGCGTGCCCTCGGGGCGGAACAGCTCGCCGAACAGGTCGCCCGGGCGGAGGATGGACACCACCGAGCGGGTGCTGTTCTTGCCAATGCGCATCAGGCGCACGCGGCCGGACTTCAGCAGGTACACGCGGTCCGACGTGTCACCGGGGCGGTAGA
Source organism: Corallococcus sp. RDP092CA (assembly GCF_041903675.1). Classification (NCBI taxonomy): domain Bacteria; kingdom Pseudomonadati; phylum Myxococcota; class Myxococcia; order Myxococcales; family Myxococcaceae; genus Corallococcus; species Corallococcus sp. RDP092CA. The sequence goes on along the minus strand of NZ_JAYESI010000046.1, from coordinate 42,750 downwards.
TGGTCGAGTTGTGCGGGAAGGACTCGACCTTGAAGTACCCCTTGAAGTCGATGGCCTCCTGGCCGGGGACCAGCTTGTTCGCCGTCACCATCATCCCGGAGGACGTCGCCTGCAGGGGCGCCACGACGTTGGAACCGATAGGGCCGAGGGGGCGGTTGAAGCCGTGCATGGGAGTCTCCTGGAAAGACAGAAAGGGATGGGGAAGGTCGGTCGCTGCTGCTGCTGCGGACGGACCTTGCCCATTCCAAGAGGCGTGCCATGGTCACTTGAAGTATTCCCGGGGGAACAGTTCCAGGAATGCCGGGTACTTAGCGCTACACCCACAATCATCCCCCCCTGCTGTGTCCAAAACCTGAAACAAAACGTTCAAACAGTCTGATCAGTTTGAACGAAACGTTCAACCGGCATCCGGCTTTGTCCGGACTGGGACGGTGTCAGGAAGCATCCTTCACCGGATAAGGGTGAACCTGTGGACCATGCGCCTGTGCGAGACCGAACTTTTGAAGCTTTCGTTCAAGCGTCGGACGGCTGATGCCCAGGATCTGACAGGTGCGGCCCTTGTGGCCCTTGGTGACGGCCATGGCGCGGGCAATGAGCTGCCGCTCGGCCTCTTCCAGGGTGGGGATGAGGCTCGCGTCGTCCACGGCGGGGGCGGCGAACATGGCGCTCGCGGCGCTGGGGGCGCGCTGGGCGTCCAGGGGCGCTGAGGGGCTCGCCTCCAGGGAGGGCAGGTCGTCGCCGCGCAGCACGTCGCCGGGGGCGAGCACGACGGCGCGGGTGAGGACGTTCTCCAGCTCGCGCACGTTGCCGCGCCAGGGCAGGAGGGTGAGGCGCTCCATCACCTCGTGGGGCACGCGGGTGACGCGCTTGTGGACCTTCTCGTTGATGCGCTCCAGCAGGTGCTTCACCAGGAGGGAGATGTCCTCGCGCCGCTCGCGCAGGGGCGGGATGAAGAGGGTGATGACCTTGAGGCGCTGGTAGAGGTCCTCGCGGAAGCGGCCCTGCGCCACCTCGTCCGCGAGGTTGCGGTGGGTGGCGGCGATGACGCGGGCGCGCAGCTTCACGCGCTTGACGCCGCCCACGCGCTCGAACTCGCGCTCCTGCAGCACGCGCAGCAGCTTCGCCTGGAGCATCAGCGACATGTCGCCAATCTCATCCAGGAACACGGTGCCGTCCTCGGCCAGCTCGAACTTGCCGGGCTTGCCGGACACGGCGCCGGTGAAGGCGCCCTTCTCGTGGCCGAACAGCTCGCTCTCCAGCAGCGTGTCCACGATGGCGGAGCAGTTGATGCCGATGAAGGGCCGCGGCTCGTCGTAGGAGTAGTTGTGGATGACGCGGGCGATGAGCTCCTTGCCGGTGCCGCTCTCGCCGTTGATCAGCACCGTCGCGCTGCTGCCCGTGACCTTGCCGATCTCCTTCACCAGCTGCTGCATGGAGGGGCTGGTGCCCACGATGTCGCCCAGGCGGACGACGGCGTTCTCGCGGTGGACCTCGTCCGCCCGGCGCGACAGCTGGCGGTACTCCAGCGCGCGCTCCACCACCAGGTCCAGGGCGGCGGGGTCCGGGAAGGGCTTGTGGATGTAGTCGAACGCACCGGCCTTCATGGCCCGGATGGTCGTCTCCATGTCGTGGTAGGCGGTGACGAGGATGATGCGCGCGTCGCCGCACAGGCCCTTCATCTCCTCGATGATCTCCAGCCCGGTGCGGTCCGGGAGCATCATGTCCAGGATGACCACGCTGGGCATGCTCTCCTGGGCGGCCTTGAGGCCCGCGGCCGCGCTGGTGGCCGTGACGACCTGGTAGCGCGGCTGCCCGTCGTCCTGCTCGATCTCCTCGAAGTGCATCGTGAGGGTCTCGAGCAGCGACACGTCATCGTCGACGATGAGGAGGGTCTCCATGGGGTCCTCAGGCGGCGAACGTCAGCGTGAACACCATCCCTGGCTCGGAGCTCCCCTGGGCCGCCACGTCGCCCCCCACGCCCGTCATCACCCGTCGCAGGGCGGCCAGGGACAGCCCCGCGCCCCGCGCCAGCCGCGAGCCGAAGGGGTCGAACAGCGTGCCCCGCTCCTCCGGAGGCAGGGCCGCGGCCGGATCATCCAGGATGAGGCTGACGTGGCCGGGGTCGGCCTGGCGCAGGGTCACCTGGACGCGGCCCTCCTCTGGCAGGCCCATGGCCACGTTGAGCAGGACTTGAGCGAGCACGGGCCTCAACCGGTTGGGATCCACCCGCACGCGGGGCAGGTCCGCCTCTTCCTTCACGTCCACCTCGATGCGGCGCTCGGCCAGCTCCGGGGCGACCATGGCGGTCGCCTCCTGGACGACCGAGCGCAGCGCGTGGGCGTCCAGGCTCGCGGCGCTCTCGCGGCCGTACTCGGACAGCAGCCACAGCATGCGCTCCATGGTCCGGATCTCCCGGTTGGCGATGGTGAGCCGCCGCTTGTCCCGGTCCGACAGGCTGGTGTTCCGGGCCAGGGTCTGCACCGCCATCTTCACGGAGGAGAGCGGGTTGCGGATCTCATGGCTGAGGGACGACGACAGCTTGGAGATCTGCACCGGCGGGGCGCCCTCCAGCACGGCGCCCAGGTCGAGCACGCTCGCGGCGGCCTCGTCGCAGTCCAGGCCCAGCACGAGGCGCAGGTGGGTGGGGGGCGGGTTGCCGGTGGCGCCGTGGGGCGGGATGGTGACGAACTCCACCGCGCGGCGGTCCTCGCGCGCGCGGGCGTCCAGCTCCCGCGCGCGCTCCTGTGGAATCCCAAGCGCGGTGTGCAGGGGCATGCCCACGAGCGCGTTGGCGTCGCGGCGCAGCACCTGGGCGCAATCACCTTCCGCGCGTGTCACCCGGAGGTGGGGGGACCAGGCGAGCTGCGCGGCTTGCAGGAGTTGGGCGTTCATTGGTGGACCTGAAACATACCGGGTAACGTCGAGCGCTGTCCCTATGACCCTCACTCCACGTCCTCCGAAGAACCTTGTGGCCGCCCTTCTGTTCCTGTCGGGGGCGACCGCGCTCGTCTACGAGCTGGTCTGGTCCAAATACCTGGGGAACGTGCTGGGCAACAGCGGCCAGGCGCACGCCGTCGTGCTGGCTACGTTCATGGGGGGCCTGGCGCTGGGGGCGTTTGTCTTCGGGCGGACAGCGGACCGGGTGAAGAGTCCCCTGGCGCTCTATGGCGTGCTGGAGCTGGGGGTGGGCCTGTACGCGCTGGCGTTCCCCTATGTCCTGGGGGCGCTGGAGCACCTGTGGCTGGCCCTGGCGCCGCACGTGCCGGAGGGCCTGCGGGTGGCGCCGCGCCTGCTCGTGTCCTCGCTGTCGCTGGTGGTGCCCACGCTGCTCATGGGCGGCACGCTGCCGGCGCTGGTGCGCCACTTCGCGGCCAGCCTCGCGGGGGTGCGCAAGGAGCTGGCGCGGCTGTATGCCATCAACAGCCTGGGCGCGGCGGTGGGCGTGTACGTGGCGGGCACGCGGCTGGTGCCGCTGGTGGGCCTGTCCGCGTCCGCGCGGATCGCGGCCGGGCTGAACGTGTTCCTCGCGCTGGCGGCGCTGGCGTTGGCCCGGCAGCACCCACCGGCGGTGGTGGCGGGGGCGGCGCCGGCCGCGGAGGACGTGGCCTATCCCCGGCGGGCGGTGCGGGCGGCGCTCATCGGCGTGATGCTGTCCGGCTTCACGTCCATGCTGTATCAGGTGACGTGGATCCGCCTGCTGGCCATCGTGCTGGGGGCGTCCACGTATGCCTTCACGCTCATCCTGACGGCGTTCATCCTGGGCATCGGCCTGGGCAGCTTCTGGCTGATGACGCGCAAGGAGGGCGGGGACTCGCTGAAGCTGTATGGCTGGACGCAGGTGGGGCTCGTGCTGAGCCTCTGCGTGGCGCTGCCGTTGTACGTGCGGCTGCCGCACCTGTTCCGCTGGTCGGAGTGGATGCTCACGCGCGCGGTGGAGACGTGGCCCATCTTCCAGGGTGTCACCTTCGCGTTCTGCTGCGCGGTGCTGCTGGTGCCCACCTTCATCATGGGCGCGGCGTTCCCGGCGGCGGCGCGCGTGGCCACGGCGAAGGTGTCCGAGGTGGGGCGCGAGCTAGGCGGCGTCTACCTGTGGAACACGGCGGGCACGCTGTCTGGCTCCGTGCTGGGCGGGCTGGTGCTGATGCCCTTCTGGGGCATGCAGGGCAACTTCATCGCGGGGGCGGTGGCGAACCTGATTGCCGCGGCCCTGGCGTTCCACGCGCTGTCCCCGGCGAAGGAAGGGGAGGGCCAGGGCGCGGCGCCGTCGGCTCCGGCCTGGCGGACGTTCGCGCCGGTGGGGGTGACGGCGGTGCTGGCGGTGGTGGTGCTGGGCAGCATGCAGGGCTGGCCGCAGCGCCTGTCCAACATCGCGGCGGTGCGCGCCTACCAGAAGCCGCCGGCGAGCTACACGCAGCTGGTGGAGGACACGGAGAAGACCATCGTGCCGCGCTTCTACGCGGACGACACCTTCGCCACGGTGATGGTGGGGGACCTGGCGAGCGAGAACCTCCGCTTCATGAAGATCAACGGCAAGACGGACGCCACGAACGGAGGCGACATCGAGACGCAGGTGATGGCGGGGCACCTGGGCGTGCTGCTGCACCCGCGCGACCCGAAGAACGTGCTGCTCGTCGGCTCCGGCGCGGCCATCACCGCGGGCAGCGTGCTGGCGCACCCGGTGGAGCGCCTGGACATGGTGGAGATCTCCCCGGCGGTGATTGAAGCGGCGCGCCTGTTCAAGGCGGACAACCGCAACGCGGTGGATGATCCGCGCACGCACGTGCACATCGACGACGCGAAGACGTTCATGGCGCTGGCGCCCATCCAGTACGACCTCATCGTCAGCGTGCCGTCCAACCCCTGGGTGACGGGCGTGTCCGGCCTCTTCACGCGAGACTTCTTCCAACTGGTGGACAAGCACCTGACGGACGACGGCGTGCTGGTGCAGTGGATCCACACCTACGAGAGCAACCGCGAGCTGGTGCGGCTGGTGATGCGCACGCTGCACGACACCTTCCCGCACGCCACGACGTGGCTGGGGCCGGAGGACCTGGTGATGGTGGCCAGCCGCAAGCCGCTGTCGTTCGACGCGGAAGCGGTGGCGGCGCGCATGGCCCGGCCGGACGTGAAGGCGGACCTGGCGCGGGTGGAGATCCACGACATGTTCGGCCTGTTGTCCAAGCAGGTGCACACCGAGGCCGGGCAGAAGGACTTCGCGGGCGACGGGCCCATCAACACGGACGACCACAACCTGCTGGAGTACGCCTCGCCGGTGGCCTTCTTCCTGGCGAACCTGGACGTGCGCGTGAAGGACGAGCGCCGGGCGCCGGACTCCGGCCCGGGGCTGCTGTTGCACCAGTACCTGCGCGACCATCCGCCCGCCGCCGAACAGGTCGCGGGCCTGTACCGCAACGTGGAGCGCTACCACTCGGAGAAGGATCCGGTGGTCCGGGGCGTGGCGTCGCTGTGGCGCTCGCTGGCGCCGGAAGATCCGGCCTCGGCGCTCGCGCTGGGCCGGGCGGTGCTGGCGCAGGGCGACCTGACGCTCGCGGCGTCGCTGCTGGAGCCGGAGGTGGCGAAGGGGGGACGTTCCCCGGAGCTGGTGACGGAGTACCTCAAGCTGGTGACGGCGAGGACCTGGTCGTCGCGCACGGTGTGGACGCCGATGAACGCGGACGGGGCGCTGGCGGTGGGCCGGGAGGTGGCGGCGCGCCATCCGCAGGACGCGAAGCTCCAGAAGGCCTTCAAGGCGTACTGCGAGGCCCTGCCGCCGGACGCCTGCGGGAGCCCCCCCCGTACGCCCACGGCGACGCCCGGCGGGCCCTGAAACAGGGGGGAAGAACCCTTGAGTGGCTCCAGGCCCGCGATATTCCTGGAGCTGCCCCCCCATCCTCCCGATGACGGATGGAGGTGCTTGCTCGCCCGTTGTACTGTCTGTACCGACCCTGACTTCCCGCAGGGTGAGTTTCTCCACCGCTGCAACGACCCCCGGAGTTTCCCATGAACGCGATCGCGAAGGCCGCCCCGAAGAAGCAGTTCCGCAAGAACCGTGGTCAGGGCATGACCGAGTACATCATCATCGTTGCCCTCATCGCGATCGCCGCCATCGGCGTCATCACCCTGTTCGGCGACAACATCCGCAAGCTGTTCGGCGCCTCCGCGGCGGCGCTGGCCGGTAACGACAACGTGGAGAACGACGGCCAGACGGCGTCCGACGCGCTGAAGAAGAAGACGATGAAGAACTTCGGCCAGAACAACACCTACAACTGAGCCTCGCTCGGTTGTTCGGAAATGGCAGGTCCCTCCACTTGGAAGGGCCTGCCATTTTCTTTTGCGGGGGAGGGGACTGCCTCGCTCAGGGGGCCGGGCGGGGGGCGGGGGCGAAGCCCAGGCGGCGCAGCATCACCTGCCGGATGGAGGGGATGCGGAAGCGGAAGATGAAGGCGTCCGCGAAGTAGTGGGCGAGCACGCACGCGAAGCCCATCGAGGTGAACGCGCGCAGCAGGGGATTCGCCTGCGCGCCGCCGCCGATGCCCAGCGAGCCGCGCATGGGGCCCTCCAGCAGGAAGCCATGCACCACGCCGAGGGCGAACAGCGGGAGCATGGAGACGACCATGGCGGGCCAGACGAGCTTCCGGCTCAGGCGGGGGGCATCACCTTCACGCGGCTCCAGCATGCGGGCGCTGAGGACGTAGTACTCCAGGCCGTGCATGCCCGGGAGCATCACGTAGCCCCAGGACGGGGCCACGAGCGCCAGGCCGGTCGCGGTGGCCATGCCCAGGAGGTAGAGCACCTTGGGGCCGCTGGCGGTGCCGGCGCGGAGCACGGCGCGGAAGAGCAGGAGGAAGTAGCCCAGCCAGACGGCGATGAGCACGGGCAGCGCCTGCCACGGCAACACGGTGCCCTGGCCCACGTCGAGGTAGGCGGGGGCGCCGGGGGCGGCGGACTCGGCGACGAAGAAGATGCGGACGAGGAGGACGGTGAGCAGCAGCGGGACGTAGAGCTGCTGGAGCTTGCGTTCCAGGGCCGAGGGCGGCGCGAGCCCGGCCTGGCCGCCGCGCAGGCCGTGCAGGGACCACAGGCCCCGGTGCTGTGACAGGGTGTGGTGCATGCCGAAGACGTTGAAGATGACGGCGACGGCGAAGGTGTGGATGGACCGGTCGGCGTAGAAGGTGAAGAACAGCGCCGCGCCCACGCCGAGCATGGCCAGCGTCCCGGCGAGGATGGTGCGGGGCTGCTTGGGCGCGGCGGTGAGCACGTCGCGGTGCACGCCGAAGAGCAGGAACGTGAGGATGACGTGGGTGGCGTTGCCCAGGAGGTTCTGGGCCGTCCATCCCAGGAGCCGGTGGGTGTTGTCCGCCGCCGTGGGGGCGAGGAACGCGCTGGCGAAGGCCGCCACCAGGGTCAGGGTCAGGGGGAGGCCCAGGATGGCCAGGTCAGCTCGGGGGGAGAACAGCCACAGGCGGTGAAAGCGCAGGGAGCCGGGCGCGGCCGGCGCGGTCTGCTCCGTGGCGGTGGCGACTCCGGGGCTCAGCGGTGTCATGGGACCGGGAGTATACCGGGTCATTGGGTCCAAGAACCCGAGCCACCCTGCCTGCCATGCGAGAGGCCGCAGGGGGCAAGCTGCCGGAGGTGGGGGCGGATGCCACGGGGCGGCGGGTCGCTTCCGCGGCTCCAGGTCCATATCGGGAGTGGCCGGGCCTGCCGTGGTGGCTTGGGGGCGATCGCTCCTCGGAGGACCTCCGTTCTGGGTTCTCTGGGCCGCGTGGCTGGCCTGCACGGTGGTCCATCTGGGACGGCGTGCCTGGTTGATTCGTGCCGCGCGGGCTTCGACCTACAACGCCATCGACCGGCGGCCGTGGAGCTGCTTCCAGGCGTTGGGGCTGGCTGTTGTGCCCCTGAGGTGGATCGGCGGCGCCTTCTTCCATCGGTGATTGCGCGCTGGCGGCTGCGTGGCGCCGTGCCTTGAGAGGAATCAGTCCTGGACAACCCAGGGGGAGATGTATGCAACTACCAATCAATGGCAGTGTGGGTGCAGAAGTTGTTTGTTGTTGAAATGCAAGGTTATGGCTTGTGGCAGGTTCTCGACAAAAGATAGAATATGGAAATTCCCGGGCTCCGTTACCCGGGCGTGGACTCTTCCGAGAGCGAGGGGCGATTGTCTTTCCGGTCATGGGTGTGGGGTGTGCTGGCGGGAGGGGGCTTACTGGTGGCATGCAATGAGTCGCGACCTCCGGTTACCGACGCGGCGGAGGTAGCGGCACCTTCTGGGACGGTCTTTGGTGAGCACCGGCAGACCCTGGCCGCCGCGGCGACAAGGGAAGTGGGGGAGGACTGTGCCGCGCAAGGTGCGTCCGCCTGTCGCTCGGGCCTGTGTCTGCATACCCAGCCTGACCCGGGTCTGGGGCTGATCTGCTCCAGGCAATGCCAGGCGGAGGAGAACTGCCCTGTGGACTGGCAATGCGTTTCGGTCCATCCGAACGCAGGTGCTTCTTTCTGCGTACCGCCGAAGGGGTGGTCCGCGCGCCCCGTACAGGAGCGATAGGCTCGTTCAATGCTTGCACGTCTCTTGATGGTCCTCCTGGTGGCTACGCCTCCAGTTGCCTCCAGTGTGCCCTCTCCACGCTACCTTGTCTTTGGTTATGCAGGGGGCTGGATCGCCTTGGACGTCTCCACTGGCAAGCCTGAGCGCATCCAGCTTCCTGCGTCTTTGGGCGCCAACAGCTTGACGGTGTCCCCGGATGGACAGCACGTCGTCTACACGACGTATGAAGAGGGGGCGCACAATGACCTGATGTACCGCTGGGAGTGGAGGACGAAGTCTCCTCCTGTCCGGATCGGGAACGAGCGGGGTTTCCATGCCGACCCGGCTGTCAGTCCCGATGGGCAATGGGTCTACTTCGCGCACCATCCCAAGAAGGGCGGGCCTCCCGGACAGCATGAGGAGCGGGCGAATGCGCAGTTGTATCGCGTGCGAATGGATGGCACCGCGCTCAAGGCGCTCACGGACGAGCCTGGGTGCCATCTTCGACCCTCATTCCGTCCCGATGGAGACCTTGTCTACGTCCACACACCGTGCAATCCGAACGTCAAGACCCTTCATTTGATGCGAGAAGGACAGCCTGCCTCCGGACCACTGACATCCGGAGACGTGAACGAGCCTGTCTTCTCTCCAGACGGCAAGCGCCTGGTCTTCGTGGAGCGTGATGGAGCGGATGTCCTGCTCAAGGAGCGGACGTCAGCGGAGCGGCCTCCTCGAGTTCTTCACAAGTTTCGTCTGCGAGAAGGGGGCAGTGTTCGGGCCCAGTTCGGCACCACGGCCCGAGAACTCTACTTTCAAGACGATGAAAATGTTTGGCGGATTGTGGGCCGCAAGGTCACCCGCCTGTTTTCCATGGAAGGCGTCCCATGAGAATGCTGATTCGACTCACGCTGTTCATCGCCATTTCAGGCGCCTCCACGGCGCATGCCCAATTCTGCCCTGCGAATATCATCCCCCGCTGTGAGGGGACGCAAGGCGATCCCAGCGAATCCGGGCCGAAGGCCCCTCGCGCCCCGGGTGGCGCTGGTTTCTACGGTGATCCTGTCAGCGTCGCGGATGGCTACAACTACTTGCGCGAAGTGGACTTCGAACTGCCGCTCAGCCAAGGCAGCCTCCCATTTATTCGGATGTACGTCACGAAAGCGGGTTCGTACAGCTACGCCAATCTCTCCGGAGTGGGCGGGTACGGAGGATTCCTTCCTACAGATAGGATTGGTCGTCCGTTCGGATACCACCGTACTGGTGGAAGCCTTAACTGGTGGCACAACTTCTACAGTTCCATCTATAAAGTATCGCCTGGCTCGACAGAGGTGAACATCCGTGACGTTGACGGATACCTCAACAAGATGGCTCTGAGTCCGAAGCCTGCGACCTCTGGGGGGTGGTACGAGAACGAGAATAACGCGGGCAACCGAGATCAACTCTGGCAGGACACCTCAGATGGTGGGTGGCCCCAGGAGTTTGTGTTCTTCCGCGAGGGCAGTGGGCGCTATGTCTATAATTCAGTCTGGGTGGATTCGCAGGCGGATGCGGGCTACCGCCACTACTTTCTGAGCCGGATTGAAGACAGCCAATATGCTCCGGATGGGGGCATGGAGATTCCGCGGGCCTTGCTGGAGTACGCTCAGCCCACGGTCCTTGACGGTGGTGTGCCCGTGGATCTGGGCTGCCCTTCGGGGGCGGCGGGTACGGATCCTGGCGTGCCGTACCTGCGCACGATCACCACGCGAGATGGCGCGAAGGTTCATTTCTACTACACCAAGGTCAAGGGGACCTTTAGCGGGAAGCTCGAATGCGTCCTGGACTACATCTCCCTGGAAGACTCCTCTGACGGTGGTGTCTCGGAGCGGCGATTGGTCGAGTATTCCTATGCGCCCAACAGCAATGAGCTTTCGGGGGTTGTCTATCCCCAATCAGGCCAGAGCCGGCAGTACGTCTACGTGCCTGGGCCTAGCGGTGGGAACTCCACCTATGACGTTTATGAGAATGGTGTTCAGGTCGCGAGGCACACCTGGAACAGGAGCGATCTCAACGCGCGGCGTGATGAGGCGGGTGGGCATGATTACACCATCACGGACGTCACGAGTTCCGTCACGGCGGCGGCCTGTTCGTTGTTCCGAGGTGGTGGCGGCAAGCCCGCTCGGGACTTCGCGGACTCGCTGGCAGGGCTTGGTACGGGCGCTGCGGGGACGACGACCTTCACGTCCCGATTCATGTCAGGGCCGGCGTATGACTCCACCCAGACTTGGCGGCTCTACTCCCGAGAGGAGCGGTGCGATGGCCCTTCCTGTCCGGGGGTTGTTCTTGGCACTGAGCGCTGGGAGTACGAGTGCCCGCCATCCAACAGTCAACTGAAGCCAGCAATGCCGATGGCGCATAAGGATTTGCGTGATGTCTGGACACTCTACGATCACGTCAAGCCCGACGCAGGTATCGCCGAGGCGCAGGGGGTCCCTCTGAGTCACGTCAAGGAACTCACCCAGGTCACGACGGGTGCCAGTGCGTTGATTGGGACGGGCGGCATGGCGGAGCTTCGGTATGGATATACGTATGGAGGCTCTGGTCGGTCCCTCCGAGCCTTCGAGCAAATGTTGGAGCGTGAAGAGGTGGATAGTGTGCTGGCGCCAACTGGGGCCACGGATCCGAAGGCGCGGACGCAGTACGTCTACGACTCGGTGACGAACCGGATGAACGCGACGTTCCGCACGGGATGGACGCAGGTGAGGGACAGCTCTGGCAACTGGCAGGTGGAGAAGCGTCGGGTGGCGGTCTTCAACTACCGAGCGCAACAGTGTGGAGGCGTGGGGCCGGAGGATGCGCAGGGGCGCGTGTTAGAGGTTCACGGTCCCTGCTTGGTCGACGCGAGCGTCACGGATGTCACCACTCTCACGGACTGCCCGTCCACGGCGCCCTTCCCGGTGACGAAGTACGAATACTGGCCGCGGACGGATGTGGAGAACCGCCGGAACAAGCTCAAGAAGGAGTCGGTATTCCCGGGTGGCTGCGGTGGGAGTACGTCCTTGGATACGCAATACCTGGAGTACGACGTCTTCGGGAATGCCACGCGCATCCAGGACTCCAACGGAGTGATCCTCACGCGGGAGTTCAACCAGGACCTGCTTGCCAAGCAGACCGTGGGGGATGGCACGACAACCACCACGACGGAGCTGATCTACGAACAGGGGCGGCTCAATGCCATCAAGCATCCCCAGGGCAACTACGACGTCTTCTGCTACCGAAGTGGGACGACGTCGGGTTGCTCGGGTGGGACCCTCACGAAGCTGCTCCAGTGGAAGGCGACCGCCGCAGATGCATCGGGTTCGTCCTGGTCCGAGCGCGTGGACTACACCTACTGGCCGGACGAGACGCTCAAGTCGGAGACGTTCCAGACGTGGACGGGGAGCACCGCGCAGACACGCCGGGTGAAGACGTACGCGGCGGACGCTCGGAAGCATCCGACCTACGAGGGAATGGGCACCGCTCCCTCGCCCGTCCAGACGGCGCGGGTGTTTGACTCCAATGGCAACCTGACGGGCCTGGGCTTCCCTTCCAACGCGCCTCCGGCGGTTTGTGGAGGCGTGAATCCGGATGGCTCGCCGGTTTCGACCCTGTGTACGGCCATGGGTTATGACCGGTTGGATCGGCTGACCAAGGTCGACGAGTTCCCCACGTCCAGCAGCAACCAGCGCACGTGCTTCACGCACGACGTGCAGAACAACGTCACCTCGGTGCGGAGCGGCTGTGCGGTGGCGTCAGGTTCGAATGACTGCTCGACGTGCAGTGCCTCCGTGCCTGCATCGACGTACGGCTATGACGACTTTGGCAACCTGGTGACGGTGTCGTTGCCGCACACCAGTGACGGCGCTGGGGGCGCGGGCGTGACTCGCTATGCCTATGACGCCCGGGGAGCGGTGACGGTGAAGGAGACGCCGGAGATGCGTGCGTCGTGGGAGTGGCTCTCGTACGAATACGACCTGCTGGGCCGGCTCCTGCGCTCCGTGCGGCACTACAACACGCCCACTGCGGGGGCGGAGAATCTCTTCGCTCTGTCCTATGACGTGAACGATTCAGGAGACGCGACCAGCGTGCCTCCCGCGAGCTGCCCTCAGCCCGTGAAGACAGCGGGCCGGTTGCGCTACCGTCACGATTCCTTCGGGCGCACTTGGTACCAGTACGACGCTTTTGGCCGGGTGACGGGAGAGGTCCGCCTGCGTGAGGGGGAGACGAGTTGCTTGTCGGGCACGGTGAATGCGCACCCGCACACGTTCTATACGTACACGGCGAATGGCAACATCGAGACGGTGACGTATCCGCACGGGCGCGTCATCACGTACGTCTACGGCACGGGAGCGAAGCTGAATCGGACCCAGGCCATTGACGTCCGGCTCTTCGGGACCTCGGGCTACACGGATACGCGCGTCATCGAGGGCATTGCCTGGGAGCCGTACGGCGGCCTGCGGGGTTACCAGATGAATCACCCGGCGACGTCGAACAGCAGCGCCATGGAGTTCATGCTCGGGGACAACACGGCGGTGGCCCCTGCCGCGTGCCCGACGGCCGCGCCGAATCTCTCTTCCGGGGACATGACGGGGCGCCTGCGTTCCCTGCGGGTGTCGTCCGGTTCGTTCTCACCGGGCTCGGGGAATGGGGATATCTACCAGCGTGGGTATACGTGGACGGGCGACCAGGTTGCCCGGCTGGATACGTGCCTGCTGGGGGCGACGACGCCTCGGACAGAGACGTATGCGTATGACCGCACGCTGCGCTTGGTGGGAGCGGGGCGGCCGACGGGTAACTTCGCGGCGACCGGTGGTGCCTTTGCCTCGCGTACCTACCAGTACGATGGCCGTGGCAATCGGACCCAGCTGGAGGAAGACGGGTTCATCTACGATCTGACCTCCGGGACGGCGCTGGCGGTGGATCAGATGACGGCGTGGGGCTCTTCCACCGTGGGCAGCCTGCTGAAGTACACCCTGTCGCATGACGAAGATGGCCGGGTGACGCAGAAGCGGTGGGCGGCGACCATGCCGGGTGGGCCTGTCTACACGCTGGGCTTCGAGTATGGACAGACGGTGGGCGTGGCCACGGAAACCGTGTTCCGCGCGGTCAATGTGAACGGCACGTACTACAACTACTTCTACGATGCGCTGGGGCGTCGCCGGCTGAAATCGAATCCGTATGGGACGACGGACGAGTACTTCCACTCAGTGTCGAGCCGGCTGCTGACGGACCGGGGCAACAACGGGCTGGGTACGCCGATTGGCCACTTTACCTTGGACGACTATGTGTGGCTGGAGGGGCGTCCGGTGGCTCTGGTGCGCGGAAAGTTCAGCGCGGCCTGGGCGCGGCAGCCCGACGGTGCTGGGGATTGCTCGCGGGACGGCGAGTCAGTGGCGTGCGGAGTGTACTTCCCCGTGACGGATCACATTGGGAAGCCAGTGGTGATGCTGGACGCGTCACGGCAGGTGACTGGCACCGCGGACACGGACCCCTTTGGGCACGTGAACCGGGTGACCTACCACGCGGAGACGGCGCACCCATATGCGCACAGCACGTCCACGACGTTGGCATCCTTTTCCCAGCCGAAGGAGACTGCGTCGGTCCAGGTGCGGATGCGCGCCCGTTACCACATGGTGGATACGGAGCCAGGGGCGGACTTCGTGAGCTTGGTGGATCCGGACACGAGCAGCGTCCTCGACACCCAGTCGGGTGAGCGACGGGGGCGTGTCACCACGACCTGGGTGACCTCGTCCAACGGCAACCTGTCGGTGAGCTTCACCTCGAATGCGAGTGGTTTGACCAGCTACCAGGGTACTGTCGTCGAGGGGTACGAGTATCAGCGGTATCAGACGGGAGCCCAAGCCTTCTGGATCCCGCTGGGCTTCCCTGGTCAGTATCACGACGCGGAGACGGGCTTCTTCGAGAATTGGAACCGGTACTACGATCCGAGTTCGGGGCTGTACCTGCAGCCGGAGCCGGTGGTTTCCATGCTGCCGTCACGAATGCCAATCTATGCATATGCCGGTAACAATCCTGAAAACGTGACGGACTCAGCCGGGTTTGCGCCCGACGCGGATGGAAGCCCGACTCGTGAATTGCAAAACGCAAACCAGCGAGCAATGGCTGTGGCTTGCTCTCAAGGCAATGCGCAGGCTTGCAGCGGCGTGAAGATGATGCTTGCTGGAACTGCTGTGGGAATGGCGGCACTTGTTGGACCGTCATTCATTTCTTGGATGTACCGGGGCGTGGCGGTCGATCATGAGTGGATGCTCTTGTCTCTGCGGAATAAATATCTCTACGAGGTCGGAAGTCAGACGTTGCCGAACGCGGTCTATAATCAACTTCCCCAGTTCGTGGGTACTGCCTGCCAACAGACTGTTCAAAGAGGCGCGTATATTTTGTCCCAGGGTGGAGGCCCGGCCTCATTCTCGGGTATGGCCAATCTTGGGCAAACAATGTCGACAGGGGCAACTCCCGGGATGCGTTTCGCCTTTCATGCGCTCGTGGGGCTGGGGGCAGGTTACGGCATTGGTTCTTTGGTGAAGTCAGAAGAGCCAGCAAATGCTCCATGAGGGTAGGGGAGTCTGCCGTCGTGGGGTTTGCCCAGGGATGCAATGGTGACTATTTTTGGCGCGCTTCGGATTGTTGTGACTGCCGTTGGCATCCTGCTGGGGATTCGCTTGGGGGGATACATTCCTGCGGTGTGGGGGCCTGTCCTTGGAGCAGTTCTGGGCGGCTTGATTGGTGAGCGGCTGGGGCGAGTCCCGCTCGCCATGGCCATGGTTCAGGTCTCGCAGGAGTTGTCGAAGGCGGAGACCAAGGATTTGGAGCGGCGTCTGGTGGAACAGTATTTTATTGCTCACCTGATACTGGAAGAACTCAATCGGCGGGGCCTGGATTTGGCCCCATATGAGTCTGTGTTGGTCCAATTGCTTCGCTCCGAGTCCCAAGACCAGCGCCGTTTCGCGTGGCGCAGCCTTCAGGTCTGGTTCCCCCAGCGGGCCAAGGCAATGCATGGGTATGATCCCTTGGCGTCGCCTGAGGATCGGAAGAAGTACGTCGGTCCGAAAGAAACCCCCTCTTGATGCGACTTGAATGGAGCGGCACCGCTTGGAGGGGCGGTGCCTTTCGACCGGATCCCCGGCGAGGCTTGGTGCTGCATGGTTCATCGCCTTCGGGCCTCTAAAAAGGGACGGGGTTCATCCTTCACCCACCCCGTGCTAAAACGGGAAGGTCCATGGAAGGCCGACTGCTACTGAAGAACTGCGCCGTGTTCCGGGCGGACGGTCGCGTCCGTCACGGCATGGCCGTCGTGGTCGAAGAGGGCATCATCCGCCGCGTCGCCCCGGACGCCGAGGTGCCCGTGCTGCCCGGTGACTGGGAAGTGGCTTGTCGCGGCCGGCTCGTCGTCCCCGGCCTCGTGGACTGTCACTCGCACATGGTCAACGGGCAGCTCCTGCCCCCCAATGGCGACTTCCTCCTGCGCCAGCCCCGCTCGCGCCTGGAGCGCATGCGCTCCGTGGCCAACCTCCTCACCTCCGAGGACGTGGAGGTCCTGACCCGGTTCGCCGCCGCCCGCGCCCTGCTGGATGGCGTCTCCCTCGTCGTGGACCACCTGTCGTGCCCCACCGACGTCGCCGGCGCCCTGGAGGCCCAGGCCCGCGCCGCGAACGCGGTGGGCCTCCGCCTGGTCGCGTCCCACTCCACGCACAGCCTGGATGGCGCCTCCGCCGCGGAGGCCCAGGCCGATGCCAACGCCGACTTCGTCCGCCGCTACCGCGAGCACCCCCGCGTCCGGGGCGCGCTGGGCTTCCACGCGTCCTACACCTGCGAGGACGCCCTACTGACCCGCATCTCCCGCTTGCGCGCGGAGCTGAACGCGCCCGTCGTCTTCCACCTCGCCGAGAACGAGGACGACCTCTCCACCACCTACGCCACGCACGGCAGCCGCGTCGTGCCGCGCCTGGACGCGCTCGGCCTCCTGGGCCCTCACGCCATCGCCGGCTATCCCCGCGCCGTCGAGCGCTCCGAGTCCGAGCGGCTGGCCGCCTCCGGCACCTTCATCGCCCTCACCCCCCGCGCCACGCGCTCCATGGACCGCGCGGCCGAGTCCGCCGACGGCGCGCTGTCCAGCCTCCACCTCGTGGGCCTGGGCACCGGCGGCCACGGCACCCTCCAGGAGGAGCTGGCCGGGGCGCTCGTCAGCATGCTGTCGCTGGCGCGCTCCGGTCGCATGCCGGACCTGGATGACTCGCTGGCGCACCTGTTCGTCAGCGGCCCCGCGGAGCTGTGCACCCGCCTGTACGGCAAGCCGTCGGGCGGCGTGGAGGAGGGCAGCATCGCGGACCTCGTCGTCTACGACGCCATCCCCGCCGCCGACCCGGAGACGGGCTACTCGCCCTTCCTCCTGGGCCAGCTCACCGCCGCCCGCGTGGCGTGGACCATCGTCGATGGCCGCGTCTGCGTCCGCGAAGGACAGCTGCTGGGCAACGACTACGTGGACCTGGCCCGCGACGCCGCCGCCGCGCTCGCCCGCGTCTGGTCCCGCGCACGGCTGGGTTCGTAGGGTAGAAGGGGCGCGTGAGTGCCCTGCCTCCCCGCCTCGTGGACCTGCTGCGCGCCTCCCGCGCCCGCCGGGGTCCGCTGCTCGCCGCCCCCGCCACCTCCGCTCTCCGCCTCCTGAACGGCGCCGCCGATGGCGTGCCCGACGTGACGGCGGACGTCTTCGGCGACGTCGTCGTGGTCAGCCTCTACCGCGACCTGACCGACTCCGAAGAGACCACGCTGCTCGACGCCGCCGTCTCCGCGTGGACCCCTCGCAGCGTCTACCTCAAGCGCCGTCCTCGGGAGGCGCGCGTGCTCGCCAACGTGGCGAAGGACGCGCTCGCCCCGGAGGCCGCCGCTCGCGGCGAGCCCGTGGAGGAGCTCGTCGCGAAGGAGAACGGCCTGTCCTTCCTCATCCGCCCCGGACAGGGTCTGTCCGTGGGCCTCTACCTGGACATGCGCGACACGCGCGCGTGGCTCCAGGGCCAGGTCTCCGGGCTCACCGTCCTCAACCTCTTCGCGTACACCTGCGCCTTCGGCGTCGCGGCGACCGCCGGGGGCGCGAAGCGCGTGCTCAACATGGACGCCAGCCGCCGCGTGCTCGAGTGGGGCGAGGAGAACGCGCGCCTCAACGGCCAATCCGTGGATCGCTACGACTACGTGGCTGGCGACGTGTTCGACTGGCTCGGGCGGCTCGCGAAGAAGGGGGAGTCCTTCGATGTCGTGGTCTCCGACCCGCCGTCGTTCTCCACCACCAAGGCGACGCGCTTCTCCGCCGCTCGCGACTCCGCCCGGCTGGCCGAGGCCGCGGCGAGGGTGGTGGCCCCCCAGGGCCGTCTGGTCGCCTGCTGCAACCTGGCGGGGCTGCCCTCGCGCCGCTTCGAGACGATGGTGCTGGAGGGCGTGACGCGGGCTGGCAGGACCGGGAGGACGGTGGGGTCGTTCGGTCCCTCGGGGCTCGACTTTCCGGCGCCCGCGGGTGAGGAACCGGCGCTCAAGGTGCTCGTGGTCCAACTTCGTTAGCGCCCATGGGCGGGGCGCGGCTACATTGCTCTCCATGGCCCCCGCCACCTCCTCGCCCCCGCGCGATGTGTTCCGCTTCGGCAAGTACCGGCTCATCGACCGGATCGCTGTCGGGGGCATGGCGGAGATCTTCCTCGCGCACCAGCTGGAGGACAGCGGCGACGAGACGCCCATCGTCATCAAGCGCATCCGTCCGCATCTGTCCAAGCACGCGGCCTTCGTGAAGATGTTCCTCAACGAGGCGCGGCTCGCCGCCCAGCTCAACCACCCCAACATCGTGCAGATCCACGACCTGGGGAAGATCGTCGACAGCTACTTCATCGCCATGGAGTACGTGTCCGGCCGGGACATGCGCCGCGTCGTGCCCAAGGCCGAGTCCCTGGGGATTCCCTTCCCCATGGTGTACGCGCTGAAGATCGCCTCCTGCGTCTGCGCGGGCCTCCACTACGCGCACACGAAGAAGGACCGCTACGGCAACCCGCTCAACATCGTCCACCGCGACGTGACGCCGGAGAACATCGTCGTCGCGTTCGATGGCTCGGTGAAGGTGCTCGACTTCGGCATCGCCAAGGCCGCCAACCAGGTGGAGCAGACGCGCTCGGGGGAGATCAAGGGCAAGCTCAGCTACCTGTCCCCGGAGCAGTGCCTGGGCCGGCCGCTGGACAGCCGCAGCGACATCTTCTCGCTGGGCACCGTCCTCTACGAGTGGCTCACCGGCTTCAAGCTCTTCACGGGCGACTCCGACATCGCCGTCATGCGGAGCATCACCGAGGCGAAGATCTACGCGCCGTCGTACTTCCGCGAGGACCTGCCGGAGCGCGTGGAGGCCATCCTGATGCGCGCGCTCGCCCGCGACCGCGAGCGCCGCTACCAGACGGCGCTGGACATGCAGCGCGACCTGGACGACTTCCTGGAGTCCTACGACTTCACGCCCACGCCGCTGCACCTGGCCAACTTCGTCAAGCAGCTCTTCGAGGACGAGCGCCCCCAGGAGCTGAAGCGCCTGTCCACGCGCCAGTCCTCCGCGCCCACGTCGGAGATGGCGCTGGAGCTGTCGGAGGTGGCGGCGTTCGTGGACGGCCCGCCCACGGAGGCCATGCACCTGGACGACCTCCCGGCCACCGAGCCGCGCCTGCTCGCGCTGCCGCTGGACCCCGCGCTGTACGAGAAGCTGGAGGCCCAGGCGCGCAAGGCGAACGTGTCGCTGGCGAAGCTCGCGGCGGACGTGCTGGAGGGATGGCTGAAGTCGCGTTGAACCGCGCGCCGCTGCTCACCCCATGCCCCGGCTGAAGCTGACGCTCGAATATGAAGGCACCCGGTACGTGGGCTGGCAGGTGCAGCCCCAGGGGCCGTCCATCCAGTCCACGCTCCAGGAGGCGCTCCAGAAGCTGCTGGGGGAGCGCGTCCTCGTCGCCTCCGCCGGCCGCACCGACGCGGGCGTGCACGCGACGGGGCAGGTGGCCTGCTTCGACGCGCCTCGCGTGCTGCCGATGAAGGCCTACACGATGGGCCTCAACGGCCTCCTCCCGCCGGACATCGCGGTGGTGGCCGCCGAGGAGGTGGCCGCGGAGTTCGACCCGCGCCGCTGGTCGCGGGGCAAGCGCTACCGCTACCGGGTGAGCAACCGGCGCACGCGCTCACCGCTCCTGCGCACCACGCACTGGGAGCTGTTCGCCCCGCTGGACGTGGAGGCCATGCGCCGCGCGTCGCAGGCCCTGGTGGGCCGGCATGACTTCTCCGCGTTCCGCGCCGCGGACTGCCAGGCGAAGCACGCGGTGCGCGAGCTCCGGCAGGTGCGCGTGGAGGGCGCGTCCGGAGACACCATTGCCTTCGTGGTGGAGGGCACGGCCTTCCTCAAGCACATGGTGCGCAACCTGGTGGGCACCCTGGTGGAGGTGGGCAAGGGGCGCCGCCCCGAGGCGTGGGTGGCCCAGGTGCTGGCCTCGCGCGACCGCAAGCAGGCCGGGGCCACCGCGCCGCCCCAGGGGCTGGTGATGGAGGAGGTCTTCTACGGCGACGGCCCGCCCCCTCGCTCGGCGGGGGAAGCGGCTGTCGGGGAAGAGGACGAAGGGTGAGAGTGCGCTAGGCTTTCGGGCCGTGAGCACGAAACCTGGTGTCCTCGATCCCCTGCGCGTCCGCGTCCGCCGCTTCCAGTTCATCGTCGGACTGGGCTTCCTGTCGCTGGTGGTGGGGGCCATGCTCAGCGTGTCGCTGGTGCTGCGCCTGCACTCGCGGGTGAACGCGCTGCCGTCCGACTTCCTGCGCATCCCGGTGGTGGTGGCGCTGGAGGACCTGTGGGTGCTCGCGGTGCTGCCGGCCTTCTGCTACGGCGCCGCGCGCATCGTCGCGTTGCGCACGTGGACCACGGCCGTGGGGGCCGCGCTGTCCGGCGGGGTGTTCGTGCTCGCGCTCAACTTCGTGCGCGACGGCGCGGACGGCCTCATCACGGGGTGGAGCTTCATGTCGGCGCTGCACCTCCTGGCCTTCGTGGGAGGCATCCTGCTGAGCGCCCGGGCCATCCGCGCGGGCCGCGCCGCCGCGGAGCGGGGCTCCGCCGACGCGGAGGCGAAGGCCGCCGCCCGCAAGTCGGAGTACGACGAGTTCCTCAAGGCCGCGGAGGCCGGAGGCGAGCGGCTGGAGCAGCGCGAGGGGAACGCCGCCGAGGCGCCAGCCACCTCCCAAGCCGCGCCCGCCGCCAGCGATGCCGTCGCGACACAGGAAACGGCCCCCGCCCCCGAGCCCGCGCCGTCGGGTGAAGCGAGCGCCGCGGGGGAGGGCACCACGCCCTCGGGCGACATGCCGAAGACGCCCGCGGCCTGAGGACGCGCGGCATGGGCAGGGGCACCGCGCCTCCTGGCGACGAACCGGGGCGCGGCTCCCTGGCCTGAAAGGGCACACCCGGAGCCGGGCGCGGCAGCCCCGGGCGTGGCGCGGCGACGCCCGGGGCTTCACGTCCCTACGGGTAGCAGGCCGCCTGGCGCAGGCCGGTGTCCTCGGGGAAGCCCAGGGCCACGTTGAAGTTCTGCACGGCCTGGCCGGCCATGCCCTTCACCAGGTTGTCCAGCGCGGCCATCACCGCCACGGAGCGGCCCTTCGTCGCCACGGAGATGTCGCAGAAGTTGCTGCCCGCGACGGCCGCCACGCGCGGCGTGCCCTCCACGATGCGCACGAACTTCGAGCCCTCGTAGTAGCGGCGGTACTTCTCCGTCAGCGACTGCGTCACCACCGCGCCGCCGTGCTCCGGCCACTCGAACTGCACCGTGGCGAAGATGCCGCGCACCATGGGCGCCGAGTGCGGCACGAAGGCCAGCCGGTGCCGCTGCGCGCCGTGCGCCACCAGCATCACCTCCACCTCCGCCTCGTGCTGGTGCTCCAGCGGCTTGTACGCGCGGAAGTCATGCGCGCGCGTCGGGTGGTGCGTGCCCTCGCCCGGCAGCGAGCCGGAGCCGGACGAGCCCGTCACGCCCGACACCGCCAGCAGCCCCAGCCCCGGCGTGGCCGCGATGGGCAGCAGCGCCAGCTGCACCGCCGTCGCGAAGCAGCCCGGGTTGGCGATGCGCTTCGCCGTCTTCACCTGCTCGCGCTTCCACTCCGTGAGGCCGTAGGTGAACGTGCCCAGCAGCTCCGGCGCCGGGTGCGGCCGGCCGTAGGCGCCCGCGTACCGGCCCGGGTGGTCCAGGCGGAAGTCGGACGACAGGTCCACCAGCAGCAGCCGGTCCGCGAGCCCCGCGTCCGCCCACTGCTGCTCCAGCCCGGCGAACTGCGACGCCAGCTCGCCATGCCCCAGCGCGCTGAACACCACCGGGCGCGGCGAGTCCGCGAGCCAGCGCCAGTCCGGCTCCGCCTCGAAGCGGCCCTCCACGAGGCCGCGCAGGTGCGGGTGCACCTTGTGGACGGGCGACCCCGCGTGGTGCCGGGACACCACGCGGATGCCGGCGTTGCCAGGATGGTTCGCGAGCAGCCGCAGCAGCTCGCCTCCGCCGAAACCGGAGGCCCCGAGAATGTAGATGTGCGCAGGCGACGTCATGACTTCCTCCCCGCTCCCAGCCTGGGCGCGAGCTTCTCCACGATGAGACTTCCCAGGGCGTTCGGATCCGCGCGCGCGTTGCGAGCGGGCAGCCCCACCACCTGCTCCACGAAGCGCACGCCCACCGCGTTGTCCGTGGCGGGCCCGGCCACCATGTCCATCTCGATGCCGTACACCTCGCGCAGGTGCCGCACGCCGCCGGCCGCGCCCACCGGGTCGTTCGCGCACAGGATGTACGCGCCGCCCAGCGCCTTGAGCTCCGGGTCCGCCAGGATGGCCTGCACGCCGTACTCGCCCATGATGCCGTCGCCCGTCTCCGCGACGATGACGTCCACGTCCTGGGCCGCCATCTCCGAGAAGACGATCCGCGCCACCTTGGACGCCGTGCGCGCGCCGGTGCACACGACGCCCGCGTCGGTGAAGTCCATCACCACGTCCGCGCCGCTGTCCTGCATGGCCAGGGTGTCGCGCATCAGCGACACCCCCGTGAGCTTCGCGCCGCCCACGCGGTAGCCCGCCTGGGCCAGCTTGCGCACCACCACGCTGGCCGCGTACGTCTTGCCCGCGTTCATGCAGGTGCCCACCACGTACACCACCGGGCACGTCACCTCCCTCGACGTGCCCTTGAGCGCGCCGTTGGAGATGTGCGCGTGCTGGCCCGCGCGCGACTGGAACTCCGGGAAGGTGAGGACCTGGCCCAGCACCTCCGCCTCGAAGGGCGCGCCCACGCCCGGGTTGTGCGACGTGCACTTCCCGATGACGCCGCCCATGTTGAGGATGTGGAGCCTGTCACCCACCGCGACGGACGGGGGCACGATGCCCTCGTAGCCGTGCAGCGCGTTGCGGTGGCCCAGCGCGCCCACGACGATGTCGCCCGCGTGGAGCGTGACGAGCCGGCCGTTCACGTCCTCCAGCTGGTTGTAGACGCTCTTCTCCCCGTGGATGCGCACCGCGATGACGGCGCCCTCCTCGCACTTCACCTCGTCCGTGAGGTGCACCGTGCGCCCCACCTGGAGGTTGCGCGTGACACTGCCCACCTTGTCGACGTGGATCTTCATGTCGTCACTTCGCTTTCCGCGACAGCATCTGCGCGACGCCGTAGAGCTTGGCGAACCCCGCCGCCTCCGTCCCCGTCCACAACACGTTGGCCTCTCCGTACGTGGCCACCTTCGCGTCCATCAGCGAGTGCGGCGAACGCACGCCTTCCACGACGTGGGCGCGCGGGGTGAGCGTCAGCTTCACCTCGCCCGTCACGCGGTCCTGCGAGGAGGCGAGGAACGCCTCCAGGTCCTTCACCAGCGGGTCGAAGAAGTGCCCCTCGTGCAGGAGCGACCCGTACAGGTTGCCCACCGTCTCCTTCCAGAAGAGCTGCTTGCCCGACAGCACCAGCTTCTCCAGCTCGCGGTGCGCCGCGATGAGCAGGTGCGCCGCGGGCGCCTCGAAGCCCACGCGGCCCTTGATGCCCAGGATGGTGTCGCCCAGGTGCACGCCCCGGCCGATGCCGTAGGG
The DNA here is from genome assembly GCF_041903675.1 of Corallococcus sp. RDP092CA. Taxonomy (NCBI): domain Bacteria; kingdom Pseudomonadati; phylum Myxococcota; class Myxococcia; order Myxococcales; family Myxococcaceae; genus Corallococcus; species Corallococcus sp. RDP092CA. The sequence continues at coordinate 19,105 of NZ_JAYESI010000046.1, read as the reverse complement.
CCGGCCCATCGCGTTGAGCTTCTCCACCACCTCCACCGCGGACAGCGCCTGGCCGTCGAGTGCCACCGGCACGCCCTTGTCGAAGGAGATGACCAGCGGCAGGGGCTTCAGGTCGGTGGGGATCTCACCGCCAGGGAAGGCCGCCTCCGGCAGGGTGCTCCACGAGTCCAGCGTCTCGCGGCCGCCCACGGACGTGCCCCACATGCCCTCGTTGATGGAGTACGCCCCCGTCTTCGCCGGCAGGTGGAAGCCGCGCTCCGCGAGGAAGCTCAGCTCCTGCTGGCGGGAGAGCGCCAGGTCGCGGATGGGCGTGATGAGCTGTAGCTGCGGCGCGAGCGTGCGGAAGGCCACGTCGAAGCGGACCTGATCATTCCCCGCGCCGGTGCTGCCGTGGGCCACGGCCTGCACGCCCAGCGCCTCCGCCATGCGCACGGCCTCCACGGCCTGGCAGGCGCGCTCGGCGGAGACGCTCAGCGGGTAGAGCTGGCCGCGCAGCACGTTGCCGGCGATGAGGAAGCGCAGGTAGCCCTGGAAGAGGGTGTCGCGCGCGTCCACCGTGTGGTGCGCCACCGCGCCCAGCTTCTGCGACAGGGCCTGGATGCGCTCCAGCTGCTCGGCCGGGAAGCCGCCCGTGTCCACGGTGACGGTGGTGACGTCCCAGCCCTGCTCGCGCAGGTACACCGCGCAGAAGGCGGTATCGAGGCCGCCGGAGAACGCCAGCACCACGGACTTCTTGCTCATCTTCCAACTCCTGTTGCTGCGAAAGGGGTGGGGAAAGCCTTCAGGGGGCCCAGACGCGGGAGGCGGCCTGGGTCGCCTGCGCGTGGGCGCGCGTGAGCCAGTCGCGCGCGTCCGCCAGCTCCTCGCGCGCGGTGGCGAGGCCCAGGTTGCCGGCGCCGCCCAGGTGGGTGGCCGTCAGCGCGCCGCGGTCCGGCTGGAAGGTGCCGTCGTTCAGCTGGCGGCCCACCTCCCGGTACGCGTCGCGGAAGGGCTGGCCCCTGGCCACGAGCGCGTAGGCGTGGTGCGCGGCGTAGAGCGTGTCGTCGCACGCCGCGCGCGCCTTCTCCGCGTTCACCTTCAAGGCGGGCACCAGCCGGGCCAGGACCTCCAGCAACGCCTTCGCGCTGGTGAGGGCCTGGAGCGTGGGGCGCTTCAGCAGCTGGAAGTCACGGTGGTAGCTGGAGGGGAGCCCTCCGGCCACCGCCTCCACCTGGTGCGCGAGGCCGCGCAGCTCGCGGCAGCGGCCCCGGGCCAGCTCCACCACGTCCGGGTTCTTCTTCTGCGGCATGATGGACGAGCCCGTGGTGAAGGCGTCCGGCAGGGCCAGGAAGCCGAACTCGTCCATGCTGTAGAGCTGCACGTCCCACAGCCACTTCTCCAGAGTGCCCGCCGCCGAGCACGCCCAGGTGAGCAGCGCCGCTTCATGCCGCCCCCGACTGTCCTGCGCGTCGATGGGGCTGCGTTGAACCCGACTGAAACCGAGCAGCCGCGCGACATATTCACGGTCGATGGGCAGCGGCACGCCGAAGCCCGCGGCGGCGCCCAGCGGGCAGCGGTCGAGCCGCCCCCACACGCCCTTCAGCGCCTCCAGCTCCTCCAGCAGCCCCTCCGCGAACGCCATGCCCCACAGGCCGAAGGTGGACGGCATCGCGCGGCGCAGGTGCGTGTAGCCGGGCAGGGGCAGGTCCGCGTGTGCTTCCGCGAAGTCCAGGAACGTGCCCGCGAGCTCCGCCGTGCGCGCGCCCAGCGCGAGCAGCTCCTCGCGCATGAACAGGCGCAGGGCCAGCAGCACCTGGTCGTTTCGCGAGCGCGCCAGGTGGATGCGCTTGCCCGCCTCGCCGGTGCGCTCCACGAGCGCGGCCTCCAGCGCGGTGTGGCCGTCCTCCTGCTCCGGGCGGATGGTGAAGCGGCCCGCACGCGCCTCGTCGTGGAGCGCGTGCAGGGCGCCCACGAGCGACGCGGCGGCCTCCGGCGACAGCAGCCCCACGTGCGCGAGCATGCGCGCGTGCGCGGCGCTGCCCAGCGCGTCGTGCGGCACCAGCGACAGGTCCACCACCGGGTCGTCGCCCACGGTGAAGGCGTGGATGGCCGCGTCCAGCGGCTGGCCCTTGCCCCACAACGTCTCAGCCACGCGACACCTCCCCGGCATAGCCGTGCAGCAGTCGTCGATAGAACGCGAGCCCCGCCTCCAGCTCCGCGCGCGTGAGGTACTCGTTCGCCTGGTGGCTCCGGAGCGTGTCGCCCGGGCCCACCTTCACCGCCGGGACGTCGCCCAGGAACGCCCAGTCGGACGTGGTGCTGGAGCCCACCGTGTCCTGGCCCGACGCCACCACCGCCGCGCGCACCAGCGGGTGCGACGCGTCCGTGCCCTTGGGCAGGTAGCGCGCGGAGTGCACCCCTACCTCGCTCTCCAGCGCCTTGCCGATGTCCTCCGCCACCTTCGCGTGGTCCATGCCCGGCGTGGTGCGCAGGTCCACGAAGAACTCGCACCGGTCCGGCACCTGGTTGCGCGCCAGGCCCCCGGACACCTGCGTCACCTGCGCCCGCGCCTCCCCGAGCAGCGGGTGCGCGGGGAAGCGCAGCGCGGACACGGCCTGGATGTCCCGGGCCGCCTTGAGGATGGCGTTGTCCAGCCCGCCCGCGTGCGCGTGCGCCACGTGGCCGCTCCTGCCGTGCGCCACGCAGCGCAACAGCAACATGCCCCGCTGCGCCGTGCAGGGCCTGAGCGACGTGGGCTCTCCCACGATGGCGGCGTCCAGCGGCCCCAGCGCGGGCAGCAGCGGCCCCAGCCCCTGGCCGCCCGTCTCCTCCTCGGCGGTGAGCGCGAAGACGTACTCGACACCGGAGGGCGCGCCTTCCTCCAGCAGCGCCTTCGCGGTGAGGAGCATGGCGGTGACGCAGCCCTTGGCGTCGTTGGCGCCCAGGCCGTAGAGCGTGTCGTCCTTCCACACCGCCTCGTGCGGCTCCGTGCTCCACCCGGCGCACGGCTTCACCGTGTCCAGGTGCGAGTTCACGAGCAGGCGCTTCGGCCCGCTGCCCACGCTGAACCACACGTTGTGGCCCTGGCGGTGCACGCGGGCCCCCCAGGCTTCCGCGTGGCCCGCCACGAGGTCCGCGATGCGGGCCTCGTCGCCGGAGACGCTGGGCGTGGCGACCAGCGCGGTGAGCAGCTCGGCGGGGTTCAACCCCTGGCCTCGCCGTGCTTCACGGGGTGCTCGCGCACGACCATGGTGCCGCTGCCCTCGTTGGTGAAGACCTCCTCCAGCAGCGCGTCGGACTGCTTGCCGCTCACCAGGTGCACGCTGCCCACGCCGCCCACGAGCGCGTGGCGCATGGCGTGCGCCTTGGGACGCATGCCGCCCGTGAGCCGCCCCTCGGCCTCCAGGGAGGCCAGGTCCGACAGCGTGGCCAGCGAGATGAGCGACGACGGGTCGGAGACGTCCTTGAGGAGCCCCGGCACCTCCACCAGGAAGAACAGCTTCTCCGCGTGCAGCGCCGCCGCCAGGGCCGCCGCCACCGTGTCCGCGTTGGTGTTGTAGACGGAGCCGTCCTGGCCGCCCGACAGCGGGGCGATGACCGGCACGTAGTCCGCGGAGCGCAGGTGCTCCACGACGCGCGTGTCCACCGACTCGATGTCGCCCACGAGGCCGTAGTCCACCATGCGGCCCTGCGACTCGCCGGGCTCCGTCACCAGCACGGGCGGGCGCTTGCGCGCCTTGATGAGGCCCGCGTCCACGCCGGACAGGCCCACGGCCGGGACGCCCGCGGCCTGGAGGTCCGCGAGCAGGTCCGTGTGCAGCTTGCCCGCCAGCACCATCTTCGCCGCGTCCAGCACGGGCGCGGAGGTGACCCGGCGGCCGGCCACCTTCTCGATGGGCAGGTGCAGGGCGTCACAGAGCGAGTCCAGCTCCGGACCGCCGCCGTGCACCACGACGGGGCGGATGGAGAAGGCCCACAGGAGGGCGATCTGCTCGCACGCCGCCTTGCGGGTGCGCGGGTCCGTCAGCACGGCCCCGCCCAGCTTCACCACGAAGGTCTTGCTGCGGAACTGCTTCACGTACTTCGCCGCGTGGCGAAGCGCGGCGTACGGATCGGGAGACAAAGGCACGGTGGACCTCTGGAAGTTCGAAAGGGGACGGAGGAAGGGGGGAGCGGCGGGCCGTGTGGATCAGCCGCCGCGCATCCAGGCCAGGAGGGCGCGCTGCACGTGGTAGCGGTTGCCCGCCTCGTCCACCACGCGGCTGCTGGCGTGATCCAACACCTCGTCGGCGACCTCCACGTTGCGGCGCACGGGCAGGCAGTGCAGGAACGCCGCGTCCTTCGCGGCCTTCGCCATGTGCCGGCGCGTGGGCATCCAGCCCGAGTACGACGCCAGCAGCGCCGCCACGTCCGCGGGCGAATGCGCCGTCTGCGCCGTGGGGCCCCACGACTTCGCGTACACGGCGCGGCTGCCCACCAGCGCCTCGTCCTGATCATGCGTGTACGTGATGCTGCCGCCGGTGGCCTTGGCGTAGGCCTCGGCCTCCGCGCGCACGGCCGGGTGCAGGTCGAAGCCCGGCGGATGCGCCACGCGCACCTCGCAGCCCGCGGCCGCCGCGGACAGGAGGAAGGAGTTGGGCACGGCCTTGGGCAGCGGCTTGATGTGCGGCGCCCAGGTGAGCGTCACCGGCAGCTTCTTCGTGGTGCCGAACGTCTCGCGCAGCGTGAGCGCGTCCGCCAGGCCCTGGCAGGGGTGCTCGCGCGCGGACTCCATGCTCACCACCGGCACGGTGGCCCACTTGCGGAAGGCGTTGATGACCGGGTCGGCCTCGTCCTCCTCGTCACCGCCACCCTGGGAGAAGGTGCGGATGCCGAGCATGTCCACGAAGCGCGACAGGACGGGCGACGCCTCCTTGATGTGCTCCGCGCGGTCCGCGTTCATCACCGCGCCGGGCCGGTCCTCCAGCTTCCACACGCCAGCGCCCACGTCGAGCACGATGGCGTGCCCGCCCGAGCGCAGCATCACCGCCTCGAAGGACGTGCGCGTGCGCAGGGACGGGTTGAAGAACACCATGCCCAGGAGCTTCCCCGGGAAGATGTGCCCCGGATCCTGCTGCTTCCACGCGGCCGCCTGCGAGAGGACCGCCTCGACGCCTTCCGGGCCCAGGTCCTGGATGCGGGTGACATGCTTCATGGGCTTCGTGCTCCCCCGGCCGCGCCGGATGGATGGTGACTGCTGAATATGCACTCAAATTCGCGCATATTCGTGGAGGAGGCGCGGATATTATGCAGAACGGCGCAGCGCGCAAGAGAATTCTCGGGGGATTTTCATGCGCCTTGCGTGCGTATTCAGTCGCATGCAAGGTGAAGGTGAATGAACCTGGACGACGCCATCCTTCAGCTCATCTCCCGGCAGGACGTTCCGGATCAGGCCGTGCTCCAGACGTTGTTGGAGGAGGCGGGGCACACGCCCAGCCAGTCCACGCTGTCGAGGCGGCTGAAGAAGCTGAACGTGCAGAAGGTGAACGGGCGCTACCAGCGCGCCGAGCCGCCGGTCGCGCCCGTGCCGCTCGCGCCCTCGGTGACCATCATCGAGGCGCCGCCCAACATGCTGGTGCTGAAGACGGCGCCCGGCTACGCGCAGATCTTCGGGCTGGCGCTGGACCGCGAGGAGGTGGAGGGGCTGGCGGGCACGGTGGCGGGCGACGACACCATCTTCATCGCGGTGAGGGAGCCGTCGCTCCTGCGGGACGTGCGCGAGGCGGTGGAGCAGCTCATCCAGCGCGGTCCGTGAACGAACAGGATGCGTTCCTGCGCGGGCGGGAAGGGAGCGCTCCTGGCGCGGCGACGCCGCAGCACAAGCCTCCCCGGCCCGCGCCGTTCGACGACGCGCTCAAGCCGCTGGTTCGAGCGGCAGGCTCACTTCTGCGACGCGAAGAACGCCCGCAGTGAGTCGTCCGCCTTCTTGCGGTACTCCGGCAGACGCGAGCGCTCGGCCTCGGCGAGGGCCTTCTTCACGCCCGGCGCGTCGAAGTCGCGGGTGTAGACCGGCGTGCCGGGCTGCTGGCGCCACGACTCCGCGAGGCCCCCCGCGTCGATGCCGTCGAAGCCCAGCTCCTCCACCAGCTCGAGCACCTTCGCGCGGTGCTCGGGCGGATCCCCCGCGACCGGCAGCGCGATGCGCCCGGGCGTGCCCCTGGGCACACCCTTCTCCCCGAGGCTCGCGTGGTAGATGTTGTTGAAGGCCTTGATGACGGGGCGGCCGAGGAGCTTCGAGACCCACTCGCTCTCCAGCGTGCCTGCCTCGAGCTCCGGGATGCTGCCGTCGCGCACGGGGTAGTAGTTGCCCGTGTCGATGACCACGACGTCCTTCGGCACGTTCGCGAAGAGGCCCTTGGGCAGGTGGGGGACCGCCTTCTCGGGGATGGTCACGACGACGACCTCGCCAGCCTTCGCCGCCTCTTCGACGGTGACGGCCTTCGCGCCCGTCTCCTTCTCCAGGTCGCGCAGCGTCTCCGGCCCGCGCGAGTTCGCGATGGACACCTCATGGCCCAGCTTCGTCCACCGCCGCGCCAGCGTTCCGCCAATGAGCCCCGCGCCAATGATTCCGATCTTCATGTCGTCCTCCACCGGGAAGTGAGCCCCACGACTGCGAGCGCCGGTCGGATGCCCGACCCTTTTTCGCGATGCGTGGCTCCAACGGGATTTCCGCGCGCCCTTCGGAGCGCAGGCTCCCAGGCCCGGAGTCCGCCGGGCTGCTAGGGTCCCGGCCCCTATGCGAACCCTCGTCGGACTGACCTCGTCGGGCTGGACGGAGAAGGCCTGGTGGGCGTTGGACCACCACCGCGTGGCCTACCGCTACCAGGACTACGTCCCCCTCATCCAGGAGCGCTGGCTGCGCAGGCAGGTGGCTCCCGGCGTGAGGCCCTCGGTGCCGCTGCTCGTGGAGCCGCCCCAGCCGGCCACGCACGGCTCGTTCGCCATCGCGAAGCACGCCGAGGCGGTGGGGCAGGGCCACCCGCTCTTCCCGGCCGCGCACCTGGACGCCATCACCGCCTGGAACGACACCAGCGAGGAGGTGCTGGACGCGGCCCGCGCCTACGCCATGCCGCGCATGCTGACGAGCTCCCGCGCGCAGGCGGAGCTGCTGCCCGGGTTCGTCCCCGGCTGGCTGCGCCCGGTGTTCGCCCCCACCGCGCGCCTGGGCATGCGCTTCGTGGTGAGGAAGCACCAGGTGGCGGACGGGGGCCCGGAGGCCGTCGAGGCCGCCGTCGCCCCCGCCTATGAGAAGCTGCGCGCGGCGCTGGGCGGCCGGCCCTACCTGCTGGACGCGGGCTTCACCTACGCGGACATCACCGCCGCGGTGATGCTCGTGCTGCTGGGGCCGCCGGCGGACCGCCACCAGCCCATGGGGCCGGGCACGCGCGAGGTGTGGACCCATCCGGGGCTCGCCGCCCGCTTCCCGGACCTGCTCGCGTGGCGCGACGCGCTCTACGACAAGCACCGCCGCACCTGAAAACACCTCGGGCCGCCTCCCCATGGGGAAGGCGGCCCGCCGTGCATCACCCGAGCGCGAAGCCGGCCGCTACGCCGTCTTCTTCACGCCCTTCGCGTTGTCCACCAGCACCTTGGCGAAGGTGAGCCCGTCCGGGCCCGCGTCCGCCTGGATGTGCTCGCCCGGCGCGAACTCGCCGTTCAGCACCTTGAGGGCGAGCGGATCCAGCAGGTACTTCTGCACGGCGCGCTTCAGCGGGCGGGCGCCGTACGTGGGGTCGTAGCCGCGCTCCGCCAGGAGCTCCCGCGCGCTGTCCGTGAGCTCCAGCGTGAGGCGCTTGGCCTGGAGCAGCTTCTGGAGCCGGCCCAGCTGGATGTCCACGATGCGGTAGATGTCCTTCTTGCGCAGCGGCTCGAAGACGACGATCTCGTCCACGCGGTTGAGGAACTCCGGCCGGAAGTGTGCGCGCAGCGCCTCCATCACCTCGCCGCGCGTCTTCTCGTTGAGCGTGTCCGTGCCCGCCATGCCCTCCTGGATGGCCTGCGAGCCGATGTTGGACGTGAGGATGAGCACCGTGTTGCGGAAGTCCACCGTGCGGCCCTGGCTGTCCGTCACCCGGCCCTCGTCGAGGATCTGCAGCAGGATGTTGAACACGTCGTGGTGCGCCTTCTCGATTTCATCGAAGAGCACCACCGTGTACGGCCTGCGGCGCACGGCCTCCGTCAGCTGTCCGCCCTCCTCGTAGCCCACGTAGCCCGGGGGCGCGCCCACGAGCCGGGACACCGCGTGCTTCTCCATGTACTCGGACATGTCGATGCGGACCATGGCCGTGTCGTCGTCGAAGAGGAACTCCGCCAGCGCCTTGGCCGTCTCCGTCTTGCCCACGCCCGTGGGGCCCAGGAAGATGAACGAGCCGATGGGGCGGTTCGGGTCCTGCAACCCGCTGCGCGCGCGGCGCACGGCGTTGGACACCGCCTCGATGGCGCTGCGCTGGCCAATCACGCGCTCCGCGAGCCGGTCCTCCATCTTGACCAGCTTCTGCATCTCGCCCTCCATCAGCTTGGAGACCGGGATGCCCGTCCACTTGGCCACCACCGCGGCGATGTCCTCGGAGTCCACCTCCTCCTTGAGGAACTTCTGGTTCTTCTGAAGCTCCGCCAGCTTCTCGTTCTGCGCGGTGACCTCCTTCTCCAGGCCGGGGATGACGCCGAACTTCAGCTCCGCGGCGCGGTTCAGGTCGCCCTGGCGCTCGGCCGCGGCCTGGTCGTTGCGCGCCTTCTCCTGCTTCTCCTTGAGGGTGCGCAGCGCCGCGATGGCCTTCTTCTCCTCGTCCCAGTGGGCCTTGAGCGAGTTGAACTTCTCGTTGAGGTTCGCCAGCTCCTTCTCGATGGTGGCCAGGCGGTCGCGCGAGTGCGGGTCCGTCTCCTTGCGCAGGCCCTCGCGCTCGATCTCCAGCTGCGTCACCTTGCGGCGGATGTCGTCGATCTCCGTGGGCATCGAGTCGATCTCGATGCGCAGGCGGCTGGAGGCCTCGTCGACCAGGTCGATGGCCTTGTCCGGCAGGAAGCGGTCGGAGATGTACCGGTGGCTGAGCGTGGCCGCCGCGACGAGCGCGGAGTCCTGGATGCGCACGCCGTGGTGCACCTCGTAGCGCTCCTTCAGGCCGCGCAGGATGCTGATGGTGTCGTGCACCGAGGGCTCGCCCACGAACACCGGCTGGAAGCGGCGCTCCAGCGCGGCGTCCTTCTCGATGTGCTTGCGGTACTCATCCAGCGTCGTCGCGCCGATGCAGTGCAGCTCGCCGCGCGCGAGCGCCGGCTTGAGCATGTTGCCCGCGTCCATGGCGCCCTCCGCCTTCCCGGCGCCCACGAGCGTATGCATCTCGTCGATGAAGAGGATGAGCTCGCCCGCCGCGTCCGCGACCTCCTTGAGGACCGCCTTGAGGCGCTCCTCGAACTCGCCGCGGTACTTGGCGCCGGCCACCATGGCGCCCAGGTCCAGGGTGATGAGGCGCTTGTTCTTCAGGCCCTCCGGCACGTCGCCGTCCACGATGCGGCGCGCGAGCCCTTCCGCGATGGCCGTCTTGCCCACGCCCGGCTCACCGATGAGCACGGGGTTGTTCTTGGTGCGGCGGCTCAAGACCTGGATGCAGCGGCGGATCTCCTCGTCGCGCCCGATGACGGGGTCCAGCTTGCCGCTCCTCGCGGCCTCCGTGAGGTCGCGGCCGTACTTCTCCAGCGCCTGGTAGGTGGACTCCGCGTCCGCGCTCGTCACGCGCGAGGAGCCCCGGACCTCCTTGAGGCCCGCCTGCACGCGCTCGCGCGTCACGCCGGAGGACTTCATGGCCTCGCCGACCGCGCCCTTGTCCTGGGTGAGCGCGAGCAGCAGGTGCTCGGACGAGGTGAACTCGTCCTTCAGCGCCTTGGCCTCGTCCTCGGCCTTGTCGAAGGTCTTCATCAGGCGCTGGCTGAGCATGGCGCTCTCGCCGCCCTGCATGCGCGGGAGCTTCTGGAGCGCTTCGCCCAGCCGGCCCGCGAACAGCTTCACGTCCACGCCAATCTTGCGCAAAAGGGGTTCGACGATGCCGTCCTTCTGCCCCAGCAATGCCGCGGCGAGGTGCTCCGGCTCGTAGTGGGGGTTGTCGGCCCGGCGGGCCAGGGACTGACCCTCCTGGATCGCCTCCTGCGCCTTCACCGTGTATTTGTCGAGTCGCATGCCCTCAACGTAAGGGCCGGGGTCCCCTTGGCAAGGCGACACTGCCCGTATGCCCTGCGATTTCCCCGGAATACTTTGAGCCGCTGGAAGCGGCCGGGTATTCGTGGTGGCGAGGTTGCCAGGGGGTGGGGGGGTCGGTTATAGGCGGCGCCCATCCTCGGGGGCTTCACTCTGGACGCGCACGGCGGCTATCTCGTTCGACTCGACACCTTCTCCGGGTTGGCGCTCGTGCGTCTGGCCCGGGAGGCCCTGTCGATGGACAGCGCCCCGGCCGCCACGGCGCTGCGCGTCACCATCAACCGCCGCCGCAAGGTGGTGCGCCTGGCCTTCCTGGGGGCCTTCTCGCAGGGCCGGCAGGGCGCCCACTGGTACGCGGCGCACCATGCCCTGGCCCGCCTCCTGTCCGCCGCCGCCAACGCCACCGTGCACGCCTACGTGTACGACGCGGACGAGGGCGAAGAGGTCATTGCCTACGGCAACGGCCGCCGGGTGGGGGGAGAGAAGGTGGTGTACGAGGACGCGGAGCTGCCGTGTCCCCTGGAGGAGCTGGATGACGCGGCGTTCGCCCGGCTCCAGTCGCGCTGGCCCATGGGCCACCTGGCGTACGTGTTCGGGTTGACGCGGGATGAGCTCCTGCGCATGCCCCGCGCCCCGCTGGCCCGCGTGCTGCCGCTGGAGGGCACGGCCGACGGCCCGGAGGCGGACGCGATGGCCTCGCTGGAGGCGCTGCTGCTGGGGCCCACGCTGCCTCGCGCGGAGACGGACGCGGGCTGAGGGCCAGGACGGCTGGCCCCCGCGTCGCGGGGCTCAGGGGTCTTCCGTGGGCCCGTCGAGCGTGAGGATGGCGGCGCGCACGCCCTCGCTGCGGAAGTACTGGGCCAGCACCGCGAAGCCACCGGCGACGAGCACTGTGGGCAGCACCGCGCTGAGGGTCATCAGGGACGGCACGAGCGCGTAGAGCTGCTGCGCGGCGCTCGGGTCCTGGAACTCCGGCAGGCCCTTGAGCCCCTCCACCATGGCCTGGCTGGTGTGGCGGGCCACCACGGCCCACTGGGCCCCGTCGATGGTGCGCAGCAGCGCGGCGAAGATGCCCGCGCCGCCCAGCAGCTGCCGGAAGCCGTCCCGGGGCATGCCGTCCGGGGAGCGGAGCATGCGGCTGGAGGCGAAGAAGAGCAGGGTGCAGGACACCGTCAGGCCCATCAGCACCAGGGCGCGGGACTCGCGCATGGGGGAGAGCGCGGACAGCTGCGCCTCCATGATGGCCTGGGTGACGGCGGGGTCCTTGCCCAGGAGGGCCAGGGTGGGGGCGTGCTCGCGCTGCGCTTCCCGGTGCGCCTCGAAGTTCATCATCACGGAGGCCTCGCTGCAGGCGAGGAACCCCGTCAGGGTGGAGAGCACCAGGCACAGCGCGGCGGCGATCCGCACGCCCCGGGGCAGGGCCCCCGGGCGGGTGACTTCAGGGGGCTTCACTTCCGGTTCGCCTCCACGTAGCGCAGGCGCAGGTCGGACAGGAGGTTGTCCACCAGCTTCTCCTCCTCCGCGGTGAGGTTGCCGCGCGTCTTCTCGCGCAGCATCGCCAGGAGGTCCAGGTTCTGCCGGGCCGACGGCAGGTCCTTCTCCATGCGGCCCGTCTCCGGGTTCGGCGCCACCCCCAGGTGGATGAGGACGGCGGAACCCAGCCCGACGACGAAGGTGCTGAACGACAGGGACTCCTCGGAGGCGGGGCTCGCATCCCCCGTCATCACGAAGGTCTCACCCCGCTTCTCCGAAGAGCTCATTCGGACGCCTTGTCCTCTTCGTTGGCCGGCGCGTCCGCCGCGTCCTCGTCGTCGGAGGCGTCGTCGTCGGTGTCGTCCGCCGCGTCCTCGTCCTCGTCATCGAAGTCGTCGTCGAGGTCGCCATCCATCAGCGTCTCGATGGGGACGGCCTTGTCGGCCGCGTCCGGCAGCTCCTCGAGGTGCTTCTTGTAGGCTTCCTCGTCCACCTGGCCGCTGCGCAGGTAGCGCTCGGCGGTGCGCTTGTCGAGGTGCTTCGGGTTGATGCCTTCGGCCATGATTCAAATCCTCGGAATTGCTTGGAAAACAGCGCGGCACCTTATAGCAGGAGGGGCGCCTGTCAACGCTGGTGTCCCCAGGCCCGGAATCCGATGAACGTCTCGTCCCGCCCGCCGCTTCCCCCAGGTCCCTACCTGCTGTGCGACGACAGCCTCCGTCCGGAGCTGTCGCTGGTGGACAAGGCCGGGCGCCTGCTGGAGGGAGGGGCTCGCATCCTCCAACTGCGCATGAAGCACACCCCGCCCCGGGAGGCGCTGGCGGCGGCCCGGGCGGTGGTGGCGCTGTGCCGGCGGGCAGGCGCGGTGTGCCTGCTCAACGACCGGGTGGACCTGGCGCTCCTGGCGGACGCGCACGGGGTGCACGTGGGGGACGAGGACCTGCCCCCGGAGGCGGCGCGGGAGCTGCTGGGGCCGGGCCGGTACGTGGGCGTGACGGCGCGGGGAGCGGAGGGGGCGAAGGCGGCCCGGGCGGCGGGGGCGGACTACGTGGGCGTGGGGCCGCTGTTCGGCACGACGACGAAGGTGGTGAGCGCGCCGGTGCTGGGGCTGGAGGCCTTCCGGCGGGTGGTGGCGGAGAGCCCGCTGCCGGTGGTGGGCATTGGCGGGGTGGGCCTGTCGAACATCGCGAGCGTGGCGGCGACGGGCGCGCACGGCGCGGCGGTGGTGTCCGACGCCCTGCTTGCCCAGGACATCGCCGGGCGGGTGCGGCAGCTGGCGGCGGCGTTTGACAGCGCGCGGGGGACTGGCCTCTAACCTGGAGGCGGTACTCCCACATGAACCCTCCGTCCACGCGTCATCACGGGGCGACGCCGCGCCGTCCCAACATCGGCCTCAGCCCGGACTGGGCCCAGCCGGCCGACTCCGCCTTCCCCCGCTACGAGCTGAAGGTGCCCTACGCGGAGGCGGTCCTGCGCGCGGGGGGCCTGCCCTTCGTGCTGCCCTACACTGATGACGCGTCCTGCGTGGACGCCTACCTGGAGCGGGTGTCCGGGCTGGTGGTGACGGGCGGCGCGTTCGACATCCCCCCGTCCGCGTACGGCGAGGAGGCCCGCGAGGGCATGGGGCCGCTGAAGGAGGGCCGCACGGCCTTCGAGGCGCAGCTCATCCGCGGCGCGCTCAGGCGCAACCTGCCGGTGCTGGGCGTGTGCGGCGGCATGCAGCTGCTCGCCGTGGTGCTGGGCGGCACGCTGTTCCAGGACATCCTGCGCGAGGTGCCGGGCGCGCGCGACCACGAGCAGAAGCACGACCGCACGCAGCCGCAGCACCCGGTGGAGGTGAAGAGCGGCACGCTCCTGGCGGAGGCCGTGGGGCACGGGCAGCTGATGGTCAACTCCACGCACCACCAGGCGGTGAACAAGCCGGGCACGGACGTGACGGTGAGCGCGGTGGCGCCGGACGGCGTGGTGGAGGCCATCGAGTCCACCGCGCACACGTTCGCGCTGGGCGTGCAGTGGCACCCGGAGCTGATGCTGGGCACCATCCCCGTGCACCTGGGCGTCTACAAGGCGCTGGTGCAGAAGGCGCGAGAGCATCGCCGGTGAGGCCGCGCGTCCTGCTCCTGGCGGGACTGGAGCCCACGGGCCGGGCGGGGCTGCTCGCGGACGTGGCCGCGGTGCGGGCGCGCGGCGGCGACGCGGTGGCGGTGCCCACGGCGCAGACGGCGCAGGGCTCGCACACCTTCGCGGTGGTGCCGGCGTCCCCGCGCATGCTGGCCGCGCAGGTGACGGCCGCGCGCGAGTGGGGTCCGCTCCACGCGGTGAAGTGGGGCGTGGTGCCCGGGTCGTCGCAGCTGGCCGCGGCGAGGGCGGCGCTCAAGGACGCGGACGCGTGGTGGGTGGTGGACCCGGTGGTGCGCTCGTCGCGGGGGCAGGTGCTGTCGCGCCTGACGCCCCGGCACTACCTGGCGCTCGCGGGCCCGCGCGTGCTGGTGACGCCGAACCTGGAGGAGGCCGCGTGGCTGCTGGGCCGGCCCGCGCTGGGCACGGTGGAGGGCGCGCGCGCGGCGGCGGAGGCGCTGTGCCAGCGCGGCTTCGGCGCGGTGCTGGTGAAGGGCGGGCACCTGCCGGAGGGGCAGGGGCTGGCGGACGTGCTGGCCTTCGCCGGGCGCACGGTGGTGATGCGGGGGCGGAGGCTGAAGCGGCCCCCGGAGCGGCGGGGCACGGGCTGCCGGCTGGCGTCCGCGCTGGCGGCGGAGCTGGGCCGGGGCACGGGGCCGGAGGCCGCGGTGAGGGCGGCCCGCGAGCACGTCACGGGCTACCTGCGCACCGGCCGCGACTGACGGACCCGGGGGCTACTCGCTCCGGGCGCGGCTCTCGAAGCGCGTGTACTCCGCGAGGAACACCAGATCGACGGACCCGATGGGGCCGTTGCGCTGCTTGGCGACGATGAGCTCCACGGGGATGACCGTGTTGCCGCCGCCCCCTCCACCACCGCCGCCTCCACCGCCACCCCCTTCGCCGCCGTCCTCTTCCGTCTCACGGTGGATGAACATCACCACGTCGGCGTCCTGCTCGATGGAGCCGGACTCACGCAGGTCCGACAGCATGGGCTTGCCGCCCTTGCGCTCCTCCACCTTACGGCTGAGCTGGCTGAGCGCGATGATGGGCACCTCCAGCTCCTTGGCCAGCTGCTTGAGCGCGCGGGAGATCTCCGCCACCTCCAGCTGGCGGCTCTCCACCTTGCCCTTCTGGTGCATCAGCTGGAGGTAGTCGATGACGATGAGCGACAGGCGCGGGTCCTTCTGCTTCACGCGCCGCGCCTTCGCGCGCAGGTCGAACGGGGACAGGCCGCCGGAGTCGTCGATGTAGATGGGCGCGTTGTAGAGCGCGCCCGCCATCTCCTGGAACTTCTCCTCGTCGTGGGGCGACAGCCGGCCGCCGCGCAGCTTCTTCATGTCCACGCGCGCCGTGGACGCCAGCAGACGCATGAGCAGCTGATCCGCGGGCATTTCCAGGCTGAAGATGCCGACGGCCTTGTTCTCCTTCAGCGCGGCGTGCACCGCGATGTTCATGGCGAAGGACGTCTTGCCGATGCCGGGACGCGCCGCGAGGATGATCAGCTCGCCGGCGTGCAGGCCCGTCAGCTGGTTGTCCAGGTCGATGTAGCCCGTGGACAGGCCCGTCACGCCCGTCGCCGCGCTCTTCATCTTGTCCAGCAGGTCGAGCGTCTGCTCCATCAGCTCGCTGACCGGCCGCAGGTCGCCCTCGCGCTTCTTCTCCGCGAGGAGGAAGACCTTGCGCTCGGCCTCGTCGAGCAGGACCTCCAGCTCGCCCGTCTCCTGGCTGGCGAGGTCCTGGATCTCCCGGCCCACGTTGGCCAGGCGCCGGCGGATGGCCTGGTCCTTGACGATGTGGGCGTACTGGACGGCGTTGGCCGCCAGCGGGACGACCTGGTCCAGGCCCATCAGGTACGCGGGGCCGCCCACCGCGACGAGCTGGCCGAGGATCTTGAGCTCCTCCGCGAGCGTCAGGTGGTCCACCTGCTTGCTCTGCGCGTCCAGCCGCATCATCGCGGCGAAGATCTGCGCGTGCGAGGGGCTGGAGAAGTCGTCCGCGTGGACGACCTCCGCCACGGGAGTGATGAGCCCGTTGTCCGCCAGCACGGCGCCCAGCACCGCGCGCTCCGCGGCAAGGTCCTCGTGGACCCGCCGTCCTTCCCTACCGTCCAGGACGTTCTGCATGGCTGCTTGGAACCTCTACAGGCAGCGTCTGACACGTTCCAGCGGACGTCCAGTTTCCAGGCAACAGACCTGTAGCACCCGGTGGGTCCGGCTGGGATGCCGCGACCCGCCGTGGCCCCCGGGCCCGGCCTCCGGGTGAACAGACCCGGCGCGTCGGGCTACTCTGCGGCGCCCCACTGCTGGAGGAAGGCCTCGCGGTAGGTGCGACTGAGGATCACCGTGGAGCCGTCCTTGAGCACGAGGATGCCGTCCCCGTGCGTCCACGGCTCCAGGCGGGCCACGGCCTCCAGGTTGACCAGGTCGCTCCGGTGCACGCGCACGAAGCGGCCGGGGTCCAGGCGCTCCTCCAGGGCGCGCAGCGTCTGGCGCACCAGGTGCTCGCCCTGGGCGGTGTAGAGCCGCACGTACTTGTCCTCGGACGACAGGCGCCACACGGTGTCCAGGCGCAGGGGGACCCAGCCCTCGCCCACCTTCACCACCAGCCGCTCCAGGGGGCGCTCCGGGCGGGCCCGGGTCACCGTGGCGAGCAGGGCCTCCAGCGCGGCGGCGCCGTGCGTCCCCGCGCTCAGGAGCGCATGGGCCTTGTCGAGCGCCCGGGTGAAGCGCCCGGCGTCGTAGGGCTTGAGGAGGTAGTCCGCCGCGTGGGCCTCGAAGGCCTGGAGCGCGAAGCGCTCGTAGGCGGTGGAGAAGATGACCGAGGGGCATGCGTCCGGCCCGAGCGCCTCCAGGACCTCGAAGCCGGTGAGGCCGGGCATCTGCACGTCCAGCACCACCAGGTCCGGCCGCAGCGCCTCGATGCGCGCGAGCGCCTCCGTCCCGTCCTGGGCCTCGCCCACGCAGGTGAAGCGGGCGTCGGCGGCCAGCAGGCGCTTCACCTTCGCGCGCGCGGGCGCCTCGTCGTCCACCACCAGCACGCGGAACACCGTCATGAGCCCTCCACCCGGGGCAGCCACACCGTCACGCGCGCGCCGCCCTCCGGCCCCGCGCCTCGCTCCAGCCGGGCCCGTTCGCCGTGCAGCAGCGTGAGCACGCGCGCCAGCTGCGTCAGCCCCACCCCAGGGCCCGACGCGGGGGAGGGGGCCCCGAAGCCGCGTCCGGTGTCCTCCACCTCCAGCGCCCAGCGGCCCGCCTCGGCGCGGGCGCGGATGCGGACCTCCAGCGCGCCGCGCAGGTCCTGGTTGTGCTTCACCGCGTTCTCCACCAGCGTCTGCAGCGCGAAGCAGGGCACGCGCTGCGGCTCCAGCCCTGGCGCCACGTCCCAGCGCACGTCGAGCCGGTCGCCGAAGCGCGCCGCGAGCAGCGCGACGAAGCGCTCGGTGTGGCCGCGCTCCTCGGACAGCGTCCAGGTGGGATCGGTGCGCTCCAGGCTCGCGCGCAGCAACTGGCCCAGGTCGCTCAGGAGCCGGTCCGTGCGCGGCAGGTCCTCGTACATCACCGACCCGATGGTGTGCAGCGCGTTGAAGAGGAAGTGCGGGTGCAGCTGGCCCGTGAGCGCCTGGAGCTGCGCGGCCCTCAGCTCGCCCTCCAGCTCCGCGGACCGCAGCGCGCGGGCCTGTCGCTCCCGCCACTCGTACAGGAGCGCGATGACCGCGCAGCCCAGGCCGTAGGTGACCAGGTCCTTCTGGGCCTCCATCGGGAGCGCGTACACGGCGGGCCCCAGGTCGTAGTCCCCCAGGTGCAGGAGCGCGTAGACCGCGTGCCGGAAGCCGGCCATCAGCGCGATGTGCAGCGACGTGAAGAGGAGGAACGCCGCCGCGTGGAGGCCCAGGAAGCGCGTCCAGCCCACGCGGAGCGACGGCGCGTTGAGCACCGCGGTCATCAGGATGGGCAGCAGCAGCGTGACGGCCAGCGCGCTGGTCACCTCCCAGATGAACGCCAGCGCCCAGGGGCCCGGGGCCGGCCACATGAGCTGCGTCAGCCGCACCGCGCTGCCCTGCCACACGCCCAGGGCCACGCCGAACGCCAGCGCCTTCAGCGCGGGACGCAGGCGCAGCCGGGGCCACCGCCACGGCATGGACGGGGCGTCGGCCGGGGCGCTCACCCCACCGCCTCCGGGGCCAGGGCGGCCGGACGCGCCGCGCGCGGCTTCATGCCGAACAGCGGCCGGAGCCAGGACACGCGCGACACGCCCTCGCACAGCGCCAGCGTGAGGGTGAAGGACAGGAGGAGCACCGCGAGGAGCATGGCCCAGGGACCCACCGGCAGGCGCAGGCACAGCGCGCCCACGCCGACGATGACCGTCTGGTGGAGGATGTAGAACGGATACGACAGCGCCTGCGCGCGCGGAAGCCACGCGGGGGCCGTGCGCACGTGGCGCCGGGCGTAGGCGAGCGCCGTCAGCAGCCCGCTCCAGAGGAGCACCGTGCCCCCCACGATGGCGGGCACCACCGGCATCACCGGCCACGGGAGCGCCCACTCCACGAAGAGCGCCGCCCCCGCCACGGCCAGGAGCACGTGGCGCAGCGCCACCAGCCGCTCCCACGCGCCCGGGCAGCGGCCCAGCAGGTGCCCGTAGAGGAACAGCAGGCCGTAGAGGAGGAAGGTGCGCGGATCATCCAGCAGCGCGTGCGTCTCCGGGAAGTCGCGCAGCAGCACCCGGGTGAGCGCCAGCGGGACCGCCAGCCACAGCACGTTCACCCCGCGCGACAGCCACGCGTCCGCCCCCGCGAGGAACCGGCCCCCGGCTTGCGTCCGCAGCGCCGCGAAGAGGGGCAGGGCCATGAGGCAGTAGACGAACAGGTAGGCCACGAACCACAGATGGTGCCAGCTGAAGCTGCCCGCGGGGTAGGGCACGAAGTCGAACACCGTCGGGTAGAACTCGGCGTAGCTGCCGTGGAGCTGCCCGCGGAAGAGGCGCTCCACGTAGATCTGGGGCGGCACCACCACGAACATCCCGAACACCAGCGGCAACAGCAGCCGCTTCGTCCGGTCCTTCGTGAACGCCCCCAGGCCGCGCCGCCGCAGCGCGAACGCCGTCCCCGCGCCGGAGATGACCATCAACAGCGGCATGCGCACCAGGTGCAGCGCGGACATCACCGGCTCCAGCACCGGCAGCGGCTGGGGGCTCTTCACATGCCACTCCCAGGTGTTGAACATCATCCCCGTGTGGAACAGGTGCAGCACCACGATGGCCAGCACCCGGAGCCAGTCCAGGTCGGGGTGGTGTGCGGGGGCGGGGCGGGGT
>NZ_JAYESI010000045.1:0-58904 GCF_041903675.1 Corallococcus sp. RDP092CA | reverse complement strand
GCCATGCCGCGAATGAGCGATGAACGACTTCGCCCGTTGGTGGAGCGATTCGCACAACTCGTTCGCGAGCACGCCGTCTTCCGAGAAGCCTTCGGACTTATCTGAGTCAGATGAGGGGATGCTTCAGAGGGGGATGGGGGAGCACTTCCAAGGCAGGCCCCCGCCCAGGTCCTCGCCTGTCCACGCAACCCGGGCAGACTCAGGAGCCACGGCAGGCCTCCCCGCTCTCTCCACTGCTAGCAGATGCCAGACCCCGGCTATTGCCGCAAGCCCCCCCGGTCATGCTCCACCATCACCCGTTTCGATCCAGGAGCAGGAGGGCCGAGAGATGCACACGGACGTGGTGACACAGCACGCAGTGGTGATTGCGGGAGGGGGCCCCACGGGGCTGATGCTGGCGGCGGAGCTGGCGCTGGCACGGGTGGACGTGGCCATCGTCGAGCGTCGCGCCAGCCAGGAGGTCGCCGGCTCGCGCTCGCGCGGCCTGCACGCGCGCAGCCTGGAGGTGCTTGACCAGCGCGGGGTCGTCGAGCGCTTCACCTCGCAAGGGCAAGCAGTCCAGAACGTCTCGTTCGGGCAGTCGCTGCTGGACCTCAGCGACTTCCCGACGCGTCACAATCATGGGCTCGCGCTCTTGCAGGAGCGCTTCGAGCACATCCTGGCGGAGTGGGTGGCCGAGTTGGCGGTGCCCATCTACCGCGGGTGCGAGGTGACGGGCTTCGCGCAGGACGATACCGGCGTCGACGTGGCGCTGTCCGACGGCCGTGCGCTTCGGACGAAGTACCTCGTGGGGTGCGACGGGGGTCGCAGCCTGGTCCGCAAGGCGGCGGGCATCGAGTTCCCGGGCTGGGACGCGTCCATCAGCTACCTCATCGCCGAGGTCGAGATGACCGGAGCGCCGACCTTCGGCATCCGCCGGGACGAGAAGGGCACCTACGCCATGGGCAAGATGGACGACGGACGCGTGGGCGTCGTGCTGCGAGAGGAGCGGGTCGGCACGGGCGACGCGCCGACCCTCGAGGTCCTGCGCGAGGGACTCGTCGCGCTCTACGGGACGGACTACGGCCTGCGCGGCGCCACGTACCTCTCGAGGTTCACCGACATGACGCGGCAGGCGGCGTCCTACCGGAACCGGCGGGTGCTCCTGGCCGGTGACGCGGCCCACGTGCACTCGCCGATGGGCGGCCAGGGGCTCAACCTCGGCGTGCAGGATGCCGTAAACCTCGGGTGGAAGCTGGCCCAGGTCGTGCGCGGCGTCTCGCCGGAGGACCTGCTCGACACGTACCAGGCCGAGCGGCACCCCGTCGCAGCCCGGGCGCTGCGGAAGACCATGGCGCAGACCGCACTGAGCCGTGGTGACGCACGGATGGACGCCGTGCGCGAGACGCTGGCGGAGCTGCTGCGGATGGATGGGCCACGCAAGCAGTACGCGGCGATGATGTCGGGGCTGGACATCCACTACGACCTGGGAAACGGACACCCGCTGCTCGGGCGCCGCATGCCGGACCTCGACCTGGTCACCGGCGACGGCCCGCGGCGCGTGTTCCAACTGCTGCATGACGCGCGGCCGGTGCTGCTCGACCTGGGCGAGCCCGGCACTCTCGACGTCACGCCCTGGGCGGACCGGGTTCGGAGGATCGCAGCTCGCTACACGGGGGCGTGGGAGCTCCCGGTGCTTGGCGCAGTCACCTCGCCCGTTGCGGTGCTGATTCGACCGGACGGACACGTCGCGTGGGTCGGAGAGGGCACGGCTCAGGGTCTGCCTGAGGCCCTGACCCGATGGTTCGGGCCTCCGCGTGCGCCATAGCGCGTTTCGCTTGTCCCAGCGGAAGAGCCCATCCACCAGCTGCTGAGGTCCGAGTCCGGGGGCCAGCCGCAGCATGGGGGGCTGTACCGCACTGGATCGATGAGACATCAGGTTGGCTGTCATCAGGCCGCCTGCCGCGGCAGCAGCTCGCGTCGGGCCTGACTCGGCCGCGGGTGCGCGGCACCTGGGCAAGGACGTCTGCTCGGGCCACCTCTTCGCCTTCGTCTTGAGCAGGGGTGACAGCGTCAAGCTCTCAACAGCCCGGTGCGGCGAAAGAAGACGGGCCCGGTGCGCGCATGCACACCGGGCCCGCTCGGACTTCACGGTGAGGGCGGGTCAGCCGCCGAGCACCACGTTCTCCAGGACGCCCAGCGCGTCGGGGACGAGCACGGCGGCGGAGTAGTAGGTGCTCACCAGGTAGTTCGTCATGGCCTGGTCATTGACGGCCATGCGCTTCACGGTGAGGCTCGGCTCCACCTCGTCGGGGATGCCCGCGTTGTGCAGGCCCACCACGCCCTGGTCTTCCTGGCCGGTGCGCATCGCGAGGATGGAGGTGGTGTTCTCCCGGGTGATGGGCAGCTTGTCGCACGGCAGGAGGGGCACGCCGCGCCACGCCTGGAACTTCGCCCCGCCCACGTCCACCACCGTCGGGTACAGGCCGCGCTTGTTGCACTCCCGGCCGAACGCCGCGATGGCGCGCGGGTGGGCCAGCAGGTAGCGCGTCTTGCGACGACGCGACACCAGCTCGTCCAGGTCGTCCGGCGTCGGCGGCCCCGAGCGCGTGTTGAGGCGCTGCTTCAAGTCCGCGTTGTGCAGCAGGCCGAACTCCGGGTTGTTGATGAGCTCCCACTCCTTGCGCTCCTTCAGCGCCTCAATGGTCAGCCGCAGCTGCTCCTGCGTCTGGTTCATCGGGTCGTTGAAGATGTCCGACACGCGGGTGTGCACGCGCAGGATGGTCTGCGCCACGCTCAGCTCGTACTCGCGCGGCTTCAGCTCGTAGT
This sequence comes from Corallococcus sp. RDP092CA, assembly GCF_041903675.1. Taxonomy (NCBI): domain Bacteria; kingdom Pseudomonadati; phylum Myxococcota; class Myxococcia; order Myxococcales; family Myxococcaceae; genus Corallococcus; species Corallococcus sp. RDP092CA. Next base: position 56,096 of record NZ_JAYESI010000045.1, on the reverse strand, counting down.
CCACGAAGCCGCCGGCGATGGGCGGCTCGCCGTGGTGGCCCGCCGTCAGGGGGATGGCCGCCTGGCCCGCCTTGTCCTGGGGCTTCTTCAGCTTCGCCTTGTAGCGCTCCACGTGCGCCTTCAGCGCCGGCGACTGGCTGAGGAGGGACTCGAAAACGTCCTGCGGCAGCACCATCACCGTGCAGGCCGTGACGGCCTTGACGGTGAAGGGCCACACGTCGTTCGACTCCACCACCGCCTCGTCCCCGAAGTGGTCGCCGTCCGCCAGCGTGTCCAGCACCACCGGGTCGCCGTACTTGCCGGCCTTCAGCTTCTGCGCCTTGCCGTGGGCGAGGAGGAAGACATGCTCGGCGGCCTTGCCCGCCTCCACGAGGGTGTCCCCCGCCTTGTACTGCTGCTGGGTGAAGCGGCCCGCCAGCGTGCGCAGGAGCAGGTCATCCACGTCCTGGAAGCCCCGCATCAGCGGCAGCTTGAGCAGCTCCTGCGGAATGAGCTCCACCTTGACGCCGATGTTGCTGAAGTTCAGCCGGTCGTCGCCCACCGCGTACGTCAGCCGCCGATTCACGCGGTACGTGCCGCCGGACACCTGCACCCAGGGCAGGATGCTCAGCAGGTAGCGGGGGGAGATGCCCTGCATCACCGGCGGCGTCTTCGTCGTCGTCGCGAGCTGGCGGGCGCCGGCCGTGCTCAGGCTGGTGCCTTCGTGTGCCGTCAGGGCCTGGTCTGGATTCGCCATGAGAGTGCCTTCCGTTTGGTTTCGAAGTCAGGGGGACGGCGCCTACGAGCGGCCCAGCTCCACGCTCTCCAGGATGCCCAGCGCGTCCGGCGTGAGCACCGCCGCGGAGAAGTACGCCGTCACCAGGTAGTTCATGATGGCCTTCTCGTTGATGCCCATGAAGCGCACGTTGAGGCTGGGCTCAATCTCATCCGGGATGCCCGCCTGGTGCAGGCCCACCACGCCCTGGTTCTTCTCCCCCGCGCGCATCAGCAGGATGGACGTGGTGCGCGACTCGGAGACGGGAATCTTGTTGCAGGAGACGATGGGGACGCCGCGCCAGGCGGGCACGTGGTTCCCATTCATCTCCACGCTGGTGGGGTAGATGCCGCGTTTGTTGCACTCCTGCCCGAAAGCGGCGATGGCGCGCGGGTGCGCCAGGAAGAATGACGGCTCCTTCCACACCGTGGCCAGCAGCTCGTCCATGTCGTCCGGCGTCGGCGCGCCGGAGCGGGTGTGGATGCGCTGCTTCAAGTCCGCGTTGTGCAGCAGGCCGAACTCGCGGTTGTTGATGAGCTCATGCTCCTTGCGCTCCTTCAGCGCCTCCACCGTCAGCCGCAGCTGCTGCTGCGTCTGGTTCATCGGGTCATTGAAGAGGTCCGCGACGCGCGTGTGAATCTGGAGGACGGTCTGCGCGACGGCCAGCTCGTACTCGCGCGGGTGCGTCTCGTAGTCCACGAAGGTGCCGGGCAGCACCGGCTCGCCGTGGTGGCCGGCGGCCAGCTCGATGGCCTTCTGGCCGGCGAGGTCCTGCTTCTTCCTGGAGCGGGCCTTGAAGTTCTCGATGTGCTTCTGCAGCGACGGCACCTGCGCCACCACCGCCTCGAAGGCGGACTGCTGGAGGATGAGCGCGATGACGGGCGTGACGGCCTTGGCCGTGAACTGCCAGGAGTCCTGCGACTCCAGCAGCGCCTGGTAGCTGTAGTGGTCGCCGTCCGCCAGCGTGTCCAGCACCACCGACTCGCCGTACTTGCCGCGGCCCAGGCGGTTCACCTTGCCGTGCGCGATGAGGACGATGGAGTCCGCCTCCTTGCCGGCCTCGGTGATGACCTCCCCGGCCTTGAACTCCTTCTGCTCGAAGCGGTTGGCCAGCGCGGTGAGCGCGTCCACGTCCTCGTAGCCGCGCAGCAGCGGCAGCTCGCCCAGCTCCTGCGGAATCACCTGCACCTTGGCGCCGGTGCTGGTGAAGGTGACGCGACCGTCACCCACCGCGTAGGTCATGCGGCGGTTGACGCGGTACGTGCCGCCGGACACCTGCACCCACGGCAGCAGCTTGAGCAGCCACCGCGAGGAGATGCCCTGCATCTGCGGCTCGGACTTCGTCGTCGTCGCCAGCTGCCGCGCCGCCTGCGTGCCGAGGCTCTGGTTGTTGTCGTCGTACTTCTTCGTGTCGTTGGACATGAGTCACCCTTCTCCAGGTTGAAGATTCAAGAGGCTTCGCAGCACGTCGGGGGCTTCAAGGCTTGGTGGCGCGCAACCGCTCGGCGAGCCGCATCGCGGAGGTGCCCAGGCCGGAGAGGTTGCCGGCCTTGAGCTTCGGCGACGCGTCGTGAAGCAGCTCCGTCTCGGTGTAGCGGGCCACCCCCGCGTGCCACCGGGGGATGCCCGCCATCCACTGCTGGAGCTGCTCCACGTACTGGTGCAACTTCTCCTGCGCCTTCTCATCCAGCTCGAAGGTGCGCAGGACTACCGGCAGCTCCTTGGCCACCAGGTGCTCGAACTGCTTCATGCGCGCCGTCATCAACGCATTCACCACGAGCACGGCCGCGTCCTTGTCCACGTCCAGGAACTTCTGGACCACGAGGACGCAGTTGTTCAGCTCGCCCTCGAATTGAATCTCCTTCTGGTAGGAGTAGAGGTCGTTGACGAAGCAGGCGTAGTCCGCGGCGCAGTTCTCCAGCCCGCGCAGCGTGCGGGTGTGGAAGACGTCCTCGGGCACCGCGTCCCCCTTGGAGAGGCGCGACAGGCTCATGGTGAGGTCCGAGCCGAACGTCTTGCGGCGCATCTCCACGTAGTCCACGGGGTCCGGCACGCGGTTGAGCAGCTGGTTGTTCAGCTCCCACACCCAGCTGTCCGTCATGTCCTGGATGGCCTTGCGGAACAGCATGCGCCCGCGCGGGGAGAGCGGGCCCGCGGTGCGCTTCCACAAGTCCGCCAGGCCCAGCTCCACCGGGTTGGTGGGCACCGCGGCGTTGGCGGCCTCCACGTCTTCCGGCATGAACTGGCCCAGCCGCGCGGTGAAGAGCTTCGCGCCCGCCATGTCCCGCGTGCTCGCGTAGAGAAGGGGGAAGTAGTCGTCCGCGTAGGTGCCCCAGACGAGCCAGCACGCCGTCAGGTCCAGTTGCTCCGGCGTCGCGTCCGGGTGGATGAGCGCGCCGCAGAGGGCCACGTCCGCCGCGTCGAACTTGTGCTCGTCCCAGACGTAGAGCCCCAGGGCGGGCACCACCTCCAGCATGCCCACGCTCCGCGCCCACGCCTTGGAATGCTTGCGCGCGCGCTCCAGGTGCGGGCTCTGGTACGTGCTGTACGGCATGTAGGACTTCGGCAACTTCGTGGGCCCCACGTGCTGGCGCGGCACGTGGCTCAGCGAGCGAGCGCGAGGCCCCAGCCCCAGCCCGCCGGGCGTCAGCGGAAGCCGCAGCGCGGAGGTGCCCAGGCCCGAGGGCACCGGAATGGACAGCGCCGGCCGCTCCTCCGAGTGCTGGTTCATGTAGCGGTTGGAGCGCATGTGCCACTCGTGGCCACCGGACTGCCAGTCCTGGAGGCCGCGCAGGTACGTGAGCACCTGCGCCTGCTCCACCGGGTTGAGGGCGTACTCCGCGAAGAGCCACGGCAGCTCCGTGGCGAAGGTGGTCTCGAACTGCTGGAGCCGCGACGTCAGCAAGTCGTTGACCAGCTCCGCCGCGCGCTGGGTGTCGCAGTCGAGGAACTTCTCCACCACCAGCACGCCGTTGGAGAGCTCCCCCTCCTCCAGCTCGCGCTCGTAGGAGAACAAGTCGTTGCGCAGGTGCACCGCGTCCGAGAACGTGTCCTTGAAGACGCGCATCGGCCGGCTCTTCACCACCCGGGCCGGAATCTCCGCGGCGACGGCGTGCTCCACCAGGTCCGACGACCAGGGCGCGCCGCCCACCTTGCGGCGCATCTCGATGTACTCGATGGGGTTGGAGACGCGTGCCTCGCTGATGTTCTCGATTTCCCACATCGACTCATCGAGCAGGTGCTTGGTGTTCTCGAAGAAGCGCTGGCGCCAGTCCATGGACATGGATGGCACCGTGCGCTGCCACAAGTCCCACAGCGCGCGCTCCACCGGGTTGGTGGGCTCCGGCGGCGGGGACATGTCCAGCGGCATGAAGAGCGGCAGCCGGTCCAGGTAGGCCTGCCCGCCCTTCACGTCGCGCGAGTACTTGAAGACCTCCAGGAAGTGGTCATCGAAGTAGAAGACCCAGACGTACCAGTCCGTGATGAGGTCCAGCTCCGGCCCCGGCGCCTCCGGGTGCGTGTACGCACAGAGCAGCGCGTAGTCCATTCCGTCGAAGCGCCGCTCGGACCACACCTCCCGCTCCGTCCCATCCCGCGGCGGCCCCAGGATGCCCATCTGGTATGACCACGCCTTCGTGTGCGCGCGCGCCGACTCCAGGTTCGGGTTCAGCCGCGCCGGCCACGGCACGTAGAACTCCGGCAGCTGGAACGGTTGCTTCTGCCTCCCCTTCGACATGCACACCTCTCGTTGGTCCCGAGGAGTTGCACTGGCGCCTGGCGACCAGCAGCCAACTCCACGGATGACAGTCTGAGCCGGAGAAATCCATCAATCCTTCAACAGGGATTCGCGGAGCTTGGCGACGGCCCACCCGGCTCAATGGGTGAACAGACGAGTGTTCCGAGCCGCCCGCTTCCGCGGGCATCGCGCGCTCGGCCACACTGATGCATTTGACTCCGCCCTGCTCTTCTTCATCGCGCGAAACGGACGCAATTGGCGTCAGGGGGTCACTGCATCCCCTTGCCGGCGCGCCAAGCCTCATCCCACCAAAGGGCTCCCGTCGTTCACGGGCGAGAAACCCAGGATCGAAGCAATGACGCACAACTTCGCAACCACCTGTTTCACGAATGACTCCATGATTCATCGAACCTGAGCCAGGCCACTGCAACGACGGTGCCAAGATGCACCATGCCGAATCAGGAGTGATCCAAGGTGGATGAAACAGCCAGGCTCCGCGTTTGACGCGTCAGCCGCCGTTGCTGACGCGTCAAGTGGCTTCATGACACGCCCGTCCGCGGCGCCACCGCAGCCGGACGCTCCAGGAGGCTGGCAGCGCCCTGATCGGAGGGCAGTCCCGCCGTGGCGCGCCTCGCCACCGCCAGTACCGCGAGGCCCACCGCGCTGCTGGCCAGGCACACCGCCAGCGGCAGATCCGCCTCCAGCGACACCTTCACCGGCGGCGCGCCCGTCACTCCCGCGGCCCGGGCGAACACCGCCGTCAGCCGCGCCCGCTGCGAGGGGCTGAGCGTCGAAGGAAGCGCGAGCTGACACCCCATCAAGGGCACGGCACGCGCCGTCACGCTGCGACAACGGACCGGCCAGGACCAGGTGCCTGCAAACGACGCGGTGCTCCCCCAACAGGACGCCCTTGCCGGCGCCCAACGCCGACAAGGCTTCAGACTGAGGAGCCGCGGCGTCAGAGAGTGGTGCCGGTCGCGGCCGCAGCATCCTCGGCGGGGAGGCTGGCCAGCAGTTCGCGGGCCTTCTCCACCTTCACGTGGCCCGCCTTCACCAGCAGGTTGGCGATCTTCTCCACCCAGTCGCCCCGCGCCCCCGCCGTCACCGCCACGCAGCGCGCGTGCATCGCCATGTGGCCCTTCTGGATGCCCACGCTGCCCAGCGCCCGGAGCGCCGCGAAGTTCTGCGCCAGGCCCACCGCCGCGAACACCATGGACAGCTCGCGCACCGAGGTGGTCTGCATCAGCTTGAGCGCCGTCTGCACGCCCGGGTGGATCTTGATGGGCCCGCCCACCGTGCCCAGCGCCATGGGCAGCTCGATGCGGCCCACCAGGTGCCCCTCTTCCAGGTACCAGGTGGAGAGCGGCCGGTACCGCCCGCTGCGGCAGGCGAACGCGTGCGCACCCGCCTCGATGGCGCGCCAGTCCTGTCCCGTGGCGATGGCCACCGCGTCGATGCCGTTCATCACGCCCTTGTTGTGCGTGGCCGCGCGATAGGGGTCGGCCTCCGCGAAGCGGCTGGCCTGGGCGATGCCCTCCGCGATCTCCTCACCCGGCATCTCGAAGTCCGCCAGCAGCGGCACGGGGATGCGGCAGATGGCGCGCGCCAGCCGGCGGTCCGCCAGGTTGGAGAGGATGCGCAGGTACACCCTGCCGCCGGTGATTTGCTCGATGAGCGGCGCCACGCCCTCCGCCATCGTGTTGATGAGGTTGGCCCCCATCGCCTCCTGGGCATCGATGATGAGGTGGACGATGAGCAACGGCTCGCCGCACGGGCCCTCGGGGGCCGGCAGCACGCGCACCTCCACGTCCTTGGCCCCGCCGCCCCGCGCCACCATGGCCGGGTGGAAGCTGTTGGCCAGCGCGAGGAGTTGCTCCTTATGCGCCAGGATGTGCTCGGTGGCCACCGTCGGGTCGCCGTAGCGCGACACCTGCACCTGGCCAATCATCAGCGACGGATCCGCCTCGCCGATGAAGCCGCCCGCCTCACGGACGATTTTCGCCGCGAAGGAAACCGCCGCCACCACCGAGGGCTCCTCCACCGCCATGGGCACCAGATAGTCGCGCCCGTTGACCTGGAGGTTGAGGCCCAGGCCCAACGGCAGGCAGAACATCCCCACCGCGTTCTCTATCATCTGGTTCGCCAGGACAGGCTGGAGCGATTCCGAGCCCAGCAGTTGCCGCAGGTCCTCGGGCGGTAGCCGGAACATGCGCGAGAGGTGAGCGAGGCGCTCCTCCATCGACAGCTTGTGGAAACCAGGAAGCCGGGACGTCACGGTGTCAGACATGTTGTTCTTTCCAGCCTTCTGCGCGGCCGCCCGCTACAGCGCCGCCAACGAATCCTTCAACTCTCCGATGAGCCCCCGAGGCCCCTGTCTCAATCAGCGCGGCTTCTGCTACCCGTCAGGACCCGTGCCTGCCTCACTGTGGCCAGGGCCGCCGCCGTGGGGATGCCCCATACGCTGAGCTCCGCCCCCAGCCGCGCCTGTGGCCGGACGCGCGAAGCTGCTCCACGCGCACCCAGGACGTCCCGCCCGGGCCGGGCACGTCGATGTTCCGCACGCCCAGTTCCACCAGACGCCGCGCGCTGTTCCCGGTGGGCTCGACGCCACCCCTGGCGCAAAGGTCGGGATGCACATCCTTGCGTCCGGCTGTGAGGTCCTCGCCCATCTCGTTGAAGTCCGGTCTGCCCTGGGTGGAAGGCGCATAAACGCCTGAATGGCCGAGGTTTCCTGAGCAAGCACGGCGGCCAGGGCGCGAGCCCAAGGGCCCGCGAGGTCCGTCGCCGCGTGTGATCAGCCAACCGGAGTCGAGCCAATGCAACGACGGCGCCATGATGCGCCAGGCCGCATCACGCGTGATTTGAAGAGGATGAAACAGCCAGGCTCCGCGTTTGACACGTCAGCCACGGTTGCTGACGCGTCAACTGGCCTCATGACACGCCCACCTGCGACGCCTTGACTCATGGCGGGGTTCGGTTGAGCCGATCCGGCGGGCAGGAGCTGCTCGGGGGCGGACCCGATCGATTTCCGAGGACCTACGTCGACGCGTTCTCGAGGTGCGAGTGGAGAGCGACAAGACGTACGAGGCGTTGGCGGAGCAGTCCCGAGCCGGCCGGGCCACGGTGAATCAGGTCCTCCGGCGAGACCGCGTGGCGGGCCACGCTCCCAGAAACCGAGGCCCGGTTCTCCCCCTGATTGGCGCTCTCAGCCTGGACGAAGTCGATCCACATCCTTGCGTCGAGCTGCGGTGACCTTACGCGACAGGAAGGACCGATAGGCATTGATGGCCTCAGGTCCCTTCCCCATGTCCCGAAGCAAGTCCCCCCGATTCAAGTAGAGCACGTTGCGCTCGTGGCCTGTCGCGGTGAGCAGCGTCAGGCAGTCGTCGAGGACGGCCTGGGCCTGGGACCACTCCTTGTGGGACCACAGCGCGAAGCCGAGGTTGTTGAGGATCTCAGCCCAAAGGTCGATGAGCGCCGCTCGCAGTTGCTCCACCTGTGGCCTCAAGATGTCGCTCACCACGTAGTAGTACTGGTTGCGCAGGTCCAGGGGCATCCCAGCGATGAGTCGGCCTTCAGCGAGCCATGTCTGGTAGATGCGGGTCCACTCGCGAAGCGCCTCCTCTTGCGGCCCCGCGGTCCACTGCGTGAGCGCACCTTCGTTCGCGGCAAGCAACTCCTGGCGGAGACGATGGAGGTCCTCCAACTCCTTCAGGTCGCTGTCCGCGCTACTCCCTCTCGACCATCCGTTCTCTGCCATCTCCTCGATCTGCGAAAGGGAGTATCCGCGTCCCATGGATGTCTCGCACGTGACGTCTGCCTCGCCCTTCTGCGCGAACGTGCACTCTGAAGACCGTTGCCGAAGCGGAGCGCGGCGGAGGCCTTGCTCTCGGGCTCGGGGACGAGCTGCGCCACCTCGCCCATCGTCGGGCAGCCATTGAGCGGCAGGCTTGTTCGCACCAGGGCTGGTGCAACGAGCTGCCCCGTGCGTGCATCCAGCACGAAGAACGCGTCATGGAAGAGGGGTTGCTCCACGCGGTCACGGGTCCATGGGCCAGGGACGACGAAGTAGCCCACGCGAAGTCCGACCTCAGGGAGCTCGACCCATCGCTCCTCGACGAGGAAGCGTCCTCGGCGCCAGTCCTGGAAGGCGGACGTCTTCTTGAGATTCGCCGACGAGACCTCTGGGGAGGGCATGGTCCCTGCGGCGACAAGCAGTGACAAGCGCAGTGGGAGCATGGACGAACAGTGAATCTACTCCGGGCGCGGTCTCGAAGAGAACGCAGGGCCCCCAGCGAGGTGCCCCGTGGGTCTGGGGAGCGCGGTGGCGGTTGGCATCGCGTTCCCATGCTTGCGCTACTTCTCGTCTCTCCCGGAGGACATGCCCCTCGAGCGCCTCGTCACCCTGGCGAAGCTGCGCTGGCGCGTGGAGCGACTACCAGGAGATGAAGGGCGAAGTCGGCCTGGACCACTTCGAGGGGCGCACCTGCCGTTCGAGGCCGAGCTTGCGCGGGTATGGGGGGCGTGACTTCGGCATCGTGGGGCCGTTTTCTCACAACGGGTAGGACGCTACGAAACCGGGGCAACTTCATTTCGCGGCACGGCGCCTGTCAGGAGATGCGGGGGCGCCCCAACCAGCCCCACCCCAGCCCCAGCGCCAGCAGCGTCGGCAGGACGAGCGCGAGCAGGCCGAGCGCGACCTGCGCCACCACGTCGCGCCCGGGCTGCTCCTCGTAGGCGAAGCGCGGCAGCGCGCGGTGCTCCGCGGCGCCCAGGGTGCTGGCGGAGAAGACGCGCGGCAAGAGGGCCTCGCGCCACGCGGAGTGGAAGCGGTCCACCTGCGCCAGGAAGTGCCCGTGCCGGCGGCCGCCGCTGCCCGCCACGTCCTGGAGCGCCTGCTGGAAGGCCAGCGCGGGCGAGGCGAAGCGCAGCACCTCCAGCGTGTCCTGCTGTCGCGCGAGCTGCGCCTGGAAGGCGGCGACGACGGGCGCGGTCGCGCGCGCGGCCTCGTCCTGGACCGCCAGCGCGGTGGGCCAGTAGCCCTCGGTCCGGGCGCCCCGCGGGGCCAGCTCCGGGTGGTCCTGGAGATAGGTGGAGAGCACCTCCCCGCCGCGCTTCTCCGCCTCCAGGGACGCCGTGCGCGTCGCGCCCACCAGCGCCACGCGCGAAGGGACGGGGTACATGCGGCTCACGCCCAGCTGCGCCACCGCCGGCACCAGCACCACCAGCAGCACCCACGCCCCCACCAGCACCAGCGCGTTGGTGGACGAGCCGAACCCGAGCGCGTTGACCGCCAGCGCCAGCGCGAACCAGAAGGCGCCGTACGCCACGACGAGCCCCGCCCACCCCAACAGCCTGCCCGGGCCCCCGGCCCCACCCGTGAGCGCGTGGCCCGCGAGCCCCGCGAGCACGCACACCCCCAGGAGCACGCCCGCGCGGACCGCCAGCCGGCGCAGCGCCCAGCCTCGCAGGCCCGCCGCCTGCACCAGCACGAGCCGCAGCGTGCCGTCCTCGCGTTCGCGCGACACCAGGTCGAACGACAGCGCGAGCGCGAACAACGGCAGGAGGTAGAGCAGCACGAAGGTCAGGTCCAGCGGCCCGGTGGCCAGATGCACGGGGTGCTCCAGCGTGTCGCGCGCGAAGTCGGTGACGCTCCCCTGGAGCGAGACCTGATACACCGTGGGCAGCAGGTCCATCTGGCCGACGACGAGGGTGCCCAGCGGGCCGGGCGGCAGGAGCGCCTGGGGCTGGACAAGCCCGTTGCCCACGGGCACCGGCAGCGCCGGGCTCTTCCACGGGGGGACGTCCTTGCCCTCCCCCTGGCGCAGCGCCTCCGCCTCTCGCGCGAGCCGCGCGCGCCGCTCCGTCTCCTGGACGGCGAGGGAGTGCTGGTGGGCCTCGAGCGTGCGCACGAAGCGCCAGCCGTTGAACAGGCCCAGCACGATGAGCAGGAGCAGGAACGGGGTGGTGAGGGCCAGCATCCGGTCCGCGCGGAGCAGGCGCCACTCGTGTCGGAGCAGTGACATGGGCGTTTTCTCTCGTCTCAGACAGCGCTCAGGCGCGCGCCGGCACGCAGCGCGAGCACCGTGGTCCACACCAGCCAGAAGCCAAGCAGGAGCAGGCCGGGAGCCTGCGAGCGCAGCGCGTCTCCCAGCGTGCCCGCCTCCACCCGGAACTCGGGCACCTCGCGCCAGAGCTCCGCGTCCGCCTTGTAATCCGAGTCCGCGTACCGCGAGCGGAACGCGACCGCGTCGTTCATCTGCTTCACCAGCCCCTGCCGGTACGCCTCCGCCTGCCGCATGAAGCGCAGGTGAGCCTCCAGGTCGGTGCGGGCCATGGACGCGGACAACGGGCGCAGGGCCAGCACGGGGGCCAGCGGCGAGAACGCGAGGTGCAGGCGCTCCTGGGCGCGGTAGCGCGCCTCCAGCTCTCCGAAGCGCACCGCGTTCACCTTGTTGCCGTACTCCTCTCCCGCCTGCAGGGCGATCCCCCGGAAGTTGACGGGAAGCTGCTCCAGCGAGCTGGCCCCGTAGCGCGCCAGCGTCTCCTTCTCCAGCGCCGCCAGCCGCTGGTCCGCCGGGGCATGGCCGCTCATCCCCCGTTCGTAGTCCTCGGCGAGCCGCCGGGCGAAGTCCTGCGCCTCGGGCACCGGGGCCCAGGCGCGGGCCGCGTCCGCTGCGAGCCGGGGCACCAGCAGCCCGTTGAGCGTCCACAGGCCCAGGAGCACCACCAGCGCCACGCGCGAGGAGCGGACCCGCGCGCTCACCGCCAGCCCCAGGAAGACGAAGCCAGCCAGGTAGAGGCCGTGGCCCAGCACCATCACCGCCGCGCGCCCGAGCACGTCCGCGTCCCAGGCGCCCGCCAGCAGCAGCAGCCCCGCGCAGACGGCGAGCAGCGGCACCAGGAGCACCGCGAGCGCCAGTCCCACCCCCAGCGCCTTGCCCAGCACGAGCTGGTGGCGGCGCACGCCGGTGGCCAGCAGGAGCTTCAGCGTGCCGTTCTCCCGCTCGGTGGTGAACGCGGAGAAGGTGAGCAGCACGATGAGCAGCGGCAGGAGGAGCTGGAGCACTCCCGCGCCGGTGAGCTCTCCGAAGCGCGCCGCCGCGGTGGCGTCCGCCGCCGGGCGGTGCCGCGTCAGGTTCTGCTTGTGGGCCTCCAGGTAGACCGCGACGCCCAGGTAGGGCTCCACGCCGCGGTCGAACGCGGCCAGGGAGGACTCGGGCTTGAAAGCCCAGACACCGTAGTGCGCGGCCGAATGCGGGTTCTTCGCTCCCTGCTCCAGCCAGTGCTGGCGGGTCAGCCGCGCGCCCTCCGCGCGCTCGGCGCGAGCGCTCCGCACGTGCTGCGTGCCGACGGCGACCCCGACGGTGGCCAGCAGGAACACCAGCACGGCCGCGCCCCGGAAGCGCCCGTCGCGCAGCAGCTCCGTCCACTCCTTGCGTGCGATGGCGAGAATCATGGGTTCGTCCTCAGCCCCGCATGTGCGTCAGGTAGAGCTGCTCGAGCTCCGCGTGGCCCAGCTCCTGGGTGGAGCGCGTCTCCACCAGGTGGCCCGCCTTCATGATGCCCACCCGCGTGCCGGACTCCTTGGCCCGGAACAGGTCATGCGTCGCCATGAGCACCGCCATGCCCTCGCCGCTCAGCCGCCGCAGCGTCTCGGACAGCTCGTTGGAGGCAAGCGGATCCAACCCGGACGTGGGCTCGTCGAGCAGCAGGGCCCGCGCGCCCTTGGCCAGCGCGATGGCGATGCCCACCTTCTGGCGCATCCCCTTCGAATAGCCACCGACGGGGCGGTCCATCGCGCCAGGGGCAAGGCCCGCCTGGGTGAGCCACGCCGTGGACTCCTGGCGGGACAGCGCGGGCCGGCCCGCCAGGGTGTTGAAGTAGTCCAGGTTCTCCCGCCCGGACAGGCGCGGGTAGAGCATCACCAGCTCCGGCACATAGGCGATGAGCCCGCGAGCCCGCGCCACGTCCTGGCGCACGTCCTGGCCCGCGACCCGCGCCTCGCCAGCGGTGGGCTCGATGAAGCCGAGGAAGAGGTTCAGGGTCGTCGTCTTCCCCGCTCCGTTGGCCCCCAGCAGGCAGAACACCTCCCCCGCCCCAACGGTGAGGTCGAGCCCCTCCAGCGCGAGGTGTTCTCCGTAGCGTTTGGTCAACCTTCTGGCTTCGAGCATGGTGCGACACCCTTACCGGGCACCACCCATTATTGCAACTTGATTACAACAGACACAGCCCGACTGGCCCGGAAGGACTCACGGTGCCTGCTGGCGGGCGAGCTTGTACGCGGTCGTCACGCCCTGTCTGTGTGGTGCCGTCCTCGCCCCCCGCCGGCCCGCTGAAGCGCGCCGCCGTGCCCACGCCGTCCACGAAGTCCGTGGCCGTGCCGCACCGCGACCACGTGACCACCTGGCCCCAGGTCACCTGCACCAGCTCCACGGGCCGCAGCGCGATGACCATGGCGCCCTGCGCATGAGGGGCTGCCCCCCGGACCAACCCGGGCCTGGAGCGGCGCTCCGGACCCGGCGACGGCGAGACCTTCAAAAACGCAACTGAGTTGCACTATCCTGGAGCTATCCGGCTCAGGAGCGAGGTCATGGCTGAATCCAGGTTGCACCCTCACGACGACCTGGCGCCGGTGGGCGGCGGCGAGCGCATCGAGCTGCTGGACATGGTGCGCGGCTTCGCGCTGGCCGGCATCCTCCTCGCCAACCTGGTGAGCTTCGCCGGTTATTACGTGACGAGCCCGGCGCGGCTCGCGGCGTCACCCACGGCCCGGCTCGACGCGCTGACGGTCGCGTGGATGAACCTGGCGGTGGAGGGGAAGTTCTACTCTCTCTTCTCGCTGCTGTTCGGCGTGGGGTTCGCCCTCCAGATGCGGCGCACGGAGCAGCGAGGCGCGGACTTCCGGCGCCTGTTCCTCCGGAGGATGGGAGCGCTGCTGGGCCTGGGCCTCTTCCATCTCCTCCTCCTGTGGCACGGGGACATCCTCACGCTCTATGCCCTGATGGGAATGGTCCTCCTGCTGTTCCGCCGGGTGTCCGACCACGCCCTGGCGGGCTGGACGGTGGGGCTGCTCTTCATTCCGCTGCTCCTCCAACTCGCGATGATGAGCACGGGGAGCGCGCTGGACCCGACGCCCCCGTTCCAGGCGCTGTCCCGGGCGATCCAGGACGTCGCTGGCGGGCCCGGGGCGACGCTCTTCAGCCTGCGCTCGTCGGACGACGCCGGGCAGGTCTTCCTGGGCAACCTCGCGAACGCCGTCCAGCGCCCGGGCAGCTACCTGCGGACGGGACGGCCGGCGCAGGTCCTCTCGATGTTCGTGCTCGGCGTCTGGGTGGCGCGGCAGCTGCTGCCGGACCCGCTGCGCCACCGGCGGCTGCTCGTCCGGGTCCTCGCGGGAGGACTGCTGCTCGGGGTGCCGGCCAACGCCGTCTACGCGTGGAGCTCGGCGAGGACGGGGGCGTCCTTCGCGCTCACGCCAGCGGGGCTGGCGCAGACGGCCGCCTACGCGGTGGGCGTGGTCCCCCTGGCGCTGGCGTACGCCTCCGGGCTGGCGCTGCTCTGGGGCACGATGCCGGGGCGCCGGGTGCTGTCCTGCTTCGTCCCGCTCGGGCGGATGGCGTTGACGAACTACCTGGGACAGACCCTGCTGGGGCTCCTGCTCTTCTACGGGTATGGGCTGAACCTCATGGGGAAGGTGGGGATGGTGTGGGTGCTCCCCCTCACCGCCCTCGTGCTGCTGGCGCAGTGGGGCGTCAGCGTCCTCTGGCTGCGCCATCACGCACATGGGCCAGTGGAGGCGCTGTGGCGGCGACTCACGTATGGGCGCGCGGCGCCGCGTCCGCGGGTCTCCACCACGTGACGTCATCCGCTTCGAAGGCGAGGTCCCGCAGGAAGCTCTGGGTCAGCTGGTCCACCGAGGCGCCGGCGTTGCGCTCCAGCGACTGACCGGATTGCACGCGGGACGAATCCAGCGCGGAGGTCACCATGCGAATCGCACGCGGCCCGCGCGGGTGTCACCATGCAGGCCCGCTGCGGTGCCAGGGGCCCTGTCCTGCCATCGCTGTGGTGAAGCGAGTTCTCAGTCTCCATTTCTCCGCTGCTGGCGTTCAAGACGCTGCACGTTCCAGTACTCCAGCCCTGTCACGACAGCAAAGAACACAACCAAGGCAAGACTTCCCCGCCTCAGCCAGGCAACATCCAGAACCAACGAAAGCAAGAGAATGGCAACAAGACACAGGACCAACCTAACTCCGCTGCGGACGCGAACGGCTGACTGCTGAATCCGGGTATGGGTCCTCACGCTCTCGCCACTCCTGTTCCCGCTCCGCCGGTAGAGAGTGACCCACTCCGGTGCACGCACCTTCTTTCGAGCATCCATTCCCTTCCAATATGCCTTCACGTTCCTGGCACCGTGCCATCGGCCTCACCGCGACCCTGGGCCTTTGCGCTTGCGGTGGACCTGACAATACCTACCTGCTCGACTTCGGTTACAGCTCGGACACCATCCTGGTGGCACCGGACGACAGCATCAAGCTGGCCCCGGACACCTTCGCCTCGTCCGACGGTCTCTTCTTCACGGTGGAGACCGTGACCTTCAGGCTGGCAGACCTGCGGCTGGACCTGCCGCCCGAGGTGCGCTGCGAGGACTATGACGAGGTGCTCTCCCCTGAGATGTCCTGCGAGGACTCCGTGGTCCTGCCTGGCGTGCTTCACCTCCCGGGCCCCGTGGAGGTGGGCACCGACAAGCGGCTGTCCGTAGGGGGCGAGCAGGTGTTCATCCCCCGCGTCTACTATCCCGCCATCGACACGCGGTGGGTCCCGGGGACACCGGAGCACCCCAGCTTCCAGCTTCGTGCGCGCTTCACCTATCAGGGGGACCCCCACGTGCTGGAGTTCGCCTTCCAGTCGGACGAGCCCATGCGCTTCGAACACCGGGGCGTGTCGACGGGACTGCCCAAGGAGTTCTCGGATCATCCCGCCGCTTTCGGCGGAAGCCTGGACATGGACGGCTGGCTGAAGAGCACCGACATCTCGGGCTGTCTGGCGGCTGGGGACCTGACCCTGGACGGGAACGTGCTACGGCTGGAGACCGGACGGAACACCTGCGCGGATGCCGCCACGAACATGCGGCTCAACATCCAGCAGAGTGGCGACCTGTTCACCGGGCTGCGCCTGTAGACACGCTCCCCTCCGCACGGTGAGCCAGAGCTGGTCAGGCGTTGACGACGCCAGCACGCTCACGTCGCCACGGGGTCCCCCCTGGCTCAACGGCGCCAAGCCCTACCCGCTTGAAGGGCTTGCCCAGCCCCCCTCTCGACTCCCGGCCCTCAGAGCGTTTGAGTCCTCTCAGAGGGCGGCGGGGACAACCTGCCCACGGGAGCGGGTGACGCTCGGTGTCCCCTTCCCCGGTCAGTCGGCGCCTGGAAGCAGGGAGGGGGCGGAGAAGAAGAGCAGCCCACGGTTCAACATGGGGAGCCATGCGCTGTAGTGGTCGTCTCCCACGAGCTCCATGTACCGGACCTCGACCCCGCCGCCCATCTCCGCGAGCTCCCTGGCGAGCTCGCGGGTGTTGTCGACCATCCGTCGCTCGGCGGCCAACATGCCCCGCGCCCCCGCGCTCTTGCGCGGCTTCTGCTCAAGCCCGCCTACCGTGAGCAGCACGCGCGCCTTCACCGGTGCCCGTGCGGACCGGGCGAGGAAGGCCTTCTCTTCCGTGAGCACGTAGCGGTCGTTCCACCAGATGGACGGGCTCCCCGCGATGAAGGTGTCGAAGGCCGTCGGCCTCGTGAAGAGCGCATGCAGCACCAGGAGCCCTCCATACGAGTGGCCCATCAGCGCGGTGCGCGAGGTGTCGAGCGGCAGTCGCGACGCGAGCGCGGGCTCGAGCTCCTGCTTCAGGAAGTCCAGGAAGCGGTCCGCGCCCCCCTGCTTCCTGGAGAACCGATCCCCCGTGTTCGAGAGGTCCGGAGCTGGCGGCGTGTAGTCCTCACCGCGTGCCTGCTCGTTGTGGGCCGGGTCTCCCGGATAGGTCAGCCCGACGATGACGGGCGTCGCCGCCGCGACGCCAAAGCCTCGCGCGAGCTTGGGGAGGGCGCGCGTGAGACGGTCCAGGGTGGGAAAGTGCTCGCCGCCATCCAGGAGGTAGATGACCGGATGGCCGGCGGCGGGCGCTGGCCCCTCGGGGACGGCCACGTACACCCTGTGGGTGCGGCCCGTGGAGGCCGAGTCGAAGTCGAACTGGAAGGCGCCCGGGAGCGTCAGCGGAGCCCAGTCCGTCCGCGCTACCGGCGCTGCCGGCGCGCCCCGTGGCGCCGGGCCCGTGGCACAGCTCGCGGTCAGCAGGCCCACCGCGAGAAACAGGTGGATACGCATCAGGCAACCTCCCCTTCGGGTATGTCCGTTTCCAGGCCCGTGCTCGCGGGAGATGCGCCAAGAGACCAGACGCTGTCCTCCGGCCCCGCATGCGCGCGTCGGGCCGTCGCCCGCGCCATCCACGCGAAGCAGAAGGCGCCTGCCAGCGCCGTGAGGTCGACGCCCAGCGCGTCCCACGTCGCCCAGGGTCCCAGGACCGGGGCGAGCCAGCCCACCAGGGTGGTGAGCGGGATGGCCAGGGTGAAGAGCGCCGCGCCCCACAACAGCTCGATGGCCGCGCGGGCCGGACCGCGCACCCACGCATAGACGATGGAGGCGAAGAAGACCGCGTAGTAGCCGCACTGGTGGAAGACGCGCAGGTCCGAGACGTGCCCCTGGAGCCACTTGGCCAGCACCAGGGTGAAGGAGATCCCGCTCACGCATCCCAGGCAGACGCCCACCGTGGTGGCCGCCATCCAGCGGACGTCCCGCCGCTGGAGGGGCGCTTGACCTGGCACCCTCGCCTTCTTGCGGCGCGTCTCCACCCAGAGCACGTTCCCGCTATAGAACAGCCACGCTCCACTGAGCGCGAGGAGGAAGTAGATCCACTTCACCGGCAGGCCTCCGAAGGAACCGAAGTGCAGGGCGAAGAAGCTGGCGATGAGCGTGGAGGGGCCGGTCAGCCTCCCCGGAAGGAAGTCGGTGGACAGCACCTTTCCGCTGTACGGGTCGAGCGCCAGGAAGCCCCCGAGGGAGCGCGGGGAGAGGGCCGCGGGGTCATGCCCCCAGACGCGCACCAGGGCGCGAGGTGACGCGACCCGGACGTACTGGAGCGCATGGGGCTCGAAGGAGGGAGCGACGGTCCTCGCCAGGGAGAGGAGCTCGGCGGGAGGGAGCATCGTCGCGGGCTCAGGGGCCGGAGCGGTCCTGGCGCCCCCTGTCGGCGGCCCCAGGGCGGCGCGCAGGGTGCCGCCGTGGATGAGCTTGTCCTGCACGAAGTAGATGCCGTCGTGCAGGCCGAAGACGCACGCGGTGATCGCGATCAGCAGGTGAAAGGGAAGGCTCGCGATTCCCACCACGTTGTGGACGTCCATCCACAGCCGCTTGAGGCCCTTGCCCAGCCGCAGCGCGAAGAAGTCCCTCACCAGGGACGGCAGGACGATGACCAGCCCCGACACGAGCGCGAGCGCGTAGAGCAGGGACAGGATGCCGGTCACGAGCCGCCCCAGCTCCGTGTCGAACGGCAGGCCCACGACCCGGTGCAGGACGTCGATGAACTCGCCCACCTTGGTGGGGTGCCCTTCAGCGACGACGGACGAACCATCCGCCCGGAGCGTGGCGTAGAACCGGCGCTCTTCGAGCACATCGTGGCCCTCTCCCCCTTCGTTCCGGCGCCAGCTCATCGGCGAGGGGCCCCACTCGGGCGCGTCCGCGAGGACGAGCGTGAAGTCCTCCGCCGCCTTGGGGTGCTCGGCGAGGGTGGTCTTCACCAGCGCGTGCAGCTCGGCGGACGACAGGGGTGCCGGGGCGCGCTCGCCGGGCGGGGTCGCCCAGCGCGCCAGCGCGTCCTTGAAGACCGTGAAGCCCCCTGCGTAGAAGCAGATGAAGAGCCCCAGCCCGGCGACGATGCCAGTCCACGTGTGGACGACCTTGTAGAGACGGATGATGGCGGAGCGCATGTTGGGGAATCCGGTGACGACGCGGGCTGAGGTCAGCGCTGGCGCAAGAACAGGAAGACACCCCAGAAGAGCGCCGCCGTGCCGCCCAGCCACAGCCATGCGCGCAGTCCGGTCCGAAAGAGGAAGCAGCCCCCGAGCACGCCCATCCACACGGGCACCACGCTCCACATGACGAGCTGGTTTCGGGAGCTCGGGGCCAGGGGAGTCAGCGCGAGCGACAGGAGCGCGCTCACCCCGAAGGCGAGCGCGAGCCCGAGGAGCACCCCGGCGAGCGACTTGGAGAGCCAGTCCGGCCGGAGGGGTTCACCGTTTCCGCTGGCCATCACCGCGCATCCTTCCGCCCGACGAGCAGCGCGAGATACGGGAGCAGCATGAGGAGCAGCGTCGTCCAGGCGAAGAGCACGTACACCGCCACCAGCGGCTGGAGCGAACCGCACAGGAGCGGATACGCCGACAGCAGGAGGAGCGTCCCCAGCCAGCGCGAGGGGCGCACGGCGAGGGGCCGGTCCAGCAGGAGCTGATGGCGCGAGGACAGGTACAGGCCGAGACATCCTCCGAGGGAGAGCACCAGCGCGAGGGGAAGGAAGAAGCTCATGGCGGGAGACCGGGTGACGGCGCAGGGGGCGGAGCCCCCGCCCACTCGCGGCGGGGGCTCCAACGGCGGACGGAGGGCTAGCGGATCCGGAGGAGGCCGCGCACCTGGCCCTCGACGACCGTCTTCGCGTCCCCGAGGCCGGTCTCGGGGCTCATGATGCGGAAGCGCGTCTGGGCGTTGTCATTGATGAACTCCGGCAGCACCAGGAACTCACCGGGGTTCTGCGGGATGGTGCGGCCGTTGGTGGGCACGAGATCGTCCCGGACGACGGGCGTCGCGGTCGGCGTCTCGCCGAGGGTGACCTCCCACAGGTCCCACCAGGCGCCCACGGCGGCGCTCTGCCCGTTGAACGGCCGCTGTGCGGCCACCGCGGAGTCCCACGCGGCCTGCGCGGCGGCCTTGTTCATCACCCGCAGGTAGCCCTTGCCGGGCGCGCCAGGCAGGAGCATGCCGGCGATGTCCCCCTCCGTCCCGGGGTCGACGAAGGCATCGAGCGTGGTGAACCAGCCATCGAACTCGCCGGCCGCGGGGTCGAAGCGGATCATGCAGGGCGCGCCGGTCGTCCCGGGCGACACGAAGTGCGCGCCGCTGCCCAGGGACTCGGTGGCGTAGTAGATCTTCCCATCCGTGTGCATGACGCCGTCGCGCGCCCACCCGCAGCGCGTGTCGACCTTGACGGTCACCTCGTCGGTCTTCGTGTTCACGATGACCAGCGCCGTCTTCGCCGGAACCGTCTTCACGTCCGCGGCGTGCCAGCCACCCGCGAGGATGACGTCGTCGCCCGCGGTGACGGCCAGGCTCTGCGAGTAGCGGAAGGTGAGGTCGCCGTCCTTGAGCTGGGATGTCAGATCCTTGGACGTGATGATGGACAGGTCCCGGGGATTCCAGATGACCACCTTGTAGTTCACGTGGTCGAAGTAATAGGCCTTCGTCTCGCTGACGAAGTAGTGCTGGGACTGGTAGCCGTTGGTCGAGGCGACACCCTGGCTGGTGAACGAGAGCGGATCCCCGGCCACGAGCGAGCCGGCGGCGTTGAGGGTGTAGGGCGTCACCGTCGGCACCTTGGAGCTGCTGACGAAGAGCTTGCCGGTGCCCGGGAAGCCTGCGGCGATGTACGCGTCCGAGGAGAGCTCGATCGCGTCTCCGACCCCGACGGACTGCGCCTTCTCGATGTCGTCCACCGTCACCAGATAGCTCTGGGTGTCTCCGCCGGCGATGGCGACCTGGGTGATGACGGCGTAGAGGGGCGCGGTGGTCCCCGCGTCGGGTTCCGGCGTGATGCCGCCGTCCGAAGGCGGGTCGTCCGACCCCGAGCAGGCGGTGGCGAGCAAGGCAAGGGCGAGGAGTGAGAGTTTCAGCTTCATCAGGCTTCCTTTGGCGGTTGGCTCCTGCGAGGAGACTCAGGGCGCCTCATCGGGCGCTCAAAGATCGACCGTGACGCGCGCGGAGAGCGCGCGGCCCGGCTTCTGGACACCGACGATGTCGAAGGCGGGAGCGTCGGTGAGGTTGTGGAGGTTGAAGGAGAAGGAGAAGGCGCGCCGCTCGAGCCGGGTGCGGTAGGTGAGCGAGGCGAAGTGCAGCACCTGGGTGGGCACCCGCGCCTTGTCCCCTCCCCGGCCAGCGCTCTCCCAGGAGCGGAAGAACGACTCGACGTAGCGGGTCGTCCACTCCAGGCCGAGGGCGTCCACGGAGCTCAAGAGCCGGCTCACCTGGAACCGCGCGGTCGCGGTGGCCTGGAGCCAGGGCATGTTGGGCATGCGGTCCCCGTGGAAGCGGGCGAACTGGCCCTGCTCCGCGAGGTTGCGGAAGTCGAGCCAGGTGACGGTGCCGGTGAACCCCACCCAATCGCCGGGGGAGTCCCAGTCCAGCCCCGCGTGCGCCGTGAAGGAGCGGGCGTGGTCCACGTTCTCGAAGGACTGCGTGGCGTCGCCGGGAAAGAGCTGGATGAGGTTCTCGATGTCCCGGATGCCCACGACCGCGCTGGCACCGAAGCGGCCGACGGACGTGACCAGGGGGAGCAGCTCCACGCCCAGGTTGGCGTTGTGGCTCGACTCCGGGACGAGCTCCGCGTTCTCCAGGAGCAGCCCTCCGTCGCCGAAGAGCTCGTCCACCCGCGGCATCCGCGTCGTCCGCTCATAGGAGGCCTTGAAGAGCAGCCCGCGCGTCAGGCTGAAGCGCAAGGTGTCACCGACGCCGCCGGCCCACCGGGTCTCTGCGGCCTCCGGCTTCGTCCCCGAGGCGAAGCGCTGCAGGTAGCCCTTCACGAACGCGGTGTTCTCCAGCCGGCCTCCCCAGAGACGCTGCCGGTGGGAGATGCCTCCGAAGGAGGACGTGAGCGCGAGCGGCACCCGCAGGGGATCCTCCTGCTCCAGGCGGGTGAGGTAGGCGTTCTCGCCGCGCCGGTCGCTGTCATCGACGCCGAGCGAGACCTCCAGGTCCTCCGCGTCGAGCAGCGTCCCGAGGAGCCGCGCGCGCCCGAACCACGTCCGGCGCTGCTGGGTGTTCTCGAGGGGTGTCGAGCCGATCTCCCCGCCCCTCGCCTGCCTCGAGCGGCACGTCCCATACCAGTCGTAAAGACAGTCGGAGACGTCGAGGAGCTCCCCCACCCGCCGGTTGTACCCGGCGATGGCGAGCACCTTGAGCCGCTCATGGGGCGACACCTCGTAGCGAAGCCCGAGCCCCACGCTCTCCTGCGCGGAGGTGACCGCGCCATAGGGCTGGATCATGAACTGGTCGTGCGGAACCTCCTTGTCGTACTGACCGAGGTAGCCGTTGAGGACGAGCCGATCGATCCCCGGCAACGCCTCGAGCCCGACCTCGACGTTGCCCCCCGTGGCCCGGTAGGCGTCGTGGTTGAGGCGCAGCGCGCGCGGCGACACGCGGCCCGTCACCGGATCATCGACGGGGACGGTGACGACGTAGTCGTTCCGCGAGCGATCGTGGAACCCCGTGGCGCGAACGAAGACGTGCTCATGGGCCCGCCATGTCAGCTTGCCGGTGCCGCGGTAGCTGCCGAAGGACCCGGCCTGGAGCGACAGGGAGGCGCCGGTTTCAGGCGACGCGAGCTCGGAGCGCAGGTGGATGGCACCGCCAAGCGCGTCCGTCGCGAGGCGCACCGGGACGACGCCGTTGAAGACCTCCAACTGCTGGATGAGCGAGACCGGAACGCTCCCGAGCCCATAGACATAGGGCGAGTACTCGATGGGGACCCCGTCGAGGAGGACTCGCACCTGATCTCCCGAGAGTCCCCCGAGCGAGAGCTGGGTCCGGCTCCCCATTCCCCCCGTCCGCTGGACCTGCACGGCGGAGGCGCGCGTCAGCACCTCCGCGAGATCCTCGGAGCGCTCGTGGGCCTTCTCCAGTTCGACGACGTCCACCGCCTCCGAGCCGCGCACCAGGGCGCGGGCCTCGGTCGACCTGGCGCGAACGACGGACGTGAAGGCGGGAGCGGTGGACGGCGTTGGCTCCTCGGCGGGCGGCGCGGAGGGCTCCGCCGCGGGCGCGTCGGCGGTGCCCTGGGCGACCTCCTCGGCGGCAGGGGGCGCGGCTTCGGGAGGACGGGCGAGGACGAAGTAGTGGATGAACTCGAACTGGCAGGGAACGGGCCGGCCGCCCTGCATCGCCGGGGCAAAGCGTGCGCGCTGGAGCGCGCTCACGGCAGCCTCGTCGAGCCCGTGGCCGAGCCCCTCGACCACCTCCGCGCGCGTAACCCGTCCCTCCTCGTCGAGCGTCAGGAGGAGCTTCACCGCGCCCTCGACCCCTGAGGCGAAGGCGTCGGGGGGATAGGCCGCCTCCGGCTGTGACAGCAGCACTGGCGGGGTGACCCCACCGGAGGGCGCGGCTCCGCCGTCAGCGGCCGGCGCCTGCGGGTCCGGCGTCCCGGTGGCCGAGGAAGCACCGGTCACCGGCGCCGGGGTCTCGCGCGCGTCCTGCGCTCGCGCGACTCCCGCCATCAGCAGGGCCAGGGTCACGAGCGTGGGGAGCGGAGCGGCCAGCGAGAGGGAGCCCCACGGGCCACGGGGTGTTGGAGTGTTCACGATGCGCGGTCAGGGTTCGCAGGCCGGGAAATTCCGATATTGATTTTCATACTCAATTTCAACTTCAACCACCCTCTATCAACAGTGGAAGTAGGGGTCAATTCGAGGGTGGCCCCAGGGTGCGGCGCCCAAGCCCTCGGAGTGGCCGCGCGCATGGGCCCCACCTGGCGAAGGTGCTCGAACATCGACGGTCGCGAGGCGGTTCACCCGCCCCCTGCGGCTGTCTCCTCGCCATGAATCCTGGCCGCCGTGGAACGCCCCTCCGCCTTGTGACCCGCGCTCCTCGCCCCTCCAACCAGGCGCAACGGAGCGCGCCCCCGCTCACCGGGCCTCGCCGCCGCTCACCGAGCGCGGG
Source organism: Corallococcus sp. RDP092CA (assembly GCF_041903675.1). Taxonomy (NCBI): domain Bacteria; kingdom Pseudomonadati; phylum Myxococcota; class Myxococcia; order Myxococcales; family Myxococcaceae; genus Corallococcus; species Corallococcus sp. RDP092CA. The sequence continues at coordinate 32,586 of NZ_JAYESI010000045.1, read as the reverse complement.
CACCGTTCTCCCACTGGAAGAGATCGTCCAAGACCGCGTGCGTCCGGGGGGCGCGCTTGAGACCACGGCCGGGGGCGCTGGCCCCAGTTGCGATGGGATGCGGGGCGTCTTGCCCGGTGCCCCACCGAGGCTTTCGTCCCTCCAGGTCTACAGCTCGGTCCGCAGCCCCTCACCCGGCTCCAGCCGGAGCCCCCGGGTTCAACCCGCGACCACCGACGAATTCCTCCGAGGCGTGAATCAGGCGGCGTGATCGCTACGGGCCGTGTGCGTCCGGGCGATGGTGTCGGCCACGCGCAACGACATGGCGACGACGCTCAGGGTGGTGTTGACCGCGCCCGCGGAGGGCAGGAAGCAGGAGTCAGCCACGTAGAGGTTGTCCATGCCGTGGACGCGGCAGTCGGGGTCCAACACCGAAGTCGCGGGGTCCGTGCCGAAGCGCGCCGTGCCCACCGGGTGCCAGAGCGCGACGGGCGTCCGGGGCGAGAAGACCCACCTGTAACCCGCGCCCTTGAAGATCCGCACCGCGTGCTCCCGAAGCTTCCGGAAGGTCTGTACGTTCCGCCGGGGCTTGCGCATCCCGACGATGCGGTCTCCGTCGAACCGCAGCCCGGAGTCCTTGCTGGGAACGGCCTCCGTCATCAGGAAGCACACCAGGCTCCGCTGCGCGATGAACTTCACGAACGGACGCATGAAGACCGGCACGCTCTCCCAGAGCGGGAGCTGACCCGCGGCCTGGATGACGCCCAGCGGGTATGGCCAGTCCGCCGACGGTTCGTAGTAGGCGTTGATGGCAAACGTCTTCTGGTGCAGCGGAGGCACCTTCCGCAGATCCCGGATGGGAAACAGCATCCCCGCGGTGTGCCCCGCGAGGTAGCGCCCCAGACAGCCCGTGGCATTGCCGATCCCCTGGGGATGCGCCCCATTGCGCGAGCGCCAGAGGATGAGCGGCGTCTGCGTCACGCCTGCGCACACCGCGACGACGCCAGCGTGGACCTCGTGCCGCGCGCCCTCATGCTCCAGGAGGATGCCGGTGGCGCTGCGGCCATCCGGGGTGGTGAGCACCTTGAGACACCGGGCCCGGGTGAGCAACTGGACGCGGCCCGTCAGCAGGGCGGGCCGCAGCGCCGCGACCTCCGCGTCCAGCTTCGCATCGCGCTGGCAGTAGTAGCCATCGCACGTGGCGCACAACACGCACCGGCCGCCGGGCCCGTGGTCCACCGCCTTGGGGATGGACGCGACGGGCAGCCCCTGGGCGCGGATGCGCTCGACGACCTCCGCGATGTAGGGCTCGTGTGGGATGGGGCCGTGGGGAAAGGGCCCGGAGCGGGGAGGCTCCGAGGGGTCTCCTTCCGGGGAGCCACGCACCCCGTAGAGGCGCTCGGCCTGCGCGTAGTACGGCTCCAGGTCCGCGTAGGAGATGGGCCACGCGGAGGACTCCCCCGTCTCCGTGGCCGTGGCCCGGAAGTCGATCTCGCGCATGCGGTAGAGGGCCGCGCCGTAGAGCTTGGTGGAACCGCCCACGTACCTGCGCAGACCCTTGCGCTGCAATTCGCCCATGGGGATGGCGGGCACCTCCGCGCGCGCCGGATCCGGCTGGAGGAAGTCGCCTTCCTCTAGCAACAAGATACGGCATCCGTGCCGCGCCAGGCTGTAGGCCAGCGTGCTGCCCCCCGGCCCACTGCCGACAATCACCACGTCGTAGCGCTGCTGGAGCAGGCTCATGGAAGGACGCACTCCGCAACGGGGGAGGGAGGCTCGGCACCAGGAGCGGGCCGGACGAACCGACGCGAGCGGGCCGAGGTGAGCATGGCTTCGAGGACAGCCAGGTCCCGGAGCGCCTCGTGAGGCGTGTTGCGGACCGGCTTGCCCTCGCGCACGCCAGCCCAGAATTCGTCCAGCTCCTCCACCACGGCCCGCGAGCGCATGGAGAAGACGGTCCGCTGAGTGCCGCGCACCAGCTCCACCCGGTCGCGCGAGAAGAAGAGGGATCCCCGCGTGCCAACGATGTGCTTGCGCCCGCCGTGACAGTCCTCCACCCGCCGCGCGGCACCATTCACGAGCGACCGGGCCACCCCCCAATACGTGAGGCGCTGCCGCTCCAGGGCGTAGGTGGCCGTGTAGTTGGCCACGACGCCACTGTCGAACTGGAGCGAGGCCACCAGCGTGTCCGCCGGCGGAAGCTCCGGGTCCACGCTCCGCGTGAACGCGCTGACCTCCGTGACCTCGCCCAGCATCAGCCTGAGCGCGGCCATGTCGTGCACGCCCCCGTCCAGCAGGAAGCCACCGTCGTATTCCGGGGTGCGCCGCCAGTCGGTGCGGAACCAGGGCGTGGCCTTGATGGGCACCAGCACCGGGTAATGACAGACCACGGGGGCGCCAATCTCCCCGGAGGCGATGAGCTCCTTCACCTTCCATGCGGTGCGCCAGAAACGGAAGTTCTCCGCGACACACCACACCTGCCCGGGGCGGCTGGCGTGCAGTTGTATCAGCGCACGGGCTCTCTCCACGGATTCAGCGATGGGCTTCTCACTGAAGACATGCAGCCCGCGCCGCAGCGCCGCGTCAACGGCGTCGGACGCCGGGAGGATGGGCAGCGCGACGTCCACGGCCTCAAGCCCCTCTTGCGCCAGGGCTTCCTCCAGGTTCGTGAACACCTTCGCCTGGGGAGAAAAGGCCGCCGCGGCCGCCCGGGCCTTCTCCTCCGTGCGGCTGAAGACGCCGACGACGCGGAACTTCGGCCCCAGCTCACCCAGGGCCGGCGCATGGGCCCTGCGGGAAAAGCCGGCACCCAGAATCAACAATGGGATGGGGGAAGACATCTCCCTCAAGAGTCCTTTAAATTTGGAATCACAGCAACACGGCTCAAACCATGGAAAGTAGAACTCACTGTGAGCCAGCCTCCATGATAGGTTGTGGTCCTCCGACGTCTCGGTGCGCCCGAGCGAGTGTGAGGACGTCCCGGTGGAAGCCCTGTGGAATGTGGAGGGAGACAAGATGCTTGTCGCCCGGGTCGTCATCCTGGCGGTGACGCAGCTCATCCCCCTGTTTGCCTTGCGCACCGCGGTACCCCGCCGTGAGGGCGCGGAGGCATCCCTGGGAAAGAGGGCGCACGCGCTGGTGGAGGCGCGGCGGGGAGACCCGCTGACGGTGAAGTCCCATGACCGCGCGGTGCTCCCGCTTCCCCCGGCACCCTGCCCCGTTGGCCGCGTGCGGCCGCTCGTGAGTTGCTCATGGCCAGGCTGATGCTCTTCCCCCTGCCCCACACGGGGCACCTCAACCCCTGTCTGCGGCTGGCCGACGAGCTCCAGCGGCTGGGGCACCAGGTCGTCTTCTGCTGCATGCTCGCGGCGGAGCAGGCCGTGCGTGCGGCGGGCTTCGAGTTCGTTCCCATCTTCGAGTCCAGCCTTGATCGGGACTACCTGGTCCGGGCGTCCACCCACATGGGGCGCAGCCGGGGCCTGGGCCTGCTGACCCCGCTGCGGGACAGCGTCCGCAGCCAGAACGCGATGTTCCAGGCGCTGCTGGATGGCGAGCTGGACCGCACCATCGAGCGCATCCGCCCGGACCTCATCCTCTTTGACGAGCGGTTCAAGTACGCGGGCCCGGCGGTCCATGCCTCCGGGATTCCCTTCCTGCGGCTGCACACGACGGTCCCCCTCCACTTCCGGGAGCACCTGTTCGGACAGCCCGTGCGGGGACCGACGCCGGTGATGCGGGCGCTGGCGAAGGCGATCCACGGCACGCTGGTCGGGCTGGGGATGCACGCGCGCTTCGAGTACGCCTTCGAGACGCTCCTGCGGCAGAAGAACCTGGGCACGCCGAGGAACAACCCCTTCCACGGCGTAGGAGGCGTGAACGAGCTGATGCTCTTCCCGGAGGCGTTCGCCAACATCGCGGGGACTCCTGCGGCGGCCCGCATCCACCACGTGGGGCCCTGCATCAACCAGGAGCATCGCGAGGCGCAGCCCTTTGCATGGGAACGGCTGAGGGAGGACCGCCCCCTCATCGTGTTCTCCATGGGGACCCGCGGCTATGTGTCGAAGTGGGTCCCGCCCCTGCTGAGAGCCATGGTGGACGTGGCGAAGCAACGACCGGACTGGCAGTTCGTCATGGGGACGGGCACGTCCGCGGATCCGGCCACGCTCGACGGGCGCGCGCCCAACCTCATCGTGGTGCGGTCCTTCCCCCAGTTGCCGCTGCTGCGGCGCGCCGCGGCGATGGTGACGCACGCCGGCTTCAACACGGTGAAGGAATGCATCTGGGAGGGCGTGCCCATGGTGGCCCTCCCCCTGACCCAGGACCAGCCCTTCGTGGCCCGCATCGTGGACCGGCACGGCATCGGCGTCATGGCCTCGCCTCGGAAGCTCGGAGCCCCCGGACTGCTCGCGCTGCTCGACAAGGTGCTGGGCGATCCATCGTATCAGCAGGCCGTCACCACCATGAGCGCGCGCTTCCACGAGGCGGACCGACCGGAGCCGCTGGGGGAGCTCATCCAACGAATGCTCCAGCAGCGCCGCGAGGTGGCCACCCCCACCGTCGAAGTGGCCTGAGTCACCGAGCGTGGCCCCACCCACCACCCTCTCCGAGGGGCGGGCGGGGCCCGGAGCCGCCCCATCCCATCCGGCGCGAGTCCTCCTATGACCGCGACGTCGCCGCGAGCTGGGTGAGTGCCGCAGCGATCGCCGCGGCGGGATCGTCCGGCAGCCTGGAGGAGCGCCAGGCCACGTAACCATCGGGCCGAACCAGCGAGGCTCCAGAAGGACCGAGGCCGAACGCCGCGCGAAAGTCATTCCGAAATACCGCGGCGTCCATGGGGACCGCCTGGCATGGAACCGCGGCCAGCAGCGTCTCCGTCTTTACAAGCGCTGCGTCGGAGAGCTTTCCATCCGACACTGGCTGTAGCTGGCGCAGGCTCATCGACTTGAACGTCTCGTACTTGCTGTGCGTGGTGATCATCGGGAGGTTGGCGTCGAGGACCGCTCTCCCTTCGGCAATGGCGACGATCTGCTCGACCGGCGTGTCGAGTGTCAGCTTGTTCGTGCCGACCGTCGGCGGCGAGACGGTCGTACCGGAGCCGGTCGTGCCCGCACCGAAGTGAAGGCACTTGAGCTCGATCCCCAAGTCCTCGCTTGCTCGCGCCGCCGCAGCGCACCAGCGCTCGCTCTCCGATACCAAGACCCAGTCGCGCTGAAGGAGATCGAGCGTCGAGCGCTGCATTCCGCCGTGCGACACCCAGAGGTGAGGCGCGCGCGTGCCGGGCTGACCGGCCCACTGTTCAGGTCGCAATGCCGGTGGCAGCTCGTCGCCGGCACCGAGCACGGCCTCCGAGCGATACAGCTGGCCAAGCTCCATCGCGTCGTCATCGATGATCGCGACCGCCTTCTCCGCGTCAGTGGCCCATTTCGCGTAGTCCCGCCGCGCGAAGATCTGACCATGTCGAAGCCAAGCGATGGGGCGCCGCTCGGCGTCGTAGGTGTCGAGCAGCCTGGCCGAGGACACACCGGCGATGACGGACGCGAGCTTCCACGCGAGGTTGAACGAGTCCTCGACACCGGTGTTGGCGCCGTAGCCACCGCGCGCCGGAGGCAGGGTGTGGGCGGCGTCGCCCACGAGGAAGACGCGTCCCGATGAGAACCGGTCCGCGATGAGCGCGCTGAGCACCCACCGCCCGGTGGTGATCAGCTCGAACGCGAGGTCGGGCTTGCCGACCGCTTGAACAACCTTCTTCCGCAGCGTGGCTTCGTCGCGCTCTTCGTCGTCCGTGAACATCAGGAGCCAGCGGCCATCGCGGTAGGTCGTAAGCATCCCCTTCAAATCCGGCTGGTCGAGCTCGAACTGACTGACACCAGACTCGAGGTACTCATCGAGCGAAGCACGAAAGAGCACGCTGCGAACGACCTGCAGGACACCGTGCCCCGCGCGACCAATGCCCAAGGCTTCGCGGATCGGGCTCGCGTGGCCGTCCGCCGCGATCAGGTAGCCCGCGCGGAGCGCCTGCTCTCGCCCGTCGCGATGCCGAAGCACAGCCGTCACGCCCGCAGCATCTTGTTCAAAGGAAATGAGCTGCGTATTGAGGCGGATATCCGCCCCGAGCTCGATGGCTCTGTCGCGAAGGATGGGCTCCAATCGATCCTGCGCGATCGCGGCCCCCGCACAAGGCGAGTAGCTCTCGGGGCGGAGCGGCTCGTTCGTGGGAGAAGGCCTGCCGGCCCCGGCGAGACGGCGCAACCCGTTCGCGCGTGGCTGGGAGGCCGCAGCCTGACCTGCGTCGGGGCTCCAATCGACCTCCGCCGACCACCTTCCAGCGAGGCTCTCGACCGCGACGCGGCGCGGTCGACCGTGGCCGAACGGAATCTGTGGGATCTTGTCGCCGAGCCCGACGGCTCGAAACTGCTCGAGCGTCCTCGTGGTGAAGCCGATGGCACGCGGGTGGGGAGAGCTGCCAGGGTGCCTCTCCGCCAGCACGCACGGCACGCCACGCCACGCGAGGAACAGCGCGGCGGAGAGGCCAGCGATGCCTCCACCGACGATGAGGACGGGGGTGGATTGAGTCGATGGGGAGTGGCTTGTCATGGGTCACCCTACAGGATGCATTGAGACCAAACGCTGTTCGTCACAAGCTGTGTTCGTCGGATGTGCAAGAAGCTCGGCCTCATTCAAGGAGACGCTCACCGCTCACGCTGCCGGCGCTTCTGTGCGCGCGGTGCCGCGGGCGCCGTGCGTTGGCGCGCGACGCTCGACATATGACGCGGACTCTGGAGGATGCCTGTCACGAGCACCTCGACCGCCCACGTGAATCGTTCCGTCGCAGTGCCCGCGAGGAGCTGCTCGCGGGCCGCGTGGATTCGCGGGTGCTGACGCTCTGAGACTCCCATGATGGCTCGCGCGATCGCCCCTTCGGGAGCCGCGGGATCGGTTCCGCCGGAGTGCTCCGCGACGATCGCGGTGACGTAGAGGACGAGGAGATCAACCGCCCACGCCCCCGTCGCCAGCTCGACTCCACCTTCTTCGAGGAGCGCCAAGAGCGCCTCGGTAATACGAAGGGCGTTCGGTCCGATCGCCACAGTCCCGAACGCGAGCTGCGCCAGCCCTGGACTCGCGGAAAGCACGCGCGCGTAGGATTCGAGGACGCCTACGAGGCGGGTGCGCCAGTCCGCCTTCGCGGAGCCGCTGACCTCGACCTTTGCGAGCGCGCGATCCAGGACGAGGGCGTACAGGGTGTCGAGATCGTCGACGTACGCGTACAGCGACGCTGGCCCGGTCTCCAACGCGGCGGCGACCTTGCGGAGACTCATGCCCTTGAGCCCATTCGAGGAGATCTGGCGCAGCGCTTCGGTCACGATGGCCTCGCGACTGAGCAGCTGCTTCACGGGGCCCCCGCGCCGGCTCGCGACATGAGGTGCTTCGAACGGGTTCGCTCTCGCCATTCTTGAATGGTATTCGTCACGAACGGCGTTCGTCAAACCCGCCCAAGACCGCTCTCGGCCCGGATGATTCCTGACAGCCCCTTGTCACTCCGGGTGGGTAGGTACGCCCCAGCAAGAACCCCCTGTCGTCCAGGAGAACTGTCATGAAGCTCTACTTCCACCCGCTGTCCGGAAACTCACGCCGCGTGCTGCTCGTGGCGGCCCACCTCGACGTCCCCCTCGAACGAATCCTGGTCGACCTGACCCAGGGCGAGCAGCGCGACACGTCCCACCTGCGCCTCAACCCCAACGGGCGCGTCCCGGTCCTCGATGACGACGGCTTCCTTCTCTGGGAGTCGCGCGCCATCATCCAATACCTGGCCGAGAAGACGCCGGGGCAGACCCTTCTACCGACGGATGCCCGCGGCCGCGCCGACGTGAGCCGGTGGCTCTTCTGGTGCTCGGCCCACATGGCCCAGGCCAACACCATCCTGGTCGTGGAGAACTTCGTGAAGGCCCGGACGGGCCGTGGACCGCCGGAGCCCGCCGAGGTCGCGCGAGGCGAGGCGCTCTTCGCGCAATACGCGCAGGTCCTGGACACGCACCTCGCGGGCAAGAAGTGGGTCGCACAGGAGCGGCTGACGCTCGCGGACTTCTCCCTGGCCGCGTCGTTCGCCCTCGCCGGTCCGGCGCGCCTGCCGCTCGGGGACTACATGAACATCCAGGCCTGGCTCGCGCGTGTGCAGGAGCTGGACGCATGGAAGCGCACCACGCCGCCCATGCCGGTGCCAAACCGGACTGTTGAGACACCAGGCAGGTCGTAATCAGGGACCGCCCGGACTCCACGAAGCCGGGGCAACTTCACTCAGCCGCCACCAGTCCGCAGTCGTCGACGGTACGCGCCGGGCGTCTCACCAAGGTGGCGCTTGAACACCTTGGTGAACGCGCTCTCCGTCTCGTAACCGACATTGGCGGCGATGGCGCTGATGTTGGACCCGTCAACCGCTAGCAGCTCGGCGGCGCGGTGCATGCGCCAACGCGTGAGGTACGCGAGCGGCGCGAGCCCGAGCACCTTGGTGAAGCGCACCGCGAAGGCCGCGCGCGACATCGACGCTGCGCGCGCGAGCTTTTCGACGGTCCACGGCTCCCCAGGTGCCTCGTGGATGCGCTGAAAGGCGACGCCAAGCTGGGCATCGCCGATCGCTCGGAGCCATCCGACCTGACACGGGTTGTTCTTCACGTGGGAGCGCAGCGCGTGGACGAAGAGCACGTCGGCGATGCGGCTCGCGACCAGCTCGTAGCCGGGCTCCTCCGTGTGCATCTCGAACGCCATGAGGCGGAGCGTCGACTCGAGCCAGCGCACGACATCGCCCGCATCACCCGGGACATGAATCACCTCGGGGAGGTGCGCGACGAGCGGGTTGAGCGCCGTCGTATCGAACTCGAAGCCACCCGAGATGAGGGTCGTCGGAGCGCCCCCACCCCCGTACTGGATGATGCCACCGCAACGTCCTCCTCGCTGCGCGTAGACCTCGGTGACGTTCGCGGCACGCGAGCGAGCGTGGTCTTTCAGGGTGTGCGCGAGCCCCTTCTGGAGGAACACGAGATCCCCTGTGCCAAGCGGGACCTTGTTCCCGTGGACGTCGAGGACCACCGCGCCACGCGCCACGGCATAGAACGCGAGGCGCCGCGTGCCGTCGACACGAAGCCCCCACGGCGCGGTCAGCTCAAGGCGCCCGTAGATGGCGGTTCGGCTCATCCCGTCGCGGAGCACTTCGGTCAGGACATCCACGGGTAACCCTCTCGCAAGACGATTGGACAAGAACGCTGGACGAAAGCACGGTACGCGTCCAGCGCGCTGAGATTATCTCTCGCCTATGGCCGACAAGCTCAAGATTGGGATCATCCTCAGCACCACACGTGAAGGGCGGCTCGGAGAAGGCATCGGGCGCTGGGCGTTGGAGCTTGCCCGGAAACGCAGCGACGCCACGTTCGAGCTCGTCGACTTGCGAGACCACCCGCTCCCGTTCTTCGAGGCGAAGATGTCTCCGGCCCGCTCGCCCATCGACACGCCCACCGCGAAGCGCTGGAGCGAGACCATCGACGCCTTCGACGGCTATGTCTTCGTGACGGCGGAGTACAACCACAGCATCACGGGCGTGCTGAAGAACGCTCTCGATTACCTGTATCCCGAGGTCCGGCGCAAGCCAGCCACGTTCATCGGCTACGGGGCGGTGGGCGGGGTCCGTGCAGTTGAGCACCTGCGAAACATCCTCGCCGAGCTCCAGGTCGCGACGCTCCGGTTCGCTGTTCATATCGGGAAGAGTGAGATCCTCGGGCTCGTCCGAGAAGGGAAGACGCTCGCGGACTATCCCGACACCGTCGCCGCGCTGACGCCCGCGCTCGACGAGCTGCTCTGGTGGGCCGAGACGCTCAAGGCCGGTCGGGAGCGCGCAGCATGAGCCGGCTCGAAGCGCTCGCCGTGCGCGAGGTCATCGAGCGGTTTCACGACGCCGTGAACCACCGTGACTTCGCGGCCATCGAGCCCCTCTTCGCCGCCGATGGTGTCTGGGTGGTCGCGCCCCCCTTCGACCGCCACATCGAAGGGGCCGCGAACATCGCCTCCGGTGTGGCCGAGAGCGTCGGGAAGCTCGAGCTCCTCATCCAGACGTGCTCGCCGATCATCGTCGACCTCACGGACGAGACGCACGCCACCGTGCGGACCTCGATGCAGGAGGTTGGTCGTTTCAAGGGCGGCGGCTCGATGCGCGTCGCGGGGACGTACTTCGACACGCTCCACAAGGACGGAGGTGTGTGGCGATTCACGCACCGCGTCTTCCGCCCGCGCTACGCCGATGCCCCACCGCTGACCGGACAGCTCTTCGACACCCGGGAGTCCCCATGAGAACGAACAAGCCCATTGGCGTCGGCATCATCGGCGCAAGCCCTGGCCACACGTGGGCGACGCTCGCGCATCTACCGGCGCTCGCGACGCTGCCGGCGTTCCGCGTGGTCGCCGTGAGCACCACGCGCGCGGAGAGCGCGAACGAGACCGCGCTGAGGTTCGGCGTCCCGAGCGCGTTCAATCGACCCGAGCCGCTCATCGAAGCCCCCGAGGTCGAGCTCGTCGTCGTGTCGGTGCGCGCCCCCTCTCATGCGCCGCTCGTCCGCGCCGCGATCGCGGCCAGGAAGCATGTCTTCTGCGAATGGCCCGTCGGCGCCACGGCGGCGGACACGCGCGAGCTCGCCACGCTCGCCCGAGAGGCCGGCGTCCGCACCATCGCGGGGCTTCAACGCCGCCTCGCGCCGACCGTTCGCCACGCGAAGAAGCTCATCGACGGGGGCTACCTCGGCCAACTCCGCTCGGTGAACATCACCGCGGCCGTGCCTCTGCTCGGCGCGCGCCGCACCGCCTCATGGGCGTACACCGCGGACATCAAGAACGGCGCCAACGCGCTCCACACGATGACCGCCCACTTCCTCGACACCGCGCTCGCCATCGTGGGAGCGCCCGCGAGCTTCCAGGCACTCGTCACGCGCCAGTTCTCGGAGGCCACCATCGAGGAGACGGGCGAGAAGATCCCCATCACGACTCCCGATCAGATCGCGGTCGCGGGGACGCTGCGCTCGGGCGCTGTGTTCTCCGTGCGCGTCGAGTCCGGCAAGCGCAACGGCGCCAACATCGCGTGGACGTTCACCGGCACCGAGGGCGATCTCGCGCTCGGTTCCGACCTCTCGCTCGTGGGTGCGCGCGGCGACGGTCAGCCGCTCACGCCCATTGAGGTGCCGGCCGACCCGGCGTGGCCCGCGCGCGGAGAGCTGTCCGACGACGCCTTCCAGACCGCGCACCTCTACGCAGGCTTCGCCGCCGAGAGCCCGCTCGTACCGACCTTCGAAGACGCCGCGCACTTTCGCCGCGTGCTGGAGTCCTTCGTCGAATCGTCGACGACGGGGCGCCGGATCGAGTGGCCAGCGAGCTGAAGTCACCGTGGCGGCGTGAGGAGCGCCTGTGCCGCTCCAGAATCCGGTCGCGGCGGGGCGGTTCGGGCGACACGGCCCCGGACACCGACGTATCGCCCCAGCGCAGCCGAGTCCGTCGCGTCGCTCCGTGCAGGGCCCCACACGTGGACTGAAAAGGGCGCATCCCCGGCCGGCTCCTCCCCACGCCCGCGCCAGACCCGGCCGCTACAGCGGGGCTTCAACCAGCCGATGTTCACGGCCGTATGCCATTGAGCGCGAGGCGCAGCACCCGGCGCGCGGCGGCTGGGTCGCCTTCGTTGGCGACGGCGATCGAATTCGCCAGAGTCAGCAGGTCCTCCGACGTGGCGCCGGAGTGAAGCGCGCCCACCGATGACGCCCGGGCGACCAGGCCGCGCAACACGTCGAGCAGCATGTCGGTACAGCAGAGCTCTTCGGCGGTGAGCCCCTCCGGGCCTGCCAGCAGCGCGGTGGCAAGCCCTCGGTGGGTCGCGGTGTAGACCGTCACCTCCTCCAGCCAGGACGCCAGTTCGGCGGCGGGCTTCCTGCCCGGCTGCGCGGCGGCCCGCGCACAGAGCTGCGCGACCCCCTCGCGAAAGACCGCCTCCAACAGCGCCTGACGCGACGGAAAGTGCCGGTGCAGGGTCGCCGAGCCAACCCCCGCCCGACGCGCAATCTCCTCCAGCGACACCTGCGCACCATCTCTACCGACCAGCTCCGCGGCGACCGCGACAATCCGCTCCCGGTTGCGTCGCCCATCTGCCCGCAACGGCTTCACCTGCTCCACGGCGCATGCCTCCTCTCAAGCCTCTTCCTTGACAAACGGGGGCCTCCTCCGCATTTAAGCATGAAACAAACCGGTGGGGTCCCCCACTTAAAGAGGAGTTGACCATGAGCCGTGGAGATCCCGTTCTCGTCACCGCCGCCACAGGACGCCAGGGCGGCGCCACTGCTCGGGCGCTGCTGGCCAGGGGCACCCATCCCGTGCGCGTGATGGTGCGCAACCCGGAGGCGGCGAATGCGAGGGCCCTCGCGGCCGCTGGCGCCGAGGTGGTTGTCGGGGACCTCGATCAGCCGGTGTCGTTGCGCGCCGCCTGCGCCGGAGCGCGGGCAGTCTTCTCGATGCAAACCCCCATTGTCTCCGCTGCCGGTGTCGACTTCAGCAAGGAGGTCCAGCAAGGGAGGAACCTCGTCGAGGCCGCGCTCGCCGAGGGCGTCGAGACGTTCGTTCACACGGCGACGACTGGCGTTGGCGCCCATCGCGACGTCGAAGGCTGGGCGGAGGGGCGCTGGAAGGCCCACGAGACGTACTGGGAGAACAAGCTCGCCACCTGTGACCTCGTACGCACGGCGGGCTTCAAGCACTGGACCCTCATCCTTCCCGCCACCTTCATGGATCACGACATGGTGGATCCCGCCGGGTTCGTCGACGGCCGCAGGCTGCTGACGGTGGTCAAGCTCGACCGGCCTCTCGCATGGATCGCGCCAGAAGACATCGGTCTGGCAGCAGCGGCGGCGCTCACCTCACCCGAGACGTTCAACGGCGTGACGCTGGAGCTCGCGGGTGACGTGCTCACGCTTCCTCAAATCGCCGAGATCCTCTCGCGCCTCGACGGCAAGGAGTACGAGGTCCAGTCAGCCACGGTCGAGGAGGCCATCGCGGCCGGGATGCATCCTGGCGTGGCGCAGGGCATGACCTACATGAACGTCGCCCCGCTGCTGGCGCGGCCCGAGATCGCGCGCGCCTACGGCCTCTCGCTCACGAACTTCGAGACGTGGGCGCGGCAACGTCGCGAGAGGGCCTGACCGCAACTCCTCTCGTGCCTCCCCTTTCAGTCGCTGTGCCGTCTCCGTGAGACAGGGGGAAGGTAGGTGCTCACCGGTGTCGGAGCCATGCTCCGACACCGAGCGCCAGGGGAGCCACGGACACGGCGAGGCCCAGAGCATCGACAAATCCTTCACCCACCAGCATCAGCACCAGGCCCAAGCCTGAAGCAAGCCCCAACCAGGGCTGCCATGTCTTCATACGGCCCCCGCGAGCGACCTGGCACGACGGCGGTCGAAGAAGAGCCACGCGCCATTGAGGGTGATGAACAACGTCAGCAGGCTGCAGAGCGCCCAGAGAAGCTTCAAGGCCAGTCCGCCGTAGTTGCCGAAGTGCAGCGGCTCGGCGAGGAAGATGGCTTGGAGATAGGCGGGCATTTCAATCTTGCGGGCGACCCTCCCCGTGGCGGCATCCACCAAGGTGACGTCCAGCAACTGCGCGTCGAGCCCCTGGCTGCCTCCCATGATGACGCCGTAGTGCCGCGGCGTGGTCAGCTCGGTGCCAGGGTAGATGACGCTCCGCACGCCCCAGCCAGGCGGCGCGGAGGCCTCCTGTGCGGCGATGATCTGCGCCGCGGATGCGGGCGGGGAGCGAACGTCTACGGGTTCGGCCTGCGCGAACTCGCGGCGCAGCTCGCTCAGGTCGGTGTACTGCCACAGGCCCAACGCCACCTGGCTGAAGCCCAGCATGAAACCGGTGGCGCTCACCACTACCGCCCAGCCCAGCACCATCGCGCCGATGAAGTTGTGAAGGTCCAGCTGCGTCAGCCGCTGCCCGCGAGCCCAGCGGATGAAGCCGAACGCCACCTTGCGCATGTAGGGCGCGTAGATAACGAGGCCCGAGAGCAATGAAACCGTCACCAGGAGCCCGACTAGCGCCCCCAGGAGCCGGCCGAGCGGCCCCATGAACCACTCCGCATGAAGCTCGAGCAAGACGCCAGTGAATGTCTTCGATGGGTCCGACTCGCCCAGGCGCTTGCTGGTGCCCAGGTCATAGAAGCTCAGCTTGGCACCGTCAAAACCCGTAGCCTCAAGTGCGTTGAGGACCACCAGGAAGACACCTGGGTGGCGCTCAGGATCCAGCCCCACGCTGATGATTCGCTGGTCGGGGAAGTCGCGGGTCGCCTGGGCCAGACAGTCGGCGATGCGTGACTGGGTGGGCACACTCGCGCCAGGAACCACGCCCAACGCCGCATCGAGCTCCTCGTGAAAAATGAGCGCGATGCCCGTCACGCACAGGACAAGAAATGGCAGCGTCGCCACGATGCTCGTCCAGCGATGGAGCCACAGATTGATCCGAAACCACCGCGACGGTCGCTGACCTCTCCCTGTCCACTCACGCATGGACCCACTCATGTCGAGGCCGAGCCTCGCTTCTCAACCATTGCGCGCGACCGTCCCGCATCCGCGGGCGCGCCATCGGGGACCAGGGCCCCCTCTTTCGAACGGCAAGCTATCGATAACGATTCTCATAGTCAACTTCACCAAGAGTGGGTGCCCACTCGAGGATGCCTGGCACGAGCCGTCGGGTTGCGAGTTGTGCCGCGCCAGAGTTCGGTCGCTGCGTCATGCGGACCTCCAGGAGCTGAGCGCGCGGCCGGCGAGCCTATCCTCCGTCCCGCGCGAGCGATTGGAAGACAAAGGGATAGGTGATGGTCACCACTCCCGTGCCCCAGGGCGCACGGAAGCGGGCCTGCGACAGCTCCGTCAGGAGGCAGGACAGGAACAGCGGGTCGTTGAGCGTGGACTCGATGATGTCCGCGTCCTGGAAGGACCCCTGCGTGCCCTGCCCCACCAGCGTGAAGCGCACCACCACGCGCTGATCGCCTGCGCCACGCTCGGCCAGGGGCGCGAAGCACTTCTGGAGCCCGGGGCGGACGTCCCGAATGGCCGTCCGGATGTCCTCCTTGCGCACCGTGGCCTCCTCGGAGACGCCCACCGCCTTGACCGGCGGCGGACCGGGCACCTCCAGGCCTCCGGACGGCGCCTCGCGAGCCACTTCACCTGACGCCCCCGCGAGGTGGGAGGCCTCGCGCTGGGAACCCGGTGTGAGGACAGGGCGTACCACGCCTCCCCCTCCATTTGCCTGAGACGCGCGTGGAACACCCGGCTCCATGGAAGGAGCGGTCACGCGGACGGGCCTCGCCGCCTCCGTCACCGCGGGAACCTGGGGCTCCGAAGCCATCCAGCGACGAACCAGGAGCACCAGGCCCAGCGCCAGCACCACGAACAGGGGGAGGAGTTTGCGCACGCTCCCCCAGGATAGCGTCCCACGCCCACCCCATGGGGCCAGCGTCCGGGCCCCAGGTTGTTCGAGGCCCAGGGCCCCCAATCCCATAGGTGGCCCACTTCCGCCATGCCCGCGCTTCGCAGCGGGGCGTGTCGTCGCGGGGATGCGCCACGTCTCCAAGCCACTGCGGGTCAGAAGAGGGAGGCGCGCATGGCCGAGGTGGACGCATCTCTCGACGCGCGAAACTCTCAGAAAAAGGCCAAGCCCCTGCTGCGCGCAGGACCTGCTCGACGGTTCGAGAGCTACGAGCGGTCGCCCAGACCTGAACACCCGCCCGGCAAGCAGCTCGACGCCATTGCGCGTGACCTCAACGAACGCTCGCGTCAAACGCTCGCATGCCCCACAACCGCCGAAACCTTCGCATCAACCATTGCGATGACCGCCAGAGACCGTTCTTCTGTCGTATGGTCAATGTTTCGCTGGGCAAAGTCCCGAGCGCGGCGCGTGAGCAGGTCGCGGAGCCTCCACACATAACCGCACAGGAATGCGGCGCCTGGAGGGAGGGTCAAGCCAAAGCCGAGCAGAATCGTGGAGGGCCGGGCGCCCAGTGCGACTGCCACTGGAATGGATATCGCCGCCACGGCGGTAAGCCCCAGCAACACCCAATCAACGGTGCGCAGCCTTTCAAACAGTCCGACCCGAAGCGAGGCGGGGGATCGCTCTGCCAGCACGAGCAAGGGGATGAGGTCCGCACTGCCAACGCCTGCTCGCAGAGCGAGCTTCAGCTGGAACGGCAGGAACGCTGGGCCCGAAAGAAGCCGACTGGTCGGTGCGTGTGGCATGGAAGCAGGACCTTCTTTGGGCCGAAAGGAGAGTAATTCGCCAACAGCAGCGACGTCGTGAGCAGGAATATATTAACGACTCTCAAGAATGTCCATACGGACGGGTTGTGCGCGACGCAAGGCTGGAATTCTGTTTTCCCAGAAATGACTGATATTCATTTCATGATGCACAGCGGTATTTATTGCCGCGAAAATGCTTTGAGTATTCGGCTATCCAGAAGTCGACCCAAGGTCCAATTGACGCGAATGGAAAGCCCTGGTGAGACCCTTCCATTGAGGCAGGCCTGACGCATCAGCAGGTTGCCCGCCCGCTGGGCATTGGAGAGGCCACCATCAGCCGGGCGCCGCACCGTTGGATTTCACACACAAGAGTCCTTCGCCGCGCGCATGAGCGGTTGGCCAGCATCCCACCAGGCACCAGCCGGACCAATCTCCTAGCGGCGCTCCATCCTTGGGCGACCGGCGACTCTGGCATCATTTTCCGGGCGTGCGGTCCGCGCCAGCTCCCTGGCCAACGTCAGGCAGTACGCCTCGCGCGCGAGCGTCCGCTCATCGACGGAACGTCCCGACGTCGCGGGGCTCTCGTAGCTGCCACCAGACAGCTCGACCAGGTCGATGCCAGGCGGTGCGAGCATCTCGATGACCCTCCTGGGAACACGAGGGGCGCGAAGAGGATGGATGACATCGCAATCCTTCTTCCGTTAATCAGGGAACATGTACACAGTGTCCACATGAACATCGGAGCAAAGTAAGCGATGTCAACATCAGCCAAGGCCGGGTACCATCACGGCGACCTGCGGGCGGCGTTGCTGGCCACCGCGATGCGGATGCTGGAGGCGGGGGAGCCGTTCTCGCTGCGCGCCGTCGCCCGCGGCGCCAACGTCTCCCCCACCGCGCCGTACCGTCACTTCGCGGACCGCGAGGCCCTTGAGTCGGCGCTGGCCACCGAGGGCTTCCGCGACCTCAAGGCCCGCCTGCTGGGGGACCGCCCCCTCCCCTCGTCGGCATCCAAGCTCGCCGAGCTCGGGTTGAGCTACGTCAACTTCGCGCTCGAGCGGCCGGCGCTGTTCCGGCTCATGTTCGGCAAGCCCTGCGACGACACGAACGACCAGCGCGTCCGAGCGGCCGCCGAGCTCCACGAGCTGCTCGCCATCGCCCTGACCCGCGTCTTCCCGGACGCCGATGTCCCCGCCCTCGCGACCGCCGCGTGGGGCCTGGTGCACGGCCTGGCGTTCCTTCACCTGGACGGCAAGCTCGCGGCCACACCGCCCGAGGACGTCGCGAAGCGGGTGCGCTCCGCGTTCGAGGCGCTCCTCTCGCTCCAGACCGCTCCCTCGCCTCGACCCCGGCGACCGAAGTGAGAGTTGACAGTGCTCACATCCATCTCTAGGCTCATGTGAGCACTGCTAACATCAACCCGGGGGCCATACCGATGCAATCGAACCGCCAGGATGTCATTGAAGTCGACCTCGGTGGCCATGTCGTCCCCGTCCCCAAGGGCGGGCTGTATGACCGATACCGGATGAAGACCGATCTCGACGAGATCGCGCGCGACCCTCGCGTCCGCGGCGTGGAGTTCTTTCGGCGGCTCCCCAAGACCGAGGTCGACTCGCCGATTGGCCCCACGCTCACGCCAAACTTCTACTATCGCGTCTCGACGGCCCGGCTCACGATGCTCGCGCCCTCTCGCGCGGTCCGCGCACGCCTCCCGGAGGAGCTGGCCCCACTCGAGCTCGTACCGGGGCTCGGTTTGATCTCGGTGATGTTCTTTCGGTACGACGTGTGCGACATCGACTTCTACACCGAGGCCGCCGTCGGGATCGCGGTCCGCCCCGCGCGTCACGGCGGTCTCGGCGCCTTCGACCTCGTGAGCAGCCTCGCGAATGACCACCTCCATTCCTACGTGCTGTCGCTGCCGGTCAGCACGGACATCGCCATGGTTCGTGGTCGCCATGGCTACGGCTTTCCCAAGTGGGTCACCGGGCTCGAGGTGGACATTGACGCCCACCGCGCCACGGCACGCGTGACCAACGACGCTGGCGACACGGACCTGGCGCTCTCGGTGGGCACCCCCGCCCAGACCGGGTATCCAAGCGGTGAACGGGTCTCGAGCCTCACGTCCTATACGTCGAACAACGGCGCGTGGCACTCCACGCTGAGCCAGACCCACGTGCTGTCGGCCGGGAGCACGTACCGCCCGCGCGCGCTCACGCTCCAGGTCGGTCAGGGTCGCATGGCCGATGACCTGCGCTCGCTCGCTCCAATCCGGACCCTCCGGCTCGACGTCATGACCGAGGGCCAGATCGCGCTCCACATGCCAATCCCGCTCTCGGTGCCCACCGCCCGCCAAGGCCTCTCGCGATGACCTCCGTCCTCAGGGTCCTCGCCGCCGCCGCCCCGTGGACGCTCAATGACAGCCCCCAGCATCCCTCCGGCTGCTGAGCCGGGGAGCTCGTCGTCCCCCGCGAGGTGTTCACCACCGCCCGCGGTGAGGGCGAGGCCGGGGTGACCTCACGCGGACGCCCGGCCCCCCCTTGAAGGGGAACCGGGCGTCCGGACTTCACCTGCGTCAGCGGCGCGTCAGAAGGCCACCGCGGACGTGGGCATCATCATCGCGTCCCCCACGCGGGGGATGATGACGGAGCGGGCCAGGTCCAGCTGCACGACCGCGTGCTTGCGCGGCGCCAGCAGGGCCCGGGTGACTTCGAACCGCAGGGGCGCGGTGCGGACATCCAGCGCGCCGATCCGCTGGCCGTCCTCGAAGGCGCCGTACTCGTCGAAGCGGATGACCACCTCCGCCGAGTCCACGCCCGGAGGCAGCGTGAAGTAGCCCACGAGCGCCGCGTGGTCCGGCCGCGCGAGGTCCATCACCGTGGCCTTCATCTCCACCGGCAGCTCCCTGCCCCCGGCGGACACGGTCATGCTGTCCACGTTGACGTAGGCCCCCTGGTAGCGGTGGGACCCCACCCCCAGGATGCGCACCTCGTACTGGTTCTCCGCCAGGTTCGCGTGGACGTCGTCCGACAGGGCCGGCATGAACCCCGTCGGCGCCGCGGGGGTCTCCGCGCCGTCGTTCGGAGCCTGCTGCTCACCGCAGCCCATCAGGCTCAACCCACCCATCACTGCCACCATCCACAGCTTCCAGTTCTTCATGTGCGTGTTCTCCAGAATCTGAATGTTTGGAATCGAGGTCTGAACCCAGCGCTCAGAGGCTGTTCTTCGGCTCGCGGGCGATGGAGAGGGCATGCGACGCCGACGCCGGCCCACCATTGAAGGACATGGGCAGGGCGTACCGGGCGCCCTTGTCGTTGAGCGCGCGCAGCTCGTTCAGCTGGGCCTCCATGTCCTCGCGGCTGCCGGAGTCCATGACCGCGCGGGCGCGGTCGATTCCAGGCTGCGTGGACGCGCCGAAGAGCCGCGAGTTGCAGGTGGCGGTGAGCGACTGGCGCCCCAGCTTCACGCGCAGGGACTGCTCCTGCGTCCGGGGGACGCGCTGCTGCGTCGCGGAGGGGCTGAGCCACAGGACGCCCATGGCCTCCTCCACGCTGTTCACGACACCCATCCGGCCCAGGTCGATGCTGCCGCCGTTGGCGAGGCACGCGGCCACCGCCTGCTCATGCGTCTTGAAGAACCCCTCGTTGCGGGTCGTGCTCTTCTCCAGCGGAGAGGGGAACGGGCAGGAGGCGAAGTTCTCGTTGCCGTTGATGCTCACGGCGCCCGTCGCGACGGGCGTGAAGGTCCCGGTCGTCACGTCCACGGCGTAGAGGGTGTTGATGGGGTGGATCAGGCCGGTCAGGTCGCTGCCGTAGACATAGAGCGTCCCCGAGGCATCGAAGGCGGCGGCGGTCACCGTGAAGTACAGCGCGGGCAGGCCGGTGATGCCGTCCGGCGGCCCGATGGGGCCGTAGTCGGTGGTGTCGCCCGTGTTCGGGTCGAACCGCGTAAGGCGGTGGGTGACCTGGTTGTAGCCATACACCTGGCCATCAACCGGGTTCGTCGCGAAGTCGAAGATGCTCGCCAGCGTCGGGGCGACCCCGGAGCTGATGACGGTGCCCGTGGCCAGGTTGATGCGGGCGTACGACGGGATGACGCCGAAGCCCGGGCCGCTGAAGACGAGGTAGGTGCCGTCAGCCAGCACGGTGCCGGCCGGGTACGTGTTCAGCAGGTTCAGCTCCGGCAGGGGCCCGACGACGGTGGCGACACCATCCGCGCCAATGCGCACCAGGTTCTTCAGCGGCAGCGTGTTGTCGATGGCGTAGATGTAGCCATCCAGGTGGTTGAAGGCCGTGGCGGAGTAGAACATGTTCGCCGAGGAGAACGGCGTCAGCGCCGCCGTGGCGGGGTCCATCCTGCTGAGCGTCGTGTTGGGCAGCCCCAGGGCGCTGTCCGAGTAGTACAGGGAGCTGTCGCAGGGGAGCGTGTTCGCCGGCTGACACGTCACCTTCACGCTGCTCTGCGCGGTGCCGCTGTCCCACGTGGCGAAGAACGTGTTGGTGAACGACGCGTTCGGCAGCGGGCCGGGCGTCGTCGGGTCGTCATCCGCGTTCCCCAGCGCGACGCAATCTTCGAAGCTGTTGATGGTGTACGAGTAGTAGGAGATGAGGTTCCCACCCACCGGCACCGACTGCGGAAGCGGGGGCGTGAACGTCCAGCCCGAGGGCTCCAACAGCGGGTCCGTCGCGGTCAGCAGCGTCGAAGGAAGCGTCGGGTGCGAATTGAGCGCGACCGTCGTGAAGTTGATCGTCGTCGGGTACGAGGTGATGTTGAATGTCTGATAGCCGTTGACCAGCTTCAAGACAACGAAGTCGTGAGCCTGCGCAGCACCGCCGACCATAACCGTGGCCGCCGCAATGGCAGCCTTCCATGCCTGATGCATTCGTTACTCCCCCAGAGTACTAAATCCTCCCACCGTGGGAAGGACTGCGCCCCCTCGGTGCACCCCACGTGCCATGGCGGAGAAACCCGCTTCCCAATCAGACCTCCAACAATGAAGTGTGCCCCGGGTACGGCAAATCAGCATTTCGAGCCCCACAGACAAAACAGGCATTGCACGAATTGATATCAATGACATGCACATGGCACGTTCCGTTCAATGCGGGCCGCGGGTTCCATGGAGTTGGCGACGAAGACCCTGCCCTCCGGTCAGGGGCGGCCGGGCTCTGGCCATACACAGCCATTCTTTCACAAACCAAGACTCGGCTATCCATGCCCTGATCAGGCGCACCTTCCCATCTTTGTGGCCGACATACGCGCGGTGCAGGCGCAGGTGGACCGGCTGCTATCCAATGAGGGCTTCAACGTCTGGAAGCTCTTCGGAGCCTGGGTGCCCTTCGTGCTGGCGGAGCGCACGGCGGCCGTCATCGCACTGGACTGGACGGATTTCGAGAAGGATGACCAGGAGTCGCTGGTGGCAAGCCTCGTCACTCGCCATGGACGCGCGACGCCGCTGCGATGGACGACGCTGGTGAAATCGGCCTCCGCAGGCAACCGGCAACTCACCGAGGACCTGGTCCTCCAGCGGCTGCGGGAGTTGATTCCCTCCCACGTGCAGGTGACGGTGCTCGCAGACCGGGGCTTCGCGGATGCGAAGTTCTACGCGCTCTTGAAGCAGTTGGACTTCGAGTACGTGGTGCGCTTCCGCTCGGACATGCTCGTCACGTCCGAGGAAGGGGAAACGAAGCCTGCCACCCAGTGGGTGCCGGAGGGTGACCGGGCGAAGGTGCTGCTGACGCTGCTGGGCGCCGCGGGCGAGGCGCTTGGCTACGACAAGCACTTGAAGGTGAACACGGCGAAGAAGCGCCCCCACTCGCTCTTCACTCAAGGCACTGACTACTTCATGGCCATGCCGCGCATGAGTGATGACCGACTCCGCCCGTTGGTGGAGCGCTTCGGGCAATTGGTCCGCGAGCACTCCGTGTTCCAAGAGGCCTTCGGATTCATCTGATTCAGATGAGGGGATGCCTCAGGTCACTTCTCTTCAACATGCGCTCTCCGGGAACGGAATTGTTCAAGGTCGATCAAAATCCGTTCCGAGCGCTCCAGCTGCGCCCTCCCTCAAGAAGGACA
This sequence comes from Corallococcus sp. RDP092CA, assembly GCF_041903675.1. Classification (NCBI taxonomy): domain Bacteria; kingdom Pseudomonadati; phylum Myxococcota; class Myxococcia; order Myxococcales; family Myxococcaceae; genus Corallococcus; species Corallococcus sp. RDP092CA. The sequence continues at coordinate 10,240 of NZ_JAYESI010000045.1, read as the reverse complement.
CGTGAATGCTTCACTGACGCGTCAACAGCAGCCCCCGACGCGACAATGACGCCCTTGATACGAGCCGTGACCCGCTATGACTTCATCGTGGCGCCCAAGGAGGTGGCGGCGTGCTTCTCGCTGCCCCCTCGCATGGATTGCTCCGTGGCGGCGCGCGTCCGATCAGGTAGGCACCGCCGGGTCTTCGTCTCCCACACAGGTCGCCGTGGGAGCGCTCCCGCGCCCGTTTGGGGGAGCGCGAGCGCTCAGAAGGAGGAGTGGGTCCGCGCGTTCCTCGCGCGGATGGCCTCTTCAGTCCTCGGAACGAGGGACTCGAGCCCGGTCCTCACGGCCTCCGCCTGGACCTGCTCGATGAACGGCCGGAAGCGCTCGTTGTAGGCTCGAAACGCGAGCTCGAAGTCGCAGTCGTGCTCTCGCATCGCATCCGCCAGCGCGGCCGCGCCATCGATGGCCAACGAGCCCCCCATGCCGGCAGCGGGTGACGCGCAGTACGCCGCATCGCCGACCAACGCGACCCGGCCTCTCGTCCAGGAAGGCATGCGGATCTGGCACAGCTTGTCGAAGTAGAAGTTCTTCGAGCCCCGCACCTCTTCGAGCAGCTCCGCGGTCCTCCAGCCCGTCCCCGCGAACTGGTCCGCGATGATCCGCCGCTGCGCCTCCTCGTCGCGACGGTCGTAGGAGAGCTCCTTGTCGGAGGCGAACGCGAAGATGATGTCCGTGTTGTTCTTGTAGGCGTTGAGCATCACGGCCTTGCCCGGCACGTTGAACATCTGCGCGGTGTCCCGCTCGATGAGCAGCTTGTCCACGATCGTGATCGAGAAGTACTGCTCAAGGAAATACATGTACCGGGCCTCGTCGCCGAACCAGAGCCTCCGCACGGCGGAGTGAACACCGTCGCAGCCGAACACCAGGTCGAACGTGCGCCGGGCGCCCCTCGCGAACGTGGCTTCGATGCTGTCTCTCGTCTCGCGCAGCGCGGCAACGCTGTCGTCGAAGATGACTTCGATGGGGTCCTTCACGGCGTCGAACAGCATGTTCAGCAGAACGGTCCGCTCGATCTCGAACTCGTCATCCGAGGGAGCCTCGCCTTCCTCCCTCAGCACCATCGAGCGCTCCGTGACGTCCCGCTCGTTCTTCATGTCCCACCGCCGCAGGCTCAAGCGGTTCGCCCGGATCTGCTCGAAGAGGCCCATGCGCCGGACGATGTCGACGGTGTTGCCTTTGATGTCGACAGCCGTACCGCCAACCCGGAGCCCGCGCGCGACCTCCACGACGGTGACCTCGTAGCCCAGGCGGCTCATCCAAAAGGCCGTCGAGAGCCCGGCGAAGCTCGCCCCGGAGATGAGGACCTTCTTTCCATTCGCGCGCATGACGTCTCCTCTGGACGGCCGGATCACGGCAGCCCCGGAGCCGTAATATTGTACCCGGTAAACTTTTTCGCAATCGATTCGTTTACCGGGTATAAAAATCTGTCTCCCAGGTTTGCGGCGCTTCGTTAGAATCCGGCGCATGGGCGAGCGACGCGAGCGCAAGAAGCGCGAGACCCGGCAGCGGATCTCCGATGTGGCGACGGAGCTTTTCTTCGCGCGGGGCTTCGAGGCGGTGACGCTCGACGAGATCGCGGCCGCCGCGAACGTCTCCAAGATGACGGTCTTCAACTACTTCGCGCGCAAGGAGGACCTCATGCTCGATCGCCAGGATGACCTGAAGCTGGTCTTCTTTCGAGAGGCGATCCGCGCGAGGCCCCCAGGGCAGTCTCCGATCGCCGAGCTCCGCGCGCTCATGGGCAGGATGCGGGAACAGAAGCATCCCTTCGCGCGCTTCGACCGCCACACGGCTGACTTCTGGCGCTTCGTCGCGGCCAGCCCGCCGCTCGAGGCGCGGCTCCGTGAGCTCGACGACGAAGCGACCGAAGCGCTGGCGATCGAGCTCGCCGGTCCGGGGCCGGATGGCCTCGCGCGGCTCGCGGCCGGCATGATCGTGCTGACGGTGCGCACGGCGCGCCAGGAAGCCGTCCGCGTCTTCGACAGCGGCAGCTCCGCGAAGAAGGCGAACGCTGTGTTCTTCACCTTGATCGATCAGGGCTTCGCGGCCGTGCAAGGCATGGCGGAGACCGAGACGCGCGGCGAGAGCGTGCCCGCCCGATAGGTGGGCCTCCCCCACCCCGCGGGTTCCACCCGTTGCAAGCGCAAGGCGCGCCTCCGCGCTACAGGAACTCGTCCCCTCCCCCGGCCTCCGGCTCCTGCGCGGAGAGGAGAACGTCCCCGGGCCGCTGCTCCACGCGGAGGCCCAGGCCCATGGCGGTCAGGTCCTCGACCGCGGCGAGGGCCTCCATGACGGGCTGCACATCGGCGACCCGGGCAGGCGCGGCGGTGCGCTCGAGGCGCGAGCCCACCCGTTCCAGCAGCGTGTGCGAGGGGAGGTCCTCGATGTATCGGCCGTACAGGTAGGCGGGCGCGATCAGGTGGGTGGCCTCGGAGGGAGAGACGGTCGCGATGCTCGTGTCGAAGCGCGCCCGCGCCTCCTCCCGCGAAGTGTCCTGACGCCACAGGCCGAGCAGGGAGCGCAGGAAGTCCCTCAACGGTTGCGACCGGGCCTGCCCCCGCTGGGCCGAGGCGACCTCCAGCGCCCGCTCCGCGCGTGCGGGGTCGGGCTCGACGAAGAACAGCGGCAGCACCTCCTCGATGCCAGGCGTGTAGAGGGGCTCGGCGAGTCGCTCCGGCTCCCCCGCGAACGCGCGCAGCGTCTCGGGTTCGAGCGGCTCCCCCGCGAGCCAGCGACACCACAGCGCCTCGAGCGAGCCCGCGGCGCGCGGTGCGCGGCGCAGCAGATGGGGACGTGCCTGCTCCACGCCTCCGAACAACAAGACGGTCACCAGGTCCGCGGTGGAAGGCCCCTCGGGGAACTCGAGCGCGTCCGCCCCCGTCCAGCGCGCGTATCGTTTGCGCTTCAGGTCGCGCTGGACCTCGCGCGCCACCTCGCCCCACGCGGACCACGGCACGCCGAGCGCCGCGTAGTCCCTCCGGAGGCGCTCGTCCGCGGGGGCCGAGACCTCGTTGGGGCGCTTCTTGAAGTCGGCCCGCACGCGCTTGAGCTCCTTCGCGAGCGCGGGCAGCTCCTCCGCCGGACAGCCGCCGGTCAGGAGCCGGAGGCGGGCGATGGGAACGCCGTGCAGCTTGAGCAGCCAGGCTTTGAACGCCGACCAGGCGGGCTCGGAGAGGTGTCGGGATTCCACGGGCTGTCCTCACTCAGGTGGCAGACCCGCGCCCCCGCGATGGGGCCGTCGGGCCCTGGGGCCTGCTCCGCGATGATAGTCAGCTCGAGCCGTGGAGCCCCAGGCGGTGACGTCCTTCGCGGGCGGAGACGCCTCCTGAATCCAGCCAATCCGGCCCCCGCCTCGCCCTTGCCCGGCCAGAAACTGGAGAGGCCGCGGCGCGCTCACGGTCGCCGGAAACCGCCGGCCACGCCTCTTCTCCTCCTGTACACTCGCTGGAACTTTCGGAACTGGCTGGCTGCGTCAACGCGAACGCACAGGGTTCTGGCGCTCCCAAGGCAGCTCCAGCGCGCCCCCCTGTGCCCAACTTCCTTGGAGCCGCCACCATGAAGCGTGTCGCCACCGCGATGTTCTTGATGGCCAGCACCGTGTCGTGCAGCGACGAGCCCACCCAGCAGCAGCCCGGGGCTGACGGCCTCAACCCCGTCTTCGCGACCTCGGCGGCGAGCGCGGAGGTGTGTCCGACGGTCGGCACGAAGCTCGAGGTGGGCCTCGATGCGAACCGCAACGGGAAGCTCGACGCAGCGGAGCTCCAGCAGGACCTCACGAGCATCGTATGCAATGGCGCGGACAGCACGGTCGCGGGGCCCGCCGGTCCGCAGGGGCCCGCGGGAGGAACCGGGGCGGTGGGCCCGGACGGGGAGCAGGGCCCCAGCGGCGTCGCGGGGCCCTCGGGACACGGGCGCCCTCGTCGCGGGCGGGGCCTGGGACGGCGCGACGGCGGGCGCCATTCCCCTGGAGGGGCCCGGCACGCGCCTGATGTGGTACCCGGAGAGGAGCGCGTTCCGCGCCGGCTCGGTCACGGGCACGCAGTGGGACGAGGCCAGCGTCGGGCACTTCAGCTTCGCCGCGGGCGAGGACGTCACCGCCAGCGGCCCCAACAGCACGGCCTTCGGGCTGGGCTCGCAGGCGTCGGCCAGCGCCTCGTTCGCGGCCGGTGAGGAGTCCGTCGCCAGCGGCACTGCTTCGGTCGCGCTCGGCTACCATGGGACCACCAACTCGCGGCAGGGCGCGTTCGTGTTCGCGGATCGCTCGTCGGTCAACACCTTCAGCGCCGGCGTCAACCACTCGGCCAACTGGCGTGTCTCGGGCGGCTTCCGCATCTACACGGCCTCCAACCTGTCCTCGGGCATCACCCTCCAGTCCGGGAGCTCGGTCAGCAACTGGGGTCAGGCCAGCGCGGTCATCAGCACGAGCACCGGCGCCATGCTGACGACCGGCGGCGTCTGGCAGAACGCGTCCGACGTCCACCGCAAGCACCTCTTCCAGGAGGTCTCGTCCGAGGACGTGCTCAAGCGGGTCCAGGCGCTGCCCATCACCTCGTGGAGCTACCGCGCGGAGGACGCGACCATCCGTCACCTGGCCCCACGGCGCAGGACTTCCGCGCCGCGTTCGGCCTCGGCGTGGACGAGGTCTCCATCGGGACGGTGGACGCCGACGGCGTGGCGCTGACCGCCGCCAAGGCCCTGGCCACCCGCACCGATGAGCTGCGCGCCCGGGTGAAGGCGGTCGACGCGGAGGACACCACCCTGCGCGAGCAGGTCTCCACCCTGGCCCAGAAGAACGCCGCGCTGGAGGCGCGCCTGGAGCGCCTCCTGGACGGACGGCGGGGCGAGTAGCGAGCCGCGCGGCTCCTAGAACGCGACCGCCCTGCCGCGCATGCACGAGCAGGTGGGGACGCGGGAGACCGCCCCGTTCGCGGAGCGCATCGCCGTGAAGGGCACCCCGCTGAAGGACCTACGGGCGCGGAGCGCGATGCGCTCATAGCTGGAGCAGGCCGTGAAACTCGGGGCGGGAGTCCTCGCATAAGGCCCCTCCCGCCCCAGACCTCACGTGGCCAGAGCCGCGAGGCGAGCCCTCACGGGAACGCCGCGACGGTCGGCGGCGTGGTGCTGGTGAAGAAGTCCGGGAAGGTCGCGGTGTAGTGGCTCCCGCTGCCGCTCTCTCCCAGGATGACGCCGGTCTTCGAACCCGAGACGGTGACCGTGGTGCCGTCCGCGGCAATCGCCACGTTCTCCGACTGGATGTTGCCCTTCCCCAGGTAGACGCCCAGGCCGACGGTCCGGATGACGGTCAGGGTGGCCGGGTCCACGTGGCGCACGCTGAGGGTGATGGGCGCGCTGCCGCTGACGCTCCCCTTCGAGGTGTAGCTCGCGGCGATTCCCAGCCCGTTCGCCGCCACGGAACGCGTCGGCACATAGATGACGGACGTCCCCAGGGTCACGCTGCCGGTCCCATACACACACGTCGGGATGGGCTGGCGGAAGAGCTTGATGTCATAGACAGGCGGCGTCACGTTGGCCTGCGGATAGGCGGAGATGCTGTAGATGCATCCGTCAAGCGACGCGGAGGATACCGCTGACTCCTGCTGCGCCAGCGCGTCGTCCTGGCCGGTCACCCCATCTCCCCCACCGCAGGCAGGGAAGACCATTACGACACAAAGACAGACAGCCCGTTTGAAGAATCGCATCATTCAATGACTCCTTGGCTCGCGGGAAGCGCGCGCAAGGTAGCAGCAATGCGATCCTCCTCGTGGACAATCTGCATGCATCCGCGCACTCATCAATGACACCACAGGGGGCGATGATGACCCCGGCCCCGAGGAGCACCCACGCGCAGCAAGCTGCTGCGCCGGGCCAAGGCTCGCTCACCGCGTCATGAGTGCGTCAAAGCTGCGTCAAGACGCGCGCGACGCGGCGCCGATGTCCAAGAAGGTGACCGGGGGCCCCAAAGGCTCGCGTCCAGCGGTCCCAGGGCCATGACACGTCAGCCCCCGTCATTGACGTGTCATGGCTCTGGCGCTCCCCCAGCGCCGGGGACCGGCATCACCCCAAGTAGCCCATAGACCTGGGAAACAGACTTTCCCGGCTTCTGGCACGGACGTTGCTCTTCGCGAGGGCGCATTCCTCAATGGCAACCGACCTCCACCTTGGAGCGACTTGTGCAAACCAACCCCTGGACCGATGCAGCCCTCCTTGATCACCTCCAGAAAGCCGTCTACCTGGAGCTGTGGACCATCCCGCTCTACCTGACGGCCGCCTACTCCCTACAGGTCCCCGGCACGGACCCCGCGCACCCGCCCCAGCAGGTCATCGTGCGTGGCAACAAGAACCCCAATCGCAGCCGGGAGCAGCTCGCCTTCAACAACATCTATTCAATCGCCGTGCAGGAGATGCTGCACCTCGAGCTGGCCAGCAACCTCTTCAATGCGCTGTTCGCCTCCAAGGGATTGTCCCCGAAGTTCACGGGCGAATGGGCGCCGCGGTACGACAGGTTTCCATCCTGGATCGCGGGCAACAAGCCCGTGCAGTGCGGGCCCGTGAACCCCGAGCAGATGGCCCTCCTGGCGTCCATCGAGACGCCCGAGCCCAAGAGCGACGGCGCGCCTGACGGGCCGCGCGAGACCTATGACTCCATCGGTCAGTTCTACAAGTCCATCGAGCAGGGTCTCCAGGAGCGCTGGAGCGCGCTCTACAAACCCGACGTGGACCCCCACCGGCAGAAGAACGAGTTCGGCAACTCGGACTACAGGAATGACTACTACACAGGGTTCAGCAGCGTCATCAGCGGCGACAGCGACACCGCGCTGAAGCTCGCGAACGGGGTGCTCCAGGCCATCATCGGCCAGGGCGAGGGCAACCGGGGCCCCCTCATCGAAGCGGACCTCCGGCCCGAGGACGCCAACGACGTCGAGGACCGGTTCAGCCACTTCTCACGGTTCCGGATGGTGCAGGCGATGCTGAAGTTCGGTGGCCCGCTCAAGACCTACCCCACCACCACGAAGAGCAAGGAGCTCGCGAGCGCGCAGAATCAGCTCACCGACGGCTTCCAGAGCCTCCTGACCGCCCTGGAGAAGGGCTATGCGGGGAACGGCCAGCTCGACCTCACCCCCATGTGGACGCTTCCCCAGCAGATCGTGTCCGTCTGGGCCGCGGGCGGCGTGCCGCAGTTCTAGGTCCTCCGCAGTGCGTGCAGCTCGCTCGACATCACGAGGAGAACGCCCATGAGCAACGAGACCGCGAAGCTACACCCCCAGGACAGCGTGACGGTGCATTCCAATGAATTGACCTTCACTGGACTCACGGACGCGGACTTCCAGCTGCAATCCCATTCAATCACGTCGGGGCAACCCTTCAACGGAGTCAGCCGCCTTGGAGGAGGGACGCTCAGCGTCAATGCGGGCAGGAAGCACAGCAAGCCCGTTGGCGACTGGTTCAACGCGCAGGCCTCCGGTGCGAAGCTCCCGACGCACACGGAGCTCAGCGCTCCCGACGAGCTGAACTTCGCGATCCAGGGGACGTTGATCTTGAACGACGGCAACGGCCCCATCTCCTGCCCGAACTTCGTCATCGCCCAGGGGAACTGGGGGTCGGTCAACTACTGGTGGATCTCGGCCCCCGGCATGATTGAGACCGACAGCGATGTGCAGTACCTGGGGAAGGCGGGCACCTTGCCGTGCACGCAGAATGGCCGCTCGGTGAAGGTTCACTTCACGACCGAGAGTCCCAACAACTCCAACACCCATTCCATCATCGTCAGGGTCACGCCCGCCTGAAGGGGACGGAGGACGTCGTGGCGGTCCCCTGGGCCAGGGGCCGCCTCGGCCGGAGCGCCGGGCCAGGCTCGCCCGGCTCCTTCCACGCAGCACCGGGCCCCTCCAAGGGGAGCGTGCACGAGTCAGCCACCCGGCCCGTCCGCCCTTGCCGCGCGGCCCGACCGTCGACACCCTCGACAGAGGAAGATGACGACCTCACCGACAACGTGCCCCTTCTGTCAGCGCATCCAAGGAGGCGAGACCCTGCTCGACCGCGACAGGGTCGTGGCGATTCCAGACGCCTCTCCACTCAACCCCGGCCACACGCTGGTCGTCCCCCGGCGACATGAGCCGGACTTCCTTGCGCTCACGCCCGACGAGCTCCGCTGCGCCTTTCAACTCGTCGGCGAGCTGCGCGCCCTCCTGCAAGAGCGATACGCACCGGATGGATTCAACGTGGGCGCCAACATCGGGGCCGCGGCGGGCCAGACCGTGGACCACGCCCACCTCCACATCATCCCTCGATTCAAAGGAGACGTAGAGGAGCCCCGGGGCGGTCTCCGATGGATCATTCCAGAGCGGGCCCGGTACTGGCCTTGAAGGAGTCGACCCATGAGCGCCATCTCGAGGATTCACGCGAGAGAGATCCTGGACTCGCGGGGCAATCCCACCGTCGAAGTCGAGGTCCGCCTTGAAGACGGCGGCAGCGGTCGCGCGGCCGTGCCCTCCGGCGCCTCCACCGGGAGCCGCGAGGCGGTGGAGCTTCGAGACGCGGATGCCTCCCGCTACGGAGGGAAGGGCGTGCGGCGAGCCGTGGCGAACGTGAATGACCTCCTCGCCTCCGCGCTCAGGGGCTGGAATGCCGCGGACCAGGGCGGGCTCGACCGGGAGCTGTGCCGGCTCGATGGCACCCCCAACAAGTCACGGCTGGGGGCCAACGCCCTCCTGGGCGTCTCCATGGCCGTGGCCCGCGCCGCGGCGGCGAGCGCGGGCCTCCCCCTCTTCCGCTCGCTCGCCGGTGGCTCCCCCACGCTGCTCCCCGTCCCCATGTTCAACGTCCTCAACGGCGGAGTCCACGCGGACAGCAGCGTGGACTTCCAGGAGTTCATGATCGCCCCCGTGGGGGCCCCCTCGTTCAGCGAAGCGCTGCGCATGGGCGCGGAGACGTACCAGGCCCTCAAGGCGGTCCTGAGGAAGGCGGGCTACAGCACCGGAGTCGGCGACGAGGGCGGCTTCGCCCCCAGCCTCAAGGCCAACGTCGAAGCCATCGAGCGCATCCTACAGGCCATCGAGCTGGCGGGGCTCCGGCCGGGGCAGGACATCGTGCTCGCGCTCGACCCGGCCGCGAGCGAGTTCTACGACCAGGGGACGTACGTCCTCGCCAGATCCAGGGAGGGACGGAAGACGTCCGAAGAGATGGTGGAGTTTCTGGCGGGGTGGGCCCGGCAGTTCCCCATCGCGTCCATCGAGGATGGCCTGGCGGAGGGAGACCGCTCGGGGTGGCAGACGTTGACGCGTCGCCTGGGTGGACAGCTCCAGCTCGTGGGCGACGACAACTTCGTCACCAACCCCGCCATCATCCAGGAAGCCATCCGGGATGGCATTGCCAACGCAGCGCTCATCAAGCTCAACCAGATTGGTACCGTCTCGGAGACGCTCACCGCCATCGAGACGGCCCGCGCGGGCGGCTACGGCACCGTCATCAGCCACCGCTCCGGAGAGACGGCGGATGACTTCATCGCGGACCTGGCGGTCGCGACCTCCGCGGGGCAGCTGAAGTCGGGGGCCCCCTGCCGCGGTGAGCGGTTGGCCAAATACAACCAGCTCCTACGACTGGAGGAGGAGCTTGGCAGCGCGGCGCGCTACGCCGGGCGGAGGCCCTTTGGCCGCGCCTGACACCGGGAGGGCCCGCTGGCGGGCGGACCCCTAGCCACCGCGCTTCTCACCTGCCGCGTAGCTGATGACACGCACCTTCTCCAGCGTCACCAGCCCTCCTTGAATCATCTCGTCAAGGATGGGCAGCAGGCGCTCGATCTGCGCTGGCGTGTCCACGACCTCCAGCACCACGGGCAGGTCCTCGGAGAGCCGAAGCAGATGGGAGCTGTGCACCACGCTCGTCGCGCCGAAGCCCGCGACACCTCGGAAGACCGTGGCTCCCGCGAAGCCCTCGCGGTGCAGTCGCTCCAGGAGCGCATCCTGAAGCGAGAGGTGGTGCCACTTGTCGCTCTCTCCAATGAAGACCCTCGCCAGGGTCTGCTCGCCTTCAAGTATCCGCATGACTTGATGTCCCCAGGCCGCCTAGCTGCAATGCCGGTCAGTTAGGGCGGGGGCGCTTCACCCACTTCTTGTCGTAGTTGCTCATCTTGATTTTGACGACTCGTGGGAAGCGCCTCTCGCTCCTTCGTTCCGGTAACAGCAGCAACCCCAAGTGC
>NZ_JAYESI010000044.1:0-59249 GCF_041903675.1 Corallococcus sp. RDP092CA | reverse complement strand
CGCCCGCCCACCCCGCGAGGCGCTCCCGGAGCGGGAGGAGGTCCGGACCGCCCCACCGCCTGCCCCGGAGCCGGCGATCCCGCTGGGCTTCCGGGCGAAGCAGAAGCAGCGCAAGCAGGCCAAGGCGGAAGGGCGGGCGGAAAAAGCCGAAAAGCAGCGCCTCGCCGCCGCCAAGTCCGCGAAAAAACAGAAGCGGAAGGGATGATCGAGGGCGGCGCAATGGCCTCCCGCCGTGCCCGTAGTCCAGGGCGTGAACGCTCTTGCCCTCGACTCGCTCCCCATGGCCATCGGCATGCTGATGGCTGAGGACGCCGCCCCCCTCCCCTGGCAGGCGGACGTGCTGGCCGCCCGCAAGGGGGACCCGTCCGCCTTCGAGGCGCTCGTGCGCAGCGTGCAGCGCCCGGTGTACGGCCTGGCGCTGCGCCTCTTGCAGAGCGAGGCGGAGGCCGCGGAGGTCGCGCAGGAGGCCCTCCTGCGCGCGTACCAGAACCTCCACCGCTACGACGAGACGCGCCCGTTCGACCTCTGGGTGCTCGCCATCACCCGCAACCTCTGCCTGGACCTGCTCCGCCGCCGCACCAAGGTGCGCACGGAGGAGCTGGAGCCCATGAAGGAGGTGCTCCCCAGCAACGAGGCGTCCCAGGAGGACGGGGCCATCGCGCGCGAGGAGCGGCAGTCGCTGGAGGCCGCCATGGAGACGCTCTCCGTGGACGACCGTGAAGTGCTGGCCCTCTACTACGTCCAGAAGCGCACCACGAAGGAGATCGCGCAGATCATGGGCTGCGCGCCCGGGACGATCATGGCGCGCCTGTTCCGCGCCCGTGAGAAGCTCCGCAAGAAGATGGCGCCCGCCGAGGAGGAGACGCGATGAGCCCCACCCCCTGCCCCGACCTGGAGGTCCTCTTCGCGGAGCTGGAGGCCGGTGAGGGCCCGGCCCTGGACCACGCCGCGGAGTGCGAGGCGTGCGCCGCCCTGATGGAGGACCACCGCCTGCTGGAGCAGGACCTGTTCCGGCTGGCGGATCCGCTGCCGCCCCCGTCGCTGGTCGTGAACGTGATGGCCCGCGTCGCGGAGAGCCCCGTGCCCCAGCGCCGCGAGGTGTGGACGGGCCTCTGCATCCTGCTCACGTCCCTGGGCGTGGGGCTGGGCTTCCTGTTCACCAACGACCGGGCGCTCGGCCGCATGGGCACCGCGTTCGCGTCCACCGTGCGCGACGGACGCGCGTTCGTGGAGGGCCTGTTCAGCGGCGCGCACGCCCTGTGGAGCACCGCGGGGCTGGCGGTGGCCTGCATCATCGCCTTCGTCGTGTTCACGTCGCTGTTCGGCCTGAAGCGCCTGGCCGGCTCCCCTCCGTCCCTCTCCGAAGCCTGAGCGTGACCATGAAGATCCTCCCCCGCCTGCTGCTTCCAACGCTCCTCCTCGGCGCCCCCCTCGCGCTCGCGGAAGCCGCCCCGGCCCCCGCGGCCGCCCCGGCCCCGGCCCGCACCATCGACGTGAGCTTCCGCGGCTCGCTGCGCGACGCGCTCAAGGCCATCGCGGAGAAGGGCGGCCTGAACCTGGTCGTCACCGGCGACCTGGACACCCCGGCGGAGGTGCGGCTGCGCGGCATCACCGCCGAGCAGGCCCTGCGCACCGTGGCCCGCGCCTACTCGCTCCACCTGGAGCAGGACGGCTCCATCTTCACCCTGCGCCCGCTGACCGCGAAGGAGAAGGAGCCCGGCGCGGGCCCCACCGCCAACGCCCCCACCCCGCCCGTGGCTCCGCCCGTCGTGGCCGCCGCGCCCCCGGCGCCTCCCGCGCCGCCGGAGCTGGACGAGGACGCGGCGGAGGACCTCGCCCAGGCGCGTGAGGAGGCGCGGCGCGCCCGCGACGAGGCCAAGCAGGCCGCGAAGGAAGAGGCCGAGGCCGCCAAGCAGCGCATCCGCGAGGAGATCCGCAGCTTCCGCGACAGCTTCAAGCACAAGAAGGGCAAGCGCGGCGCCCGGGACGTGGTGGCGCGCGGACAGAACCTGGAGGTGAAGGAGGGCGAGTCCGTGGAGAGCGCCGTCGTCTACGGCGGCAACCTCATCGTGAAGGGCACCGTGGAGGACGACGCGGTCGCCTTCGGCGGCAACCTGGAGATCCAGGGCCACGTGGAGGGAGACGCGCACGCCTTCGGCGGCAACATCATCCTGGGGCCCAACGCGAAGGTGGAGGGCGACGTGTCCGCCTTTGGCGGCCAGGTGCAGAAGGCGGACGGCGCCGTCGTGGAGGGCAGCCTGGAGTCCTTCGGCGGCGCGGGCCTGGGCCGCATGGTGGCCGGAGAGATCAAGCGCGGCATGCAGGACGTGCAGAACCACGACGCGTCGGTGGACTCCGACGACGATGACGACCACGGCCGCGGCGACAGCGGCGGGGGCCTGGCGTCCTTCATCCTCCAGTTCGCGCTCCTCTTCGGCCTGGGCTTCCTGGGGCAGATGTTCTTCCCGGCGCGCATGAAGGAGCTGGGGGATGAGATCCGCGCCAACCCCGCCCGCAACTTCTGGGTGGGCCTGGTGGGCGCGGCGGCCCTCATCCCGCTGACCATCGTCCTGTGCATCACGCTCATCGGCATCCCGGTGGCGTTCGCCCTCCTGGTCGCCTCCATGCTGGGCACGGCGCTGGGCTACGCGGCCATCGCCAGTGAAGTGGGCACGCGGCTGCCGGTGATGCGCGGCCGCAAGACACAGGCGGTGGTGCTCGCCCTGGGCCTGGGCATCATCCTGCTCATCAGCCACATCCCGGTGGTGGGCGTGCTGCTCAACCTCATCCTCAACCCGCTGGCCTTCGGCGCGGTCATCCGCACCCGGTTCGGCTACCGCGGCCGGGGCATGCCGGAGCCCATCTTCCCCCGGAGCGAGGACCCGGTTTGACGCACCCGGCCTCACGGCCCCGGGATTGCCACACCGCATCATGAGGCCCCGCTCCCGCGCACCGGGAGTGGGGCTTCTTCCTTCTCAAACAAGCCCCAGGCGCGCGCGCCATCACCTGCGCTGTGGGCCGCGGGGGGTTGGTGGAGGGCGGGCGGCCGTTGACAGGCTTTGACCGCCTCCGTCGGGTGCGCCATTTTGCGCGGCACCCATGCGACGCCTCCCAGACGCAACCCCGCGCGGCAGGGCCATCACCGTGGACCTCGAGGGGGAGAGCATCCCCGCCATCGAAGGCGAGCCGGTGGCGTGCTCCCTCATCGCCGCGGGCGAGAACGTCCTCTCCCGCTCCGTGAAGTACCACCGCCCCCGCGGGCCGTACTGCTTCGCCGCGGCGTGCTCGCACTGCCTGATGCGCGTGGACGGGCTGCCCAACGTCTACACCTGCCGCACGCCCGCGAAGGAGGGCATGCGGCTGGAGCGGCAGAACGCGTACCCGTCCGCGAAGGTGGACATCTTCGAGACCATCGACTGGTTCTTCCCGAAGCGCCTGGATCACCACGAGATGTTCGCGGGCGTGCCGGTGGCGGAGGACGTGATGGCGCGCGTGGCCCGGCAGCTGGCCGGCCTGGGCCTGCTCCCCAAGGAAGCGGGCCCGGAGCCCCTGCCGCCTCGCACCTTCCACACCTCCGTCGCGGTGGTGGGCGGCGGCGCGGCGGGCCTGGAGGCGGCGCGGGTGCTCGCCGGCAAGGGCGTGCCCTTCCTCCTCTTCGAGCGCGACGCGAGCCTGGGCGGGCGGCTGGCCCACGGCGCTCCGGAGGAGAACGCGCCCTTCGTGCCGGAGGCCACCGCGTTCCCCCAGGGCAGCGTGGTGCGCGAGGCCACCGTCATCGGCCTGTATGACGACGAGCACGGCCGCTACCTGGCCGTGGCCGCGCGGGAGGCGGGGAACCTGCGGCTGCTCAAGGTCTACGCCCGGCGCTTCCTGCTCACGGCGGGCGGCCATCCCCCCACCCTCCCCTTCGAGAACAACGACCTGCCCGGCGTCATCGCGGGCCGCGCGGCGAGCCTGCTCCTGCGCCGCCACGACGTGGCGCCCCAGGTGGCGGCGCTGGTGGGCCACGGCCCGGAGCTGCACGCGCTGGCGCACCTGTTCACCCAGCGCGGCGTGGAGGTGGCGGCGGTGGTGGACCTGAAGGGGCCGCTGCCCGCGAACGCGCACCCGAGGGCCGTCGTCGGAGACGCGCTCAAGGCCCACGGCCTGCGCGCCGTGACGGGCCTGAGCTTCACGCCCCAGGGCGGCCGCAAGCAGAAGGTGGCGTGCGACGCGGTGGTGGTGTCCGTGCCGGTGGCGCCGGGCTTCGAGCTGGCGCGCCAGGGCGGCGCGAAGGTGGAGTTCGACGCGGACGCGGGCCACTTCCGCGTGGAGGCGGACGCGGACGGGCGCACGCAGGCGGCGGACGTCTTCGTCGCCGGGGACGTCGCGAGGGTCGGCACGGCGAAGGACGCCGCGGCCATGGGCGCGAGGGCCGCCGGGGCGCTGCTGGGAGGGCTGTCATGAGCAAGGCGCTCGTCTGCACCTGCGAGGACGTCACCGTCACGGACGTGGAGCACGCCATCGAGCGCGGCTACCACGACGTGGAGTCGGTGAAGCGCTACACGGGCTTCGGCACCGGCATCTGCCAGGGCAAGAGCTGCCACGCCGCGGTGGCCGCGCTGCTCAAGCAGAAGGCCCCGGCCCTGAAGGCGGAGGCCGTGGTGCCCTTCACGCCGCGCCCGCCGCTCTACCCCACGGAGCTGCGCGTCCTGGCCAGCGCCCCCGTGGACGAGGCCATCCCGCCCGTGGGCGGCGTGCCCCAGGAGCTGGAGCACTTCCCGTCCGCGCTGCGGCCGGAGGGCCCGGTGCCGCAGAAGGCCAGGGTGGTCATCATCGGCGGCGGCATCATGGGCCTGTCGCTGGCGTACAACCTGGCGCTGCGCGGGGAGACGGACGTCGTCGTGCTGGAGCGCGGCTACCTGTGCGCGGGCGCGTCCGGCCGCAACGGCGGCGGCGTGCGCATGCAGTGGGGCACCCCGGCGCTGATCGAACTGGCCAAGCGCTCCATCGACCTGATGAAGGGCTTCGCGCGCGAATTGGGCGTCAACGTGTGGCTGCGCCAGGGCGGCTACCTCTTCCTGGCCAAGCGCAAGGACACCGCGTACCGGCTGGATCGCAACGCCGCCCTGCACAACCAGTACGGCGTGCCCACGCGCATCATCACCGCGGACGAGGCGCGCGACATCGTCCCGGGCCTCACGATGAAGGACTGCGTGACGGCGGCCTACAACCCGGAGGACGGCGTCATCTTCCCCTGGGCCTTCCTGTGGGGCTACGCGCAGGGCTGCGCGAAGCGCGGCGTGAAGGTGGAGACGTACACGAACGTCACCGGCTTCGAGACGAGCAACGGCCAGGTGCGCAAGGTGAAGACGGACCGGGGCGACATCGCCTGCGACACCGTCGTGCTCGCCTCCGGCGCGTGGAGCCCCCAGGTGGCGAAGCTCGCGGACGTGACGCTGCCCAACGAGCCGCACCGCCACGAGATCCTCAGCACCGAGCCGCTCAAGCCCTTCCTGTCGCCGCTGGTGTCGGTGCTCGACACGGGCCTGTACTTCAGCCAGTCCATGCGCGGCGAGATCGTGGGCGGCATGGGCGACCCGAAGGAGCCCGCCGGCCCCAACATGGGCAGCACGCTGCGCTTCGTGGCGCGCTTCGCCCAGGCCCTCACGGAGCAGCTGCCCCACGTGGGCCAGGTGAAGGTGCTGCGCCAGTGGGGCGGCCTCTACGACGTCACCCCGGACAACAACCCCATCCTCGGGCGCACCCCGGGCCTGGACAACCTGCTCCAGCTGTCGGGCTTCGTGGGCCACGGCTTCATGATGGCCCCCGCCGTCGCGGAGCGGATGGCCCGGTGGATGACCTCCGGCGACGCCGACGAGCTCTTCACCCGCTTCAACCTCCGCCGCTTCGAGGAAGGCACCCTCGAGCGCGAGGACATGATCATCGGCTGAAGCGCTCCGCCCTCCCGGGCCGGAGCCGTCACGTCGAGGACGAGGGCTCCCCACCGGCCAGCAGCACCGGCCGGTGGGCCGCGTCCGTCCCGGGCCCGGAGGGGTTCAAGAGCAGCGTCCGCTTGAGGCCGCCCAGCGCCAGCCGCCCCAGGCCCCGCTTGAAGGAGCGCGGCAGGAAGCGCAGGAGCCGCATCACCCAGCGGTGCCCCAGGCCGGGGTACACCAGCGCCTCGCCCCGCTCGAAGCCCTCCAGCGCCTCGCGGGCGCACTGGCGCAGGGACAGCTCGAAGAACGGCGTCACCTCTCCGTCCAGGTGCGGCTCCACCGCCAGCGGGCCGGCGGCCACGAAGGTGACGGGGATGCCCGCGTCCTTCAATTCCAGGCGCAGGGACTCGCTGAAGCCGTCCAGGAAGCGCTGCGTGGCGGCGAACGTCACCGCGCCCGGGAGGAACAGCCGCGCCGCGCCCGAGCCCACGGTGAGGATGCCACCCCGCCCGCGCTCCAGCATGGGGCGGAGCAGGCGGTGCGTGATCATGGCCGGGGCCAGCACGTTGGCCTGCACCAGCTCCTCGATGCGCTTCCAGCGCTCCTCCGCGTACAGCCCGCTGAAGGCGTAGTCCGCGTTGTTGATGAGGACGTCCACGCGGACGAAGTGGCGCTCCAGGTGCTCGAAGAGCGCGTCCACGGCGCGAGGGTCATCCATGCGGCAGGCCCTCACCATCACCCCCAGGGTGGGGTAGCGGGCGAGCAGCTCCTCGCGGAGGCTCCCCAGGTCGTCCACGTCGCCCGCGACCAGCACCAGGGTCCTGACCCGCGGGGAGAGCAGCCGGGCAAGCTCGCGGCCGATGCCGCCAGCAGCGCCGATGATGAGCACGGTACCGTTGTCGATAGGAGGGCGCATAAGGGGGCAGGACCTCGGACAGGAAGGTGTCCACGCGCGGGTGGCCCTGCGGGCCCGCCCCGCCGCTCGGCGCTCCCCGGACGCCCCCTTGCCCCGGTGGCGAGCGGGCGTTATGCGTTCCCACAGGAGGAGCACACCCATGGCTGGACCTTCACGCATCCTCGTGCCGGTGGACCTGAAGGACGGGTCCCGGTCCGTCGTGAACTACGCGCTACAGCTCGCCCGGCCCTTCGGCGCGACGGTGGACGTGCTGCACGCCTGGGAGCCGCCACAGTACGTGGCGCCGGACCTGCTGGTGGCCTCGCCCGGCTGGGACGCCACCTCGCTGGAGGCGACGGCGCGCGACACCGCGGGCAAGGAGCTGGAGGCGCTGCTGCGCTCCGTGGACGGCACCGCGCCGGTCGCCCTGTCCCACCGCGTGGTGATCGGCGAGGCGGGCAACGTGGTGCTGGAGGAGGCCGAGCGCGGGAAGTACGACCTCATCGTGATGGGCACGCACCAGCGCAAGGGGCTCACCCGCATGCTGCTGGGCAGCGTGGCGCAGAAGGTGGTGGGCCGCGCGGCGTGCCCGGTGCTCACCCTGCACGTCAGCCCCGACTAGCGGCCCCGGGGCCCCTGGCTAGGGCTCCGCCCACTGGCGCAGGAGGTTGTGGTACACGCCCGTGAGCATCACCAGCGCGGGGCTCTTGGGCACCTCGCGCGTGAGCTGCATGATGGACGTGTCCATGTCGAAGAGCAGCGACCGCTTCCCCGCATCGCGGATCATGCTCTGCACCCAGAAGAACGACGCCAGCCGCACGCCGCGCGTCACCGGCGTGACGTGGTGCAGGCTGGTGGACGGATAGACGATGAGGTCACCCGCGGGCAGCTTCGCCGAGTGGTTGCCGTAGGTGTCCTCCACCACCAGCTCGCCGCCGTCGTAGCTGTCCGGGTCGGAGAGGAAGAGCGTGGCGGAGACGTCCGTGCGGATGCGCTGGTTCGTGCCCAGGATGGGCCGGATGGCGTTGTCCACGTGCGAGCCGAAGTCCATGCCCGCCTCGTAGCGGTTGAACAGCGGCGGGAACACGCGCTGGGGCAGCACGGCGGAGATGAACAGCGGGCTCCGCTCCAGGCCGGCGAGCACCAGGTCCCCCAGCTCCCGGGCAGCGGGGCTGCCTTCCGGCAGCTGGAGGTTCTTCTTCACCTGCGCGGACTGCTTGCCGGCGGTGGTCCGGCCATCCTCCCACGCCGCCTTCTGGAAGACGGCGCGGCAGTGGGCCACCTGCTCGGGCGTGAGGACCTGCGGGATGTGCACCATCATGATGGACGTCCTCCTACGCCCGGCAGGGACACCGCGCGACTAGAACCGCACGTGCGCGGAGAGCAGCGCCGAGACGCCGTCCGCCGGCACGGCCTGGCCGCCGTAGTACGCGTCGTAGTAGAGCTTGTCGGTCAGGTTGTAGACGTTGAGCTGCAGGTCCACCTTCTGGATGGAGTACGACGCGAACGCGTCGAAGCGCCAGAAGTTGGGCACCTTGCTGAGCGCCGCCGTCGCGTTGGCCGGGTTGTTCACCGTGGCCACGTCCTGGTAGGTGGCGCCGCCGCCCACGGACAGGTTGTCCAGGATGGCGTACGTGGTCCACAGCGAGAAGCTGCGCTTGGGCGTGTTCACCAGGCGCTGCCCCACCAGGAACTCATTGGTGTGCTCGCGGATGCTCGCGTCCAGGAACGTGTAGTTGGCGAACACGTTCCAGCGGCGCACCGGCGAGCCCGCGACGCCGAGGGCGTAGCCCTGCACCCGCTGCTTGCCCTCCAGCACGACGGGCGGGCCGTCCGGATCCGAGTTCGGCACGCGCGCGTTCAGCTTGTTGGTGCGGAACACAGCGGCGTTGACGCTCAGGCGCTCCTTGATGAGGTCGGACTTGGCGCCGATCTCGAAGGTCTCGTTCTTCTCCGGATCCAGCGTGACGGTGTCGTTGGACAGCGTGGCCAGCTCGGCGCTCGGGTTCGAGGACGTGCCGTACATGCCGTAGACGCTGGTGTTCTCCGCCGGGTGGAGCACCAGGCCCACGCGCCAGTTGAACAGGCTGTTCTCCTGCTCGAAGGCGGCCACGGTGCCGTTCGCGGCGATGGTCTCGTAGTCGCTGTGCAGGTTGTCCAGGCGCAGGGTGCCGAGGACCTCCACGTACTTGCCCAGCTGGATCTGATCCGACGCGTACGCGCCCAGGTTCCACTGGCGGCTGTAGTTGGTGGCGCCCACGGTGCGCGTCACGCCGGACAGGTCCGGGCTGTTGTCCGGGTCGAACAGGTCCGCCGGCAGGTTGCCGCCGCCCGCCGCGGCGAGGTTGGCGCGGCCCTGCTCACGCTGCTCGCGGGAGATGTCCAGGCCGATGTTGGCGGTGTGCTTGAGGAAGCCCGTGTTGAACACGCCGCGCACGTCCAGCTGGTCCGCGAAGTAGGTGTTGTCCGCGGTGGTCTCGAAGCGCTGGCGCCCGATGGTGGTGGGGGCTCCGGCCGGCGTCAGGCCGCGCGGCGCGGTGGGCCGGGAGAAGCGGTCCACGCCGCCGTAGCGCAGCGTGTTCGTCAGGCGGAACGTGTCGCCCAGGTCCGCGAGCAGGCGCGCCGTGCCGATGTGCACGTTCACCAGCTCCTGGTCGCTGTCCTTCACGCCGTAGAAGTTCTCACGGGGCACGTCCAGGGTGACGCCCACGGGGTAGCCGTTGAAGTACGGCTGGCCGTAGTCCGGCACGCTGTCCTCGTGCTGGTAGAAGTAGTCCACCTCCAGGGCGACCTTCTCCGCCAGTTGGAAGCGCGCGGACGGCGCGATGCCCGCCCGGTTCTCCTTCACGACGTCACGGCCCGCGACGCCGGCCAGCTGCCCCACGGCGCTCACGCGGAACTGGACGCTGTCGGACAGCTCCTGGTTGACGTCCGCCTCGATGCGGCCGGTGGGCGACGTGCCGCCCGACAGGCGCAGGTCCGTGAAGGAGCCCTTGCGCGCCTTCTTCGTCACCAGGTTGATGGCGCCGCCCGTGGAGCCGCGGCCGAACAGCACCGACGACGGGCCGAAGTAGACCTCCACGCCCTCCAGGTTGAACGTGTCGCGCGTGAACCAGCCCAGGTCGCGCACGCCGTCGCGCAGCGTGTCCGTCTGGGCGGAGAAGCCGCGCAGCGAGAAGGTGTCACCCTGACGGCCACCCTCGCCCGCCGTCACCGTGATGCCGGACACGTTGCGCAGGGCATCGCGCAGCGTCGTCGCCTGCTGCTCCTCCATGACGCGCTCGGGGACCACCGTGATGGTCTGCGGCGTGTCCACCAGCGGCCGGGGCAGGCGCGCCAGGCTGGGCTCGGTCGCGTTGTACTTCTCCGTCTCACCCTCGACGGACACCTCCGGGAGGACGTAGGCGTCGTCCTGGGCGGCCTGCTCCGCCGTCGCCGTCGGGGCAGCCTGCGTGGGCGCCGCGGACTCCGGCGTGCGCTCGGGGGCCGGGGCCTCCTGGCCCACGGGGGCGGACTCCGCCGGGCGGGACTCCTGCACGGGCGCGGACGTCTCGCCCGTCGTCGCCGGCGTCTCCTGCGCCATGGCGCCACCCGCCGCCAGGGCGGAGGCGAGGCCTACCGCCGCCGGCCCCCAGGGCCAGAGCGCGCCGCGCACGCCTCCAGGGTTGCCATTCGAAGAGCGGACACCAGTACGACCGGGCTTGGATGTAGACACAAATCCCCTCGGGAAAGGAATGACTGCCAAAAATGAGAATGATTCTCATATGCAGGTTCCCGATTGGCGTTACAAGAAATTTCTTCCCGTCAACACTTCGAAGCTGGATGCGCCGCGCTCGCCAAGGCACTGCTTTGCATCAGCGACACGAATGCCACACGCCCGCGAGTGAAAACAAAAAAAGCCCGGATCCGCGCTCGCGGTCCGGGCTTCTGGGATGTCTGGGTTTACTGAGCTGTGACGTCAGGCGGCGTGTGTCTTCGACTCCGCGGGCGGGACCACCGGCGCCGAGGAGGCCGCGGGCTGGGTCCGGCGGCGCGGGACGAAGCGGCGCCAGGACAGCGCATAGCCGGTGTAGACGAGGAACACGGCGCCGAAGGACGCGAGCGCCGCGATGAGCTGGCCCATCCACCCCAGCGCCTCGCCGGTGTGCAGGAAGCGCAGCCACGTGCGCACCTTCCGGCCGCTGTTGAAGTCCGCGTAGGTCTCCGTCTTCAGGGGCTGCGCGGTGAAGGGATCCACCGACACCGTGTTGGTGGCGAAGAGCGGCCAGCGCTCCTGCTCGCGGACGATGAAGGTGCTCGCCTGCGGGCCCTTTGGACTGCCACGACCTTCGCCGCGAGGACCACCTTCGCCGCGAGGAGCGCCCTCACCGCGCGGGCCACCTTCGCCCCGAGGACCACCTTCGGGCCGGGACGCGCCCTCGCCCTGCGGAGCGCCCTCGCCGCGCGCCATGCGTTCGCCCCGAGGACCGCCGTCGCCACGAGGACCACCCTCACCCCGCGGAGCGCCCTCGCCGCGAGGAGCGCCCTCGGGACGGCCGCCGGGGCCGCCGGCGCCCGGAGGCGCAGCCAGCCGCAGCGTGATGGTCTCCCAGGCCTTGGACTGCTTCATCACCGCGTCGAACTGCGCATCCAGCGCCTGGGGCTTCGTCCCCGGCGCGGGCGTGGACACGACGACGGGCGCGGAGGCGATGGGCCCCTGCGCCGAGGGCGGCTCGTTGCCCGTGAGGGTGAAGACCAGGTTGGAGGCCCACTTATAGGAGATGACCGCGCCGGACGCCGTCAGCACCACCAGCACCGGCAGCGACCAGAAGCCGATGACGTTGTGCCAGTTGAAGTCGCGCGCCTTGCCCTTCAGCCCGCGGCGGAACCACAGGATGGGCCGCATGGAGCGCAGCGTCCACTTGCGCGGCCACCACAAGAACAGGCCGGTGATGCCCAGGAAGAAGAAGGCCAGGTTGGCCACGCCGGTGATGCCCTTGCCCACGGCGCGGTTGTCGCCGGACGCCGCGAGCCAGCGGTGCAGCTCCTCCATCGTGTGGAAGAACGAACGCCAGCCCTGCGCACCCTGCTCGCGCACCTCCCCGGTGTACGGGTGAACATAGACCGCGGCGCCGCGGCCCAGGGCCACCGTCACCATGCTGTCCGCCTCGGAGGACACCGTCACTCCGGAGGGCGGCACGGCGGGCTTCGCCTCCTTCACCCTGGCGATCATCTCCTCCACCGTCAGGCGCGGTGTCCCCGGCGCGGGAGGCGCCGCGTGGCGCGCATCCCGGTCCGCCAGGTCGACGATCTGTGACTCGAACGCGATCGCCGCGCCCGTGAACGACATCACTCCCACCACGAGCCCGACGATGAGGCCGCAGACGAGGTGGATCCAGAAGAGAACCGAGCGGAGCTTGGGATTCATGAAGGCTTCTACGGGGCTGCGAAGGGACTACCTCAGGGCGAACTTCACCGGGATCACGACCTTCACGCGCACGGGCGCGCCGTCGTGTCCCAGGGCCGGCGAGAAGCGCCAGCCCGCGACGGACTCGAGCGCGGCCTCGTCCAGGCCCGGCACCGAGCGCTGGATGCGCGGCGAGCCCGGCTCCACCTCGCCGTCCGTGCCGATGACCACCATCACCATCACCACGCCGGAGATTCCGTCCTCGCGGGCGCGGCGCGGATACTCCGGCTTGCCGGACAGCAGCACCGGCAGCTTCATCACCTCGCGCGGCGTATAGATGGGCGGCGCGGTGCCCTGCCCGCCGACCTTGCCGCCCACGATTCCGCCCACCACGCCACCGACGACGCCACCGACCGCGCCTTCCGGCACGCCCGGCCCCGCGGGCGCCTCCGACACGACCGAGGCCACCTCCGTCGCGGGCGGGGTCTCCACCTGCTCCGCCGGCGTCTCCTGCACCGGCTCCGGCACCTTCGCGGGCATCACCAGCTCCCGGTGCTTCGGGCGAGGCTTCTGCACCACCGCCTTCACGGGCTCCGCGGCCTGCTTCACCGAGCCACCGCCCAGGGGCGGCGGAGGCGGCGCGTACGCCATCAGCACCAGCTCCGGCTCCGGCTTCTTGACCTCGGGCGGCGGGCGGTTCGACACCATCACCCCGACTGCCACCGCCAGCACGTGCGCCGCGGCAGCGGTCAGCAGGGCCCCACTCCAGCGACCCCACCCCGCCTCCGCCGACGCGGTCGCCGACTGGAACAGCCCCACCGGACTCCGCGCCGGATCCACACGGGTGGTCGCAGCCTGAGGCAGCGTCGGGCCAGCCCCCAATCCGTCGTCGAAGTTGAGAATGGTTCGCATTTTCGGTTGCTGAAAGGGGATATCCCCTGGCGGGTGGCAACGTCAATGTGGAGTGGTGCTGAAATCACCCGCCTGCGTCATCGGATGACAGTTTCATCGCCAAGGGCGCGATTTTCCGAGGTGCGTGAGAACCCCGCTGCGTATAAAGCCCTTCCGCCGATACAGACTTTTGTCGGCGACGGACTGTCGCATCCCGTGCGACACGCTTAGCCCCCCAACCCATGACGCCGGCCCCTCCACACACCGGGCGTGAAGCCCCCCGCCCCTCCAGGATGGCCCTGGCGGCGGTCGTGTGCGCGGCGGTGGTCGCCGGGTTCCTGGGGCTGGTGGAGCGCCCAGCGGGGCCGTTCCACAAGGCCGGCCTGGAGGCGGCGGCGTCCCGGACCCACAAGGCATCGCGCGCGCCTTCCAGCCTGAAGCCGGAGTGGGAGGAAGCGGGGCTGCTGCACGGGTCCCACGTGGGCGCGCCGCGGCCGGGCTCGCGCGATCAGGTGGATGGTGGCGGTGCCGGGCTCCGGTCCCCGCCCCCTTACACCCCCAGGCTGGACACCCTGCGCGCGTTGCTCGCGCGCTATGACGCGGGAGTGCTGGCGCGGGCCCAGGGCCTGCTTGCCCGGGCGCTCCCCAGCCGGCTCACGCCGCTGGCGGACCGCCCCCGGACGGTGAACTGCCCGGCGCAGGGCCCCCCCGTCCAGGGCTGAGCGGTCCTTTCCCCTCTTCTTCGTTCACGGGCCCATGCCCGCTGCGTCCCGGTGTGAGCTCCAGAGACCTGGCAGGCGGGCCCTCCTCCCACGCAACCCTTCCCAGCCGCGGCGCGCCTTCCCGCGGCCGCGCGAGGCCTCCTTCCATGTCTTCGTCCCCGTCCCCCACCGAGCCCACTCCCCCCCAGCCGCAGGGGGGCGCCACCCACGACCAGTGGCAGGGCGCGCGCCTGTTGTGGAGTGGCCTGTTGTGCCTGGTCATCATCGGCGGAGCCATCGCCCTCGAGCGATGCGGCTGAGCCCGCCCTAACTTCCTCCTGTGGATCCGGCCCCGCGCAGCGCGGGCGGGGCCGGGCAACGCGAGCCCATCACCTCCCAAGGCGCCTCCCATGCACGACGCCCACGCCTTCCTCCAAGCTCTCGCCACCGTCCTCTGTGTCGCGGCGGTCACCACGGTCCTCTTCCAGCGCCTGCGCCAGCCGGTGGTGCTGGGCTACATCCTCGCGGGCTTCATCATCGGGCCGCACGTCCCCATCCCCCTGGTGGCGGACCCGGGCATCGTGCAGACGCTGTCGGAGCTGGGCGTCATCCTGCTGATGTTCTCCCTGGGGCTGGAGTTCAGCCTGCGCCGGCTCTTCCAGGTGGGGCCCACGGCGGGGCTCACCGCCGTCATCCAGTGCAGCGTGATGGTGTGGCTGGGCTTCATCACCGGCCGCGCCTTCGGCTGGACGATGCTGGAGAGCCTGTTCACCGGCTGCTGCATCGCCATCTCCAGCACCACCATCATCGCCAAGGCGTTCGACGAGCAGAACATCCGGGGCGCGCTCCGGAGCATCGTGGTGGGCATCCTCATCGTGGAGGACCTCATCGGCATCCTGCTGATGGCCATGCTCACCGCGGTGTCCAGCGGCACCGGCCTGTCCGCCGGGGACCTGGCCTTCACCGTGGGCCGGCTGGCGGCGTTCCTCGCGGGCCTGGTGGGCATCGGCCTGTTCGTCGTACCCCGCGTGGTGCGCGCCATCACGAAGCTCCAGCGGCCGGAGACGACGCTCGTCACGAGCATCGGCATCTGCTTCGCGGGCGCGCTGCTGGCGCAGTCGTTCGGCTACTCGGTGGCGCTGGGCGCGTTCCTCGCGGGCTCGCTGGTGGCCGAGTCCGGCGAGGGCAAGGAGATCGAGCACCTGGTGCAGCCGGTGCGCGACCTGTTCGGCGCGGTGTTCTTCGTGTCCGTGGGCATGCTCATCGACCCGGCGCTCATCCGTGAGCACTGGCTGGCCATCGCGGTGCTCACCGGCGTGGTCGTCCTGGGGAAGATCCTCAGCGTGTCGGTGGGCGCGTTCTTCACGGGCAACGGCACGCGCACGTCCGTGCAGGCGGGCCTGAGCCTGTCCCAGATTGGCGAGTTCTCCTTCATCATCGCGGGCCTGGGCCTGTCCCTGAAGGCGACGGGCATGTTCCTCTACCCGGTGGCGGTGGCCGTGTCGGCCATCACCACGCTGACGACGCCGTGGCTCATCCGCGCGTCCGGGCCCATCGCCAACTGGGTGGACCGCAAGCTGCCGGCGCCGCTGCAGACGTTCGCTTCGCTCTACGGTAGCTGGGTGGAGAACCTGCGCACGTCGCCACGCCAGAAGACGGTGGGCGCGCGCGTGCGGCGCATGGCGCTCCTGATGCTGCTGGACGCGGCGCTCATCACCATCATCGTCATTGGCACGTCGGTGCTGCTGCCCCAGGTCACGGAGTTCATCGACGAGCGCATGGGCTGGGGCAAGACGCTGACGCCCTGGATCGTCATCGGCCTGTCCGTGGCGCTGGCCCTGCCCTTCTGCGTGGGCATCGTGCGGATGGGGCGGCGGCTGGGCGTGGTGCTGGCGGAGGGCGCGCTGCCGGCGGCCGCCAACGGAAAGGTGGACCTGGCGGCGGCGCCGCGCCGGGTGCTGGTGGTGGCGCTCCAACTGGCCAGCGTCTTCATGGTGGGCGTGCCGGTGGTGGCCATCACCCAGCCGTTCCTGCCGGGCGTGCCGGGCGCGATGCTGCTGCTGGTGTCCCTGGGCGTGATGGGCTTCGCCTTCTGGAAGAGCGCCACGCACCTGCAGGGGCACATGCGCGCGGGCGCGCAGGTCATCGTGGAGGCGCTCGCGGCCCAGTCCCACGCCAAGGGTGACGAGGACGAGCCTCCCAAGGACGTCCTCCATGGCGTGCGCCAGCTGCTGCCCGGCATCGGAGAACCGGAGTCGGTGGCGCTCGGCGAGTCCAGCGCGGCGGTGGGCCGGACCCTGGCGGAGCTCAACCTGCGTGGCATGACGGGGGCCACGGTGCTGGCCATCCGCCGGGGCGACGCGGGCGTCCTGGTGCCCACCGCCCAGGAGGTGCTGCGCGCGGGCGACATCCTGGCGCTCGCGGGCACCCACGAGGCCATCGACGCGGCGAAGGGCGTGCTCAGCTGAGGCGAGGCCCCGGATGCAATGGGGGACGCGGACGCCCGTAGCAAGGGCATGCCGCTCCCCTTCCGCGTCCCGGAGGTCTCCGCCATGCGCCGTCCCTTCCTGCCCATGATGCTCCTCGCCTGCTCGCTGGCCGTGCCGGCCCTGGCGGCGGAACCCGCGAAGCAGGCGCCGGCCAAGGCTCACGCCAAGGCCATCTGCGTCAACGTCAAGGACGGGAGCAAGGCGGTCCAGGGGACGAACCTGGTCGTCGAGCCCGGGGAGAAGATCCACGACGCGGTCGCGGTGGACGGCGACGTCATCGTGAAGAAGGGCGCGGTGGTGGACAACGACGTGGTGTCCATCCGGGGGCGCGTCATCCTGGAGCCCGGCGCGAAGGTGAAGGGCGACGTGGTGTCCATTGGCGGTGAGGTGCGGGTGCCCGCGGGCGCGCACGTGGACGGGAACGCGGCGGCGCTCGGCGGCAAGCTGCACCTGGACAAGAAGGAGGACGTGGGCGGCGAACAGGTCAGCCTCTCCCTCGTCTTCAATGGCGATGACCTGGTGAAGGAGTTCGTCGGCAAGGCGCTCGACGAGGATGCGGGCGCGTGCCACATCCTCGATGACGATGATGACGACGACAAGGACGTCTGAGCCGTCCTCCCACGCATCAGGCCACCGCCATCACTTCCATTCCGGCGGGGGCCTGGGCGTGGCGCGGCGGCGTGAGCGGGGTGGCAGGTGGACCTCGTCGGCCCGGCGGACGCGCACGCCCAGGAAGCGCTGGAGCTGATCCAGGGCCAGGTCATGGTCCTTGTCGCTCTCCGCGCAGCAGCAGTCGCTGAGCACGGTGATCTTGAACTCGTGCATGTGCGCGTCGTGGGCGCTGAAGAAGACGCACAGGTTGGTGGCGATGCCCGCGAGCAGCAGCTTCTTCGTGCCCAGGTGCTCCAGCAGGGGCACCAGTGACGTGGCGAAGAAGGCCGAGTGCTTGGGCTTGAGGATGAAGTAGTCGTCCGGCCGGGGCTTGAGCGCGCGGGCGACCCGCTGGCCACGGCTGTCCTTCCGGGTGCAGTGCTTGTAGACGTCCGTGAAGCTGCTGCGCCAGAGGTCGAAGTTGTCGTTGGCGTAGATGACCGGGACACCGGCCTTGCGCATCCGCTCAGCGAAGGGGCCCAGGCGCTCCACCATGCGCAGCGCCCAGGGCAGGACGTTCTCCCCGCCTGGGAACTCCAGGTCGTTGATGACGTCGATGATGAGCAACGCCGTGTCGTGTCGCCGCTCGTGCGGCGCGCGTGAATGCTTCCGGACCGCCTGGCGCGGCTTCGCCACGTCCACCTCCATGAATGGACGGTAATCATCCTCCGGTGGGGTTGCGGAGCCCCGCCACGGAGACGTTCGCGGGCCGCCAACATCGCCCCGGTGCGGCGCGCGGCGGACGGGCCTTTCTGTCGCCGTCCCCCAGGAACAGCGGGGCCCCGGGCGGCGAACATCCACGCTGTTGGCTCAGGGCCTGCCGGTTCGGAACCTCTGGCGCTTCCAGATGAGTCCCGCCAGGAGCCACCACCCCAGGACGCTCGGAAGCGCGGTGGCGCCAGCACTGCAGCCACCGGATTCATCCTCCCTGGGGTCCGGCGCCGTGCCGGCGTCGTGCGCGGAGCCCGCGTCCGCGACGGTTCCTCCGTCCATCCCGGTCCCCGCGTCTTCGACGGTGCCGGCGTCTGCTCCGGCTCCCGCATCCGCGACGTTGCCCCCATCCGCTTCAGTGCCAGCGTCCGTGGCTTCCGGCAGTTGGACCTGGAGCTGGAACGTCTGGACTGCATCCGGTGACTGCCCATTGCTCGCGCGCACGGAGACGGTCACGGTCGCCTCGGTCGCTGGCGTCCAGGACAGACGCCCACTTGCAGGGTCCAACGTCATGCCTTGTGGCCCCTGCACCAGCACGAGCGATGGCACGGGCCGCCCGGTCGCCGCGACGGTGTACGCATAGGGCGCTCCCACGGTCGCCTGTGTCACGGGCACGGAGGTGATTGCTGGCACCCCGGCCACGTCTCTCGCGATGACAGTGACCGTCCGCGCGGCGAGTCCCGGCGCGGACACCGTCAGCACGGCCACGTCGTCCTCACTGTCGGTGTCCCGCGCGGTCGCGAACGTGACGGTCTTCGCCGCGGTGCCGTCCTCGGGCATGAAGGTCAGGGATGCGCCGGCGGTGACGCTCACGTCCTCGCTCCCCGACGTATGTGCCACGGAGACCGTCACGGGAGACGTCGGCACATACGCAAGGGCGACGGTGAAGGTGCCTCCCATCCCCTCGTCCAGTTCGAACGGGGTGGAGGGAGAAATCTGGAGCGCCTGGATTTCATCCTCCTCGGTACGCGCGTGGATCTCCACGCCGGGCACGCCCTCCGGAAAGCCCTGGTCCAGGGTGATGAAGAACGTGGCGTGGTCGATGTCCGCGTCCGCGTCCTGGAGCGCGCTGAGGGTGACGAACTGCGGGACGCTCCAGTTGGTCGCGTCGAAGAGGAGGGATTGCCCGTCGGTCACCCGGATGTCCGAGTCCTCGTCTCGCCGCTCGATGGCCACATACGTCGGCGTGGAGGGCGGCATGGCCAGGGAGACCGTGAACGTCTTCGATCCGCCCTCCGGGATGACCAGGTCCTGCGTGGAGACAAGCACCCCCTGCCCGACGGGCAAGGGGGTGACCCGGTAGACCGCGCCGTTGAAGGAGAGGACATACAGCGCGCCATCCGGGCCCACTGCGACGTCAGTGAACATCGCACGGTCGGTGTAGTTCACCACCAGGGACACCCTGGCCACGGTGCCGTCGGGAGCGAGGACGACGCGGAAGACGTTTCCCTTGAAGTCCGCGAAGAAATAGTTCCCCTGATACTCCTGAGGGAAGAGCGCGCCCTCGTAGAACACGCCGCCAACGACGGCGTCACCCATGGCGTCTGTCTTCAGCCCACCACCGCCGCTCATGGCATCCGGACCGGGCTGGTCCACGGTGAAAGACAGCGGCGTCGGAAAGCCGGTGATGTAACCGACACCGTTGAAGCTGGGGTCTGCCACGTCTCGGAGATGAACCTTCTTGCCCTTGCGCAGAGAGGAGACGGGATAGGCGCCCTCCACGGTGAAGGTCGCGACCCCGTCCTTGCGCACGGCGCCGGTCGCCTTGAAGTCGTATTGCTCCCAGAAGCCTGGCGTGTACGCGACAAGGGGTGCCAGGAAGCCGTCGGGCTGATTGTTCTCATACTGCCACCACCCCGCATGGTCGCCCATCCCTACCCGGAAGATCTGCTCGGCGGCCTCTCCGGCGACGTTGACCCAGAGCTTTCCGGTTCCAGGCTCGAAGCGGATCCGGAAGGGATTGCGGAAGCCCCGAGCCCAGATGAGGTCGTTGTTCGCGCCCTCTCCGTCGTAGAACGGGTTGTCGGTGGGAACGGTCCCGTCCTTGTGGACGCGGAGGATCTTTGAAGACAGCTCGCTCAGATCATCGTTGCCACCCGCGTGGATGTCTCTGTCTCCTACTCCAAAATACAGAAGCCCATCCGGGCCGAAGTCCAGTCCTCCACCGTTGTGGGTCGTGCCCGAAGGGATGTTGTCGACGATGACGGTTCGATTGACGCCGGCACCGCCGACCTCCGTGAACCGGAGGATCTGCGCGATGAATCGGGTAATCCCCCCCACGTCGATGTTTGGCTGGCTGGCGAAGACATAGACGTAGTGGTTGGTCGCGTAGTCCGGGTCGAAGACCAGGCTCTGGAGTCCCTGCTCCCCACTCGTTGCCACTGCCTCGTCAATGAACGGTGTGGGCAGGAGTTGCCCGTTCTGGATGACGCGGACCTTGCCTCCCTTGAGCACCACGAAGAGGCGGTTGGACCCATCCGGTGCCCAGATCAGTCCAGACGCCTCCTGGAGCTCCTCCTTCTCGATGAAACTCGTGACCTCGACGCCATAAGCGCCCGAGGGTGGCGATGGGATATGGGTCTGTGCCTGGGCAGCGATGGCTGAAAGGCATGCCAGGACAAACAGGCAAGGAGATGAGCGCATGACAGACACGCTAGCATCATTGCCCCCCAGGGACCGTCCTCATCCCAGACGCAATTCCTGGGGACGAGGTTTCACACCCCAGATGCCTACCTTTCCGTCATCCAGGCCCCAGCTCACGAAGCGTCCGTCGGGAGAGAAGTTCGCGGTGCTGCCCTGCTGGTCATCCAGGTCCGAGTAGCCAAAGACATGCTGCCCGTCGCGAACATCGATGATGGCGAACGCGCTCGTGTCAGGGCTGGCCGCCAGCAGGGATCCCGCTGGATTGAACTCCAGATGCAGGGCGAACGACGCAGGGGCCTTGAGGCTTCGCGCGATGTCCAGCGCGGGCAAGGCCAGGAACAGCAGCTCCCCCGAGGACGTCGCGGCGACCAGGTGATCTCCGGACGGGGTGAAGGCCACGGCCCAGGTCCGCCTCGCATCGAAAGCCCGGGTCGCGATGCGCCGTCCGGTCCGTGCGTCCCAGAGGCGGACGGACGCACGGGTGGCGGCGTCCTGTAGATCCTCCGCGGCTCCCACGGCGGCGAACGCGCCGTCGGAGGAGAGGGCGCAGCCATGGACCTGCCAGGGGTCTTCCTTCCGCCAGACGAGCCAGCGCCGCTCCAGGTCCCAGAGCAGCACGCGGCCCACGCTCGCCACGAGCAGCAGACGCGTCCCATCCGCGGACAGGGATGCATGCGAGATGGAGCCGCCTGTCTCCACCGTGGACAGCAGTCGGCCGTCGGCGACGGACCACGTCTGAAGGGTGCCCCGCACCGTCACCGACAACAGCCGCTGGGAGTCCGGCAGGAACCACGCGGCGACGCAGCCCGGGATGGCCTTCGCGGCGTGCGGCTGAGCCGTCTCCGCATGCAGGTCCCACCAACGCAGCGAGACGCCGCCCTGCTTCTGGACCGACAGCAGGTAGCGCGACGACGCATCCCACGCCAGCCACTGCCACCGCGAATACGGTGACAGCTCCGGCTCCCCCAGCGTCCGCAGCAGGGACAAGTGTCTCGCGGTAGCAGCGTCCAGTTGCGGGGAAGGCGTGATCATGGTGCGTGTCCAGAGAGGACGCTTAGCCGCTCACGCTCGGGGCTTGAAGCGGTTTCGGAGGAAGAACCAGCGATGACCGCTCCGCACGCTGCGTCAAGGTCGAGCGCCCAGGGGGCTTGAGCCGGGCCGAACAGGCGGCCTAAGACGCGAGCGCCCTGCCCCGGGCTCCCGTTCCGAGGACTTCATGTTCAAGAAGATTGCCATTGGTGTCGTCGCCGTGCTGGTGCTGTTCGCAGGCTTCGTCGCCACCCGCCCCGATACCTTCACCGTCACGCGCTCCGCCACCGTGCCGGGCTCGCCCGACATCGCGTTCGGCCTGGTCAATGACTTCCACCAGTGGAGCCGGTGGTCTCCCTGGGACAACGTCGACCCGAACCTGAAGCGGACCTTTGGCGGCGCGGAGTCGGGCGTCGGCGCCACCTATGCGTGGACGGGCAACGATGACGTGGGCGAGGGCCAGATGACCATCCAGGAGGCCTCGGCCAACGAGTCCATCCGCGTCAAGCTCGAGTTCATCAAGCCCTTCGCTTCCACCAGCACCACCACCTTCACGTTCAAGCCCGCCGACGATGGAACCACCGTCAACTGGACCATGACCGGCGATCACAACCTCATCAGCAAGGCGATGTGCCTGTTCATGGACATGGACAAGATGGTGGGCAAGGACTTCGAGAAGGGCCTCGCCAGCATGAAGACCGCCGCCCAGGCCGAGGTCACCCAGCGCGCCGAGGCCGAAGCCGCTCGCAAGGCCGCCGAAGCCAGGGCCGCCGAGCAAGCCGCGCCCGCGGAAGGCACGCCCGCCGTCGCCACGCCCGCCCCGTAGTCCACGGCCGCGACCTCGCGCCCACACGGATCGTTGACTGGTTCGTGACCCTCTACAGGCTGAAGCGCTTGAGGGCGCTCGATGACCCGGCGCCCTTTCGTGCGTTCGATGTCGCGTCGGCGCTCGAAAAGCCTTTCGCTGTCGCGCATGTGAAGGACCTGCTGAGAAGGCGGACCTCCTGTTCCGCGCGACGGCCGCGTTCCACCATCCGACGCTCGTCGCACAGACCGCCAAGGACAACCTGGAGCATCGGCTTCGAGCGATCGTCAAGCTGCTGCTTCGCGGAATGACGTCAAGCGGAAGAGGGGCGGCCCTTGCTCCGGCCGCCCCTCCCCTCACCTCAAGGGATCCCCCTACTTCGTGAAGGTGATGGGCCCGGAGGACAGCGTGGTGTTGTTCGCGCCGTCCACCGCGCGCACGCGCCACGTGTGCGAGCCCGCGGTCAGACCGTTCAGCGTCGTCTGCTCCGTGCCCACGCCGTACACCTCGAACTCCCACAGCGAGTAGCCATACGCCGTCGCGCGCTGCACGCCGCGCATGCGCACGTAGCGGCCCACGCCGGCCACCGTCCAGTCGTCGATGCCGCCGTCGCCGGTGTCCACCGTCTTCAGCGCCGTCCAGGTGGCGTTGTCCAGCGACGCCTCCAGGACGTAGCGGCGGCCGTACGCGGCCTCCCAGTTCAGCACGATGCGCTTGAGCGAGTAGATGGCCCCCAGGTCGACGGTGATGGACTCCGTGTCACCCGTCGTCGCCGTGCCCACGCTGGACCAGCGCGTCGCCAGGCTGCCGTCCACCGCGTCGTTCGCGCTGCCGAACTCCACGGACGTGGCGTAGGCATTCTTCCCCAGCGCCAGGTTCGTCCCCGTCGGCACCGGCGTGCTGCGCAGGATGGACGGGCTGCGGTCCGCGCCGTCCACGATGAGGACGTACTCCGCCACGCCCGCGCCCACGTCCGTCGTCTGCTCCCAGATGAAGCGCGTGGACGTCCCCGGCACCGACTGGCCGGCCGATGGCGACAGCGCCGCGAACGCCGCCGGCGGCGTCGTGTCGTTCAGCGTGAAGGTGAACGTCGAGGACTGCGTCACGCCGTTCGCCCAGTTGAACGCCTTCACGAACCAGGTGTGCGTCCCGTTCGCCAGCTTCAGCCCGTCCAGCGCCGCCGTCGGCGTCTTCGTGATGGCCACCGGCATCGCGCCACCATCGAGGAACACCTCGTAGCGCTGGATGCCCGTCTGCGGATCGCTGCTCGCGGACCAGGTGAACGCCGGACGCGTGCCGGTGATCACCAGGTTGTTCGCGGGTGTGAGCAGGTTGAACGCCACGGGCGGCGTGGCGTCCGTCAGGCCGAAGCCCTGGATGCCGGAGCCGTACTGGTACAGCGGGTTGCCGTAGGTGGGCGGCACCGGCAGGCCCGCAGCGATCTTCTGGCGGATGGCCGCGCGCTCCGCGTCCGTCGCGCCCAGGTCGAACGGCAGGTCCCACTTCTCCAACTGGTCGTTCTCCACGTCCGTGCCGATCTGGCTCATGGCGCGCGGCAGCTGCCACGGCGTCTTGCCGCGCGGCAGCACGTCGCCGAACAGCACGTCCGCCACCGCGTATCCACCCATGTCGCCCGGGCGGTACGCCAGCATCAGCGCGTTGGCCAGGGGCACCACGTTCGTCAGCACGTAGGGCCGGGGGCTGATGACCACCACCGTCGTGGGGATGCCGCGCGACTTGAAGCTGTTGATGACGCCGTACTGGTCGCCCCACTTCGCGTCGTGGGCCGGGCCAATCGGGTCGCCCGGCAGGTAAGGCTTCTCCTTGTCCCATTCCGTGCCGTGGGTGAAGTAGCTCTCCCCCACCACCACGATGGCCGCGTCCGGTGTCACGCCGGCGGGGGCATCGTCCTTGTAGACCGTGAGCCCCGCGGCCTCCGCGCGCGCCTTCACCGCCGCGTAGATGGTCGGGTCGCCGAACTCGTTGCCGTGGAAGTCCGAGCGCCAGGTCACCATGCAGGACATGTCGTCCGCGCGAGGGCCCGCGATGACCAGCTTGCCGCCCGCCGGCAGGCGGATGGGCAGCGCGCCGTCGTTCTTCAGCAGCGTCATGGCCTCCTGGGCCGCGCGGCGCACCGCCGCCTTGCTGTCCGCGGTGTGCCACTGGGACGTGCCGGCCGGGCCCTGCTTGTACGGGTCCTCGAAGATGCCCAGGCGGAACTTCAGGTCCAGGATGCGGCGCACGGAGTCGTTGATGCGCTCGACCGGGACCTCGTTCTCGAAGTTGGCCATGGCCTGCGGCGTCGCGCCGCCCATCACGTCCGAACCCGCCGTCGCGGAGCGCACCCACGAGCCCGACGGCAGCCAGTCCGAGCAGATGACGCCGGTGTACTTCAGCTGGTTGCGCAGGTAGTTGAGGATGCCCGGGTTGTCACCCGCACCGTAGCCCTCCGGCCCCAGCAGCCAGCTGCCCGCGTAGCCCGGCATGATGCCGCTGGTGCCCGCCTCGATGGCCGCGTGCCACGGACGCATGTGGTAGTGGATGGTGGTGCCGTCGTAGGTGATGCCCGCCTCGCCGCCGGCGCCCTGCCCCGGCCAGTGCTTCGTCGTCACCCAGATGGAGCTCGGGTTCACCTCGGGGCCGCCCTGGAGGCCCGCGATGAGCGCGCGGGTGATGCCCGCCGCCAGGTCCGCGTCCTCGCCGTTGCCCTCCTGGATGCGCGGATAGAGGACCTTGGTGTTCACCTCCGCCAGCGGCGACAGCGTCCCGCGGCTGCCGATGGCCAGCTGCTCGCGGCGCTGGATGTCGCCCATCTCGTAGATGGTGTCCAGGTCGCGGCTGGCCGCCAGCGCCGGCTGCGTGGGCCAGCTCGTCTTGTAGCCGTGGATGGTGTCACCCGCGTCGATGTGCGGGATGCCCAGGCGCGTGGCCGCGGACGCCTTCTGGAACAGGGGGATGTCCGTGGGCGACAGGGGCCCCATCTGGAAGCCCGCCTCCGGGTACGTCTTGGCGTCGTAGAACATCTGGAGCGCCTTCTCGTGCAGGGTCATGCGGCCCAGGAGGTCGTTCACGCGCACGGAGATGGGGTTGTGCCAGTCCTCGTACGGCTCGATCGTCCCGTTCTTGTTCAGGTCGCGCATGCCGTTGATGAGGTTGACGCCGTCCGCCTGCGTCTCCACCACCGGCAGGTACACGCTGAAGTTGCCGACGTCCGAGCGCGACGTGCTGCCGCCCGACAGCGTGGCCACGACGTACCACTTGTAGGTCCAGCGGTCCGGCAGGTCCTCCGTGAAGGTGAAGGACGTGCCCGTCTGCGACGCCACCTGCGTGTACCGGTCCAACAGGCTGCCCGCCGCCATCCAGTCGTAGTCGTTGCGCGTGAGGTTGACGTAGAGCTTGTAGTTCGTCGCCCCCGTCACCGCGGCCCACGACAGCGTGGGACGGCGGGTGTTGGTGACCATCGCGTTGTTCGCCGGTGAGGTCAGGCGGAACGCCCCGGCCACCGGCAGCGGCGCGGGCGCCACGTAGGGGTCCGGGATGATGGTGGGGTCGCGCGGATCCGTGGGGCCAGTGCCCGTGGAGAAGATCTCCACGTTCCAGTCCGCGCCCTGCACCGCCAGCGCCGTGACGGACTGCGCGCGCTGCTGCACGCCGTTCACGTCCACCACCGCCAGGCGGATGTCCGTGTTGGGCTGCGTGGGGGAGAACTGGTTCTTCGACAGCGTCACCGTCGTGTTGGGCGGGAACGTGAGCTGGTAGGTGAAGGGCCCCGGCGGGTTGCGCACGGACGGCGTGGTGTTGCCCTCCTCCGGCACCGGCGTCACCGACAGCGGCGCGGGCGACACGTTGATCTTCGCGTAGGCCAGCTCCGGGAAGTTCAGCTTGATGGTCTGGTTCGTCGTCTGCGTGGGCGGCGGCGTCGTGCCCCCGCTCTGATAGACCTCGAAGGACCACAGCGAATAGCCGTAGCCCGTGCCGCGCTCCGTGCCGCGCATGCGGATGTAGCGGTACGTGCCGGAGACGGGGATCTCCCGGCGGCCGATGGCGCCGTTGGTCACCGTGTTGAGCGTGGTCCAGTTGGCGTCGTCGTTGGAGCCATCAATCGTATACGTCTTGCCGTAGGCGCCCTCCCAGTCCAGCACCACCTTGCCCACGACCTGGGACGAGCCCAGGTCCACGCGGATCCACTGCGGATCCACGCCCTGCGCGGAGGCCCAGCGCGTGTTGATGTCGCCGTCGAACGCGAAGCCCGGCTGGAGCCCCGCGGCGTCCGCCTCCACGCTGGACGCGGTGGCCGGCCGGTTGCGCGCCAGGTCCGTGTTGGTGGGGGGGGGCGTGCCGCCCGTCTCATAGACGGCGAACTCCCACAGCGAATAGCCATACGCGGGCAGCGCGCGGGTGACGCCCTGCATGCGGATGTACCGCCCCGAGGTGCCGGACGGCAGCGTCAGGTCATCCACCGCGCCGTCGCCGGTGTTCACCGTCAGCGCGTCGGTGAAGGTCGCGTTGTTGTTGGAGACCTGGATCTTGTAGACGGTGGCGTATGCCGCCTCCCAGGTGAGCACCACGCGCCCGATGGTGCGCGTCTGGCCCAGGTCCACGGTGATCCATTCGTTCGCGCTGAAGCCGCTGGCCCAGCGCGTGCCACCGTCGCCGTCCACCGCGTACTGGCCCAGGAACGGCCCCTCGGCGGAGGAGGTAGAGGTGGGCTTGTTCAGCGCCAGGTTCGTCTGCGCGCGGGCGTCGGACGCGCCCAGCAGGGACACCACCAGCAGCACCGCCGCGAAGGCCTGCAACAACCAGACGCGCGGTGCCTCAGCGAGACAGGGACTTACGCCCCTGCTTGACAACAGCGAGGAGGACTCAGACATTGGGGGACGACTCCTTGGGTAGGAACACCGAGACACCTGCGTTCGCACGCACCGCCAGGACGCGCGGCGGACGCAAGGGACTTCCCTGCTGGGGGACTGCCTCCCTGCATCGAGAGACACCGCACGCGGGGGCGTGACGGCGCCCTCAGGACAAGGCTGGGGCGCTCCGGCTGCCTGACGGCGACAGCCGGCCCGCCCTTCCTGGCACTGCGTTCCTGCCTAGTTCGCGGTGAAGTACAGGTTGTCGAGCAGGAGGGACTGACCGGTCGTTCCACCCTCGGCCGCGAAGGTGAACGGTGACGAGACGTCGTTGAGCTTCAGGCCCGCCGCGACGAAGTCCGCGACGGGGATGGCCAGGTGGTGCCACTCACCATCGTTCACCCAGCCGTACCCGCTGGCGGCGAGCGGGTTGCCCTTCTCGCTGGTGCCGGTGCCGCTGGACATGCCGATCTTCACGTTGGCGAAGGCGGCATCGGACGACTTCATGCTGACGTGGAGCGTCTTCCACGCGTCGAAGTTGTGCGTCTGCTTCCAGTGCACCCCGAAGCCCATCCACGGCTTGCCGTTCTGCACGATGCGATCCGCGGACCTGCCCTCGATGTGGTCCGGGTCGGACTCCACGTAGACGGTGTTCTCGTAGAGGTAGAAGTTGGAGTCGACGTTGTCGAGGATGATCTCCTGCGAGCGGCCCGTCTCGTAGAAGATGCCCACCATCAGGCGGGCCTCGCCGGCCTCGTAGGGGAACGGCCCGGGCAGCAGCTGCGGATCCGGCTCCGTCCCGCCGTCGGGGTCCAGGTTGCCCGGCAGCTCCTGGCCGGTGTAGTCCGCCGGGCCCGGATCCGGGCGGCAGGCGGCGAGCAGCAGCAACAGTCCCCACACCGGCTTCTTCATGGCTTCACCGCCCGGTCCGCGCCACTGGAGGTCTTCACCATCACCCAGCCGCCCGTCACGGTGCCGCCCAGCTCGACGACGCCCTTGTACGCGGGCGTCACCAGGTCGTAGGCCACC
This sequence comes from Corallococcus sp. RDP092CA, assembly GCF_041903675.1. Lineage (NCBI taxonomy): Bacteria > Pseudomonadati > Myxococcota > Myxococcia > Myxococcales > Myxococcaceae > Corallococcus > Corallococcus sp. RDP092CA. The sequence goes on along the minus strand of NZ_JAYESI010000044.1, from coordinate 31,251 downwards.
GTGCCGGACGCGTCGTAGGTCACCGCGTCCGGGAAGTTGTCGAGCACGGACTGGTAGGCCTTCACCGCCATCTCGCGCGTCTGCGCCAGGCTGGCCTGATCCGCCCGGCCCCGCTGGTAGATGGCGGCCAGGTTGACGGCCACATAGTACTGCGCCTCGCCATAGGGCCCGTTCGCGAGCACCGTGGCCCACGCGTAGTAGCCCGCCACCGGGTCCCCGCCGGACTGGATCTGCCACTTCGTCTCCGTGCCCACCCCGCCTTGCGCGAAGGGGTTGTTCGGATCATCCAGCACGGAGGTGTTCGGGTAGATGCCCATGGCCGGGTCGGTGACCGTGAAGGTCATCCCCTCCAGTTGCTTGCCGTAGATGATGGTCGGGTCGTCGTAGCAGCCGGACAGCGCGGCCACGGCGGCCAGCAGGAGACCCGTCCTCATGATGCGTGTTCCCTCAGAGAGAAAGGATGGCATACGCGCCCACCTCGTACTCGCGACCCTTCAGGCCCTCGGTGATGCCCCGGTCGTTGAGGCCCTCCGAGTACTCGTTCAGCATGCGCACCAGCCCTCGCAGGCCGAAGCGCGTGGACACCGCGCCCAGCACCGGCTTCTTCAACCCGTAGGACAGGTCGCCGCCCAGCTGGAGCGGGTACGTGAGGTTGAAGACGCGGTGGTAGTCGTAGGGGCCCCAGTCGTTGAAGCGCACCTGGGCCGCCAGCAGCAGCGTGTCGTAGAGCGCGGAGCCGTCCAGGCCGAAGCGGTGGATCTGCCGGCTGTCCTCGCCGGAGGACTGCTGGCTGCCCACGTAGGCCGTGCCGTACAGGCGCAGGCGCTGGGAGGGGTTGCCCACCAGGCGCAGGGACGTCTCCCACTCATCGCGGGCCACCGGCGCGGTGCCGAAGGCGATGGTGCTGCCGTCCGCGAGGATGGCGATGCCCGCGTCGCGCGACGTGGGCTGGTGCCGGTAGACGATGTCCAGGCCCGCCGCGAACGGCGCGTCCTCGCGCATGTCGCGGTCCCACGACCAGAACCAGGTGCCCGGCGTCGGGTCGAAGGTGATGAGCAGCTCGCCGCCCAGCGTCTCGCGGTTGTCCAGCACGCTGAACGCGTCCACCAGCACGCTGCGCGGCTTCACGCCCGCGTAGTACATGCCGGAGCCCGGATCGTAGGTGTCCTGGATGGTGGGGTTCGGCCCGATGAGGGGCTTCTGGTAGAGGACGTTGGGTGACACCTGGATGGAGCCGAACTGCAGCGCCGCGCCCAGCTGGCCCGCGTAGTGGTTGCCGCGGCCGCTCTCGCGCAGGCTCCAGCCGGTGATGATGTTGCCCTGCTCCGGCCCGCTGTCCGCGACGAGGCCGCGGATGGAGGACTGCACCAGCCAGCGCACCGCCCCCATGTCGTAGGTGAGGCGGGCCTTGGCGCCCAGCGTGTCCAGGAACTGCACCTTGTCCTGGAGCACGTCGTAGCCGCTGTTGAGGTAGCTGGGGGCGCCGTCCGGGGCGCTGCGCGTATAGGTGAACGTCTCGCCGATGCGCTGGGGCGCGGAGAGCAGGCCGCCCACGTCCAGCACCAGCTTGCTGGTGGCGTACTGGAAGCCGAGCGCCGTCCTGCGCGCGATGCGCTCGCGCACCACGGAGGCCGTGGAGGACGACGAGCCCTGCGCCAGGTCCTCCTGGTGCACCAGCGTGATGTTCACCGGGCCCACGTTGTTGCGGTACTTCGCCACCACGGAGGGGTTGGCGCCCCAGTACAGCTCCGGACCGACGGCGACCTTCAGGCCGTCCATGGCCTTCTTGCCGCTGAACACCACGCCGAAGGGCGCGTTGCCGTGGTAGATGTCCAGGTTCGGCCCGTAGTTCGCCTCGCGGTAGAGGTTGAAGAAGTCACCCTCCTCGCCCCAGTGGTAGTGGCCGGTGCGGTAGTAGCCCTCCAGCGCGAAGTCCGAGCGGTCGAACTTGAACTCGGCCTGGTACAGGGCGAAGCGATCCAGCGGGGACTGCTCGCGCGCCGGCGCGCCAGGGCCCACGGGGAGCTCGCTCGCGGTGGGCGTGGAGGGCGTGCCGCGGTTCTCGTAGAACAGGTTGTTGAGCCGGTTCTGCGCCACGTTGCCCACGACGTTGAACGACGCGCGGCCGTAGACGCCGCTGGCCGGCTCCACCGCCAGGTCGAAGAAGATGGACTCGGTGTGGTCCGCGGCGCTCTGGTTGGGCCGCACCGTGGCGATGCTTCCGCGCGACAGCGAGCTGTCCAGGAGCAGCCGCAGGTTGGACACCCGCACCGCGCTGAGCTCCTCCGCGCGCGCCAGCGCCACCGACGACGTGTAGCTGCTGGTGAGCGCGGACGGCCGGATGTTGGCGAAGTAGTCGCGGATGACGTCCGGGTTGGTGGTGGGCGCGTACGGGTCCAACCGGAACACGGCCTGGAGGACGTAGTAGGCCGTGCGCGGCTGGATGGCGCTGATGCCGTTGGCGTCCGGCGGGCCCAGCGCCGCGATGCCGAACCACTCCTCGTTCATGTTGTTCTGGCCGGGGACGAAGTCGGACTGGTAGCCCCCGTTGGGCCAGGTCGCGGTGGTGTCGTGGATGGACAGGTTGGACTCCTGGCCGTGCTTCCACCAGCCGTCCACCCACTGGAAGACGAAGCCGCCCAGCGCGTTTCCGGACAGGCCCTGGCCGTAGCCCTCCAGGTAGATCTGCTCCCACTGCGTGCGCAGGTACTCCGCCTGCGCCACGTGGTCCTCGCGGCCTGCCTTCGCGTCGTAGGCGTCCGCGCCGAACTCGGAGAAGAACACCGGCTTGTTCAGCTTGGCCTTCACCTCCGCGAACAGGTCGCGCGCGGTGGGCCCGCGGTAGACGTTCGTGCCCAGCGCGTCCAGGTCCTGGCAGTGCCGGGCGATGAGGTCGATGTACTGGAGGTCGCCGTTGGCGATGGACACGGGGTGGTTCGTGTCGCGCTTCTTCACCGTGCGGGCCGCCTCGCCATAGAGCGAGTAGAGCGACTCCGCGCGCGCCGCGTCCTCGTGGCCCGGCAGGGCTTCGATCTCGAACGACGTCCAGTGCAGGCCGTAGTTGTTCTCGTTGCCCAGCAGCCACATGAGCACGCCGGGCACGTCCCGGTAGAGCTCCACCTTGTCGGCGAGCGCGCCGAGGATGGCCTTGCGGTGCTCCGGGTTCGAGTAGTCGATGTTGACGACCATGACCCCGTTCACCGGGTGGCCATAGCGTCCCATCAGCGGGTTGAGCATCGTGTAGATGCCGTAGTTCCGGTAGATGTACTCGACCCAGGCGGGCGGGATGTCGTCGAACTGGCGGATGGCGTTGATGCCCGCGTCGCGGAGCATCCCCATCTCCTTCGCCAGCACCTGCTTGATGAAGTCCTCCGGCTGCATCCAGAGCGAGTACCGGTAGTTCTCACCGATGGGCGTGTAGCCCCAGTTCACGCCGTGGATGGGGAAGTCCCGCCCGTCCACCTGGAGCTTGAAGCCGCGCTCGTCGTGGATGACCCGCGTCACCGTCGTGCGCCTCGCGTCCGAGGGCGCGGCGGCCTGCACCACCGGGGCATCTGACGCCGCGGGCGTGGCGGGGGCCACCGGCGCCGGCTCTGGTTCAGGCTGCGTCTGCCCGGGCACGGGCGCGGCGGCGTCCACGGGGCCGGCCGAGGGCGGCGGCGCCGAGGGCGGAGACTGGAGGGGTGCGCCCGCGCCGGGCACCTGGGCGAAAGCCTGGGTGCCGCCGCACAGCGCCAGACACGTCGTCAGGAAGAGCTTTCTCAAGCGGCCTGCTCCACGTCCAGGCCGTTGTGGGCCACGACGTCGCGATAGAGGTGGGCGCTGTCCTTCGGGATGCGCTGCTGGGTGGCGTAGTCCACCCACACCAGGCCAAAGCGCTTGGTGTACCCGTAGGCCCACTCGAAGTTGTCCAGCAGCGACCACGCGAAGTACCCGGCCAGCTTCACGCCCTGCGCGATGGCGTCACAGCACGCCTCCAGGTGCCCGCGCAGGTACTCCACGCGCTGCGCGTCGTGCACGCGGCCGTCGGCGCTGGGGGCGGTGGCGTACGCGCAGCCGTTCTCCGTGATGTAGATGGGGCCCGGCTTGTACTCCTGCTCCAGGCGCACCAGCAGGCGCGTGAGGGAGGCCGGGCACACCTCCCAGTCCATGTCCGTCTTGTCCGGCCGCACGAACACGGTGCGCGGCGCGTTCTGCTCCTCCGGGATGCGGGTGCTGCGCAGGACGGCGCGCGAGTAGAAGTTCACGCCCAGGAAGTCGGTGGGCGTGGCGATGGTCTCCAGGTCGCCCGGCTGGATGAAGTCCAGGTGCGGGGACGCGATGCGGCCCGCCTTCACGTGGTCCTCAATCACATCCTTCGGGTAGCCCCGGCCGTGGAGCGGCTCCAGGAACCAGCGGTTGAAGCCGCCGTCGAAGTCGCGCGTGGCGTCCGCGTCCTCGGGGCTGGGCGAGGCGGGCTCGCCCGGCGTGAGGTTGAGGGTGATGCCCACCTCCGCGTGCTTCACGTTGGCGCGCAGCACCTTCACCGCCTGGCCATGCGACACGAGCAGCGTGTGCGCGGCGGCCAGCATCTTGGACCAGTCCTTGTGGCCCGGCGCGTGCTCGCCGTTGCCATAGCCCAGGTAGCTGATGCACCAGGGCTCGTTGTGGGTGATCCACCGCTTCACGCGGTCGCCCAGGGCCCTGCTGATGACGTCCGCGTACTCCACGAAGGCGTCACCGGTGGCGCGCGCGGGCCAGCCGCCCTGGTCCTCCAGCACCTGCGGCAGGTCCCAGTGGTAGAGCGTGACGAAGGGCTCGATGCCGGCCCCCAGCAGCGAGTCCACCAGGCGCGAGTAGAAGTCCACGCCCGGGGTGTTCACCCGGCCCCGGCCCTCCGGGAGGATGCGCGGCCACGCGATGGAGAAGCGGTAGGACTTGAGCCCCATCCAGCGCATCAGCTCGATGTCCTCCGGCCAGCGGCGGTAGTGCTCACAGGCCACCGAGCCGTCGGACCTGTCTTGAATCTTCCCCGGGGTCGCGGCGAAGCGGTCCCAGATGGACTCGCCGCGGCCATCCGCGCGGGTGGCCCCTTCAATCTGATACGCGGAGGTGGCCACGCCCCAGAGGAAGTCAGGAGGAAACTGACGCATCGGCGGTAACTCCTTTCGGAACTTCAAGGTGGCAGCGGACGAGGTGATTCGCGGCCGGGAGGACGTCGGGAGGGCTGAGCGAGGAGCAGCGCGGCTCGGAGACCGGGCAGCGCGGGGCGAAGGGGCAGCCCACGAGCGGCGGCGACTGCGTGGTCGGGCGCACCGGCAGCGCGGCCTGGAGGAAGTCGTCTCCGTCCGGCACCGCGGAGAGCAGCAGCTTCGTGTACGGGTGGCGCGGCTGGCGCAGCACCTCGTCCGCCCTGCCCGCCTCCACCACCGTGCCCGCGTAGAGCACGAGGATGCGGTCGGCCAGGTGGCGCGCGCTCGCCAGGTCGTGGGTGATGAACAGGATGCCGATGCCGCGCTCCTGCGTGAGGCCGCGAAGCAGTTGGAGCACGCCCTTGCGCGTGGACACGTCCAGCATGGACGTGGGCTCGTCCGCGATGATGACCTGCGGCTCCACCGCCAGGGCGCGCGCCACCGCCACGCGCTGACGCTGACCGCCGGACAGCTCGTGCGGGTAGCGCTTCGCGAAGGCCTCGGCGGGCGTCAGCCCCACGGACTCCAGCAGCGACAGCACCCGCGTGCGCAGGCCGGACCTCGGCACCCGGCCGTGGCGCACCAGCGGCCGCTCCAGGTGGTACGCCACCGTGTGCACGGGGTTGAGGGACGCGAACGGATCCTGGAACACCATCTGCACGCGGCCGCGGTAGTCGAGCGACGCCTGCGCGCTGCCGTCCGCGAGCACGTCGCGCCCGGCGAGCCGCAGCCGCCCCGCGTCCGGCACGTCCAGCCGGGCCAGGAGCCGCGCCAGCGTGCTCTTGCCGCTGCCGGACTCGCCCACCAGCGCGACGATCTCCCCCGGCTGGAGGGAGAAGGACACGCCCTTGAGGATGGGCTTGCGCTGGCGGGAGAAGAAGCCTCCCGCCAGGTAGCTGCGCGTGAGCCCTTCCGCCTCCAGGAGGGGCGCGCTCATCGGTGACCTCCGGGGACGGCGGCGACGCGCGTGGACGGCCGCGACACGGACAGCTCCGGCGCCCTCGGCGCCGGCTGGGGCCCGGAGGCCACGTCCTTCGCGGACAGGTGCGGGAACGAGGACAGCAAGAGCTGCGTGTACGGGTGGTGGGCCCCGGCGCGCAGGTTCGCGGACGTGTCCACCTCCACCAGCCTGCCGGCCTGGAGCACGCCCACGCGGTCCGACAGCGCGAGCAACAGCGGCAGGTCATGCGTGATGAAGAGCATGGCGAAGCCCAGCCGCTGCTTGAGCTCCACCATGCGCTGGAGCAGCTCCTTCTGGACCACGACGTCCAGCGCCGTGGTGGGCTCGTCCATGATGATCAGCCGGGGCTCCAGGGCCAGCGCCAGCGCGATGCCCACGCGCTGCCGCATGCCTCCGGACAGCTGGTGCGGCCACGCCGTCACCAGGTCCGGCGACAGCCCCACCATGCCCAGCAGCTCCCTCGCGCGGGCGTAGGACGCGGCGCGCGACACGCTGCCATGCGCCGCGAGCGTGTCGTGGAACTGCTCGCCCAGCGTGAGCACCGGGTTGAGCGCGCTCATGGCGCTCTGGAACACCATGGACACCTGGCGCCAGCGGAACGCGCGCAGGGCCGGGCCCTCCAGCGCGGTGACGTCCATCCCGTTGAAGAGGATGCGCCCCTGCGTGACGCGCGCGGAGGAGGGCAGCAGCCTCAGCAGCGCGGCGCCGATGGTGGACTTGCCGCTGCCGGACTCCCCCGCGAGGCCGAACACCTCGCCGGGCGCCACGTCGAAGGACACCGAGTCCACCACGCGGGAGGCGCCCGTCTCCGTCGCGTAGTCGATGCACACGTCCTGCACGCGCAGGAGCACACCCGGCACCGGCTTCTCCAGGTGCGCGCGCGGCGCGGTGCTCGCGGGCAGCGCCGCCGGCTTGTGGACGCGCAGCGCGGGGTTGGCCAGCTCGTCGATGGCGGAGCTGAGCAGCGTGAGCGCGAAGCCCACGAGCGCGATGCACAGGCCCGTGGGGACGAAGATCCACCAGGAGCGCGTGAGCAGCGCCGCGTCGTTGCTGGCCCAGTAGAGGTTGGTGCCCCACGTCACCGCGCTCACGTCGCCCAGGCCCAGGAACTCCAGGCCCACCTGCGCGCCCACGGCGTAGAGCGTGTTGCCGATGAAGGACGAGCCCACCAGCGCCGCCATGTTGGGCAACAGCTCCCGCGACACGATGCGCGAGTGGCTCTCCCCCGCCACCACCGCCGCGGACACGAAGTCGCGCCCGCGCAGCGCCATCGACTCCGCGCGGAACACGCGCGCGTTCCAGGCCCAGCCGGCCACGGTCAGCACCGCCACCATGCGCAGCGGGCCGGACGGCAGGTACGCGCCCAGCACGATGGCCAGCGGCATGCCGGGGATCACCAGGAACACGTTGGTGGTGAGCGACAGCACGTCGTCCACGCGGCGGCCCAGGTAGCCCGCGGTGATGCCCACCAGCGCGCCGATGAGCGTCACGAGCGCGCCCACCGCGAAGCCCACCGCCAGCGTCTGGCGCGCGCCCACCACCGTCTGCGCGAGCACGTCCTGGCCCTGCCCGGTGGTGCCGAACCAGTGCGCCGCGTCGGGCGGCTGGTGCGGCCGGCCGACGAGCTCCGAGGGGTCCATCACGAGGAAGGGCCCCACCACCGCCAGCAGGAGGAAGAACAGGAGCAGACCGCCCCCCAGCGCCGCCTTCCGGTGGCGGGCGAGCCTTCGCAGGAAGTCACGCATGGGCGCGGGTCCTCGGGTCCAGCCAGAGGCAGAGGAGGTCCACGGCGAAGTTCGCCGCGAGCACCGCCAGGGTGATGACCAGGAACAGCCCCTGCATCAGCGGGTAGTCCTGGTTGCGCACGGCGAGGATGAGCAGGTAGCCCGTGCCCGGATAGGAGAAGACGATCTCCGTGAGCAGCGAACCGGACAGAACGAAGCCCACCGCCATGCCGAAGCTGGTGACGTTGGGCAGCAGCGCGTTGCGGGCCGCGTAGCGGAGCATCACCTGCCGGGGCGGCAGGCCGCGCGCGTGCGCCAGCCGGATGGAGTCCGTGCCCAGCGTGGCCACCATCGTGTTGCGCATGCCCAGCATCCACCCGCCCAGCGTGGCCACCACGATGGAGGACGCGGGCAGCACCGCGTGGCGGGCCACGTCCGCGGCGAACGCGAACGACAGCCCCGGCTCCATGTCGTGCCCGTAGGCGTGGCGCAGCGGGAACCACCCCAGCACGAAGCCGAAGAGGTACAGCGCCAGCATCGCCAGCCAGAAGTACGGAAAGGCCCCCAGGAACGCGAGCGCGGGCGCCAGCCCCGAGTCCAGCCACCCGCCCCGGTTCCACGCGGCGAGCACGCCCAGGAAGGACCCCACCACGAAGCTGATGATGACCGCCACGCCGGCCAGCCCCACCGTCCACATCAGGCCCGTGCCAATCACCTCCGACACGCGCGAGGGGAAGTACGCGTAGGACATGCCCAGGTCGCCCTGCGCCAGGTGCTTCAGGTACGTGAAGTACTGGGCGTACAGCGGCGCGTCCGTGAAGCCGAAGGCGGCCCTGAGCGCGCCCATGGCCTCCGGCGCGACCTTGCCCTCGAAGCGCGCGAACATGGCCGCGGCCGGGTCGCCGGGGGCCAGGCGCGGGATCACGAAGTTGAGCGTGAGCGAGGCCCACGCGGCGATGAGGTAGAAGCCCAGTCGCCGGAGGATGTAGCGGCCCATGGTCAGCGCTCCCTCGGGGACAGCCGCGTCAGCACCAGCAGGCTGTCGGGCTCCGCGTGCGGCGCGAGCCGCGCGTAGGGGTCCTGCTCGGTGGGGAAGCCCGTGAAGCGCGAGGAGTTGGACTCCCCCCAGGACGGGTTGGGGAACAGCGGAATCGCGGGCGCGACGGCGGAGAAGCGCTGCTGCACCTGGGACATCAGCGCGTGCTGCTCCTCCGGCGTGCCGGCGCGCTCGAAGCGCATGAGCAGCGCATCCGCCTGCGCGTCGCCCACGCGGTGCCAGTTGGCCGCGGCCACCTCGCCCACCGGCCGCACCGTGCGCGGCGACAGGAGCCACTTGTAGAAGTTGTATGGCGTGGGCCCGTCCAGCGACCAGGAGATGGCCAGCTGGAACTCGCCCTTCTGCAGGCGCGTGAACCAGGTGCCGAACTCATACGTCTTGAGCGTCACGCCGACGCCCAGCTTGCGCAGGTCGCGGCCCACCACCTGCCCCGCCCGCACCCAGTCCGACCACCCGCTCACAACCTCCAGGTCCATCGTGAAGGGCTGCCCGTCCTTCAGGCGCCGCATGCCGTCCGCGCCGCGCGTGAGGCCCGCCTCGTCCAGGAGCTTGTTCGCCGCGTCCAGGTCGTAGCGCGTCCACGCGTCCTTCGCGACGTCCGCGTCCTTCCAGCCGGTGTACGCGTCGTTGAGGGCGGTGGCGTCCGCGGGGCGGGTGTAGCCATACATGGCCACCTCCACCAGCCGGTCGCGGTCCAGCGCCATGCTCAGCGCCTTGCGCACGCGCACGTCGTCCAGCGGCGGGCGCGTGGTGTTGGGATAGAGGAAGACGGTGCTGCCGTAGAGCGGGAACCAGCGCGCGTGGTGCGCGGGGTCGCGCGACACGAAGGTGCGGTCCACCGCCGGCACGAAGTTGCCCGCCCAGTCCACCTCCCCCTCCACGAGCGCCATGTTGGCCTGGTCGTTGGTGGGGAACGCGAGGAAGCGCAGCGCGGACACCGCGGGCTTGCCGGGCTGCCAGTAGCGCGGGTTGCGGCCCAGCTCGTAGACCTGGTTGCGGAACAGCGTCACCTGGGTGAAGGGCCCGGTGGCCACCGGCTCCGGGTTGGTGAACGTCACCGGGTCCGCGACGTCCTTCCAGACGTGCTGGGGCACGATGACCTGATGCGCCAGGTCGCTGAAGCCCGGCAGGTACACGCGGGAGAAGGTGAAGGCGACGGTGCCCTTCCCCTCCGCCTTCACGTCCGCGAGGAAGCGCCACACGCCGCCCGCGTCCAGCGCGGGGTGCTGCTTGAGCAGGCCGAAGGTGAAGACGACGTCCGCCGCGGTGAACGGCTCGCCGTCGGACCAGGGGACGCCGTCGCGCAGGGTGAAGCGCAGCGTGCGCTGGTCCTCGGACCACGCGTGGCCGGTGGCGAGCCATGGCACCCACTGCCCCTGCGCGGAGCTGAAGATCTCCATGCACTCGTACACACCGGCCCGGGTGGGCCAGCGCGCACCGGCGCCCGCGAACAGCGGGTTGAAGTTGCGCACCCACGCGCTCTGCTGCTCCACGGAGACGAACAGCACGCCGGGCGGCCGGGGGCGCGGCTCGGACGAGCACGCCACCAGCAGGGCCAGCGGCAGGAGCGCGCGGGCGAACCTCACGGCGCGGCCCTCGCGTAGACGCGCACGTAGTCCACCTTCATCGTCTGCGGGAACACCGTCTTCGAGTCCGGCGGCCCCACGAACGAGCCGCCCACGGCGACGTTCAGGAGGATGAAGTGCGGATGGTCGTAGACCCACTTGCGGCCGGCGGGCAGGTTCTTGGGCGTGACCTCGAAGTAGACGGTGTCGTCCAGGATGAAGCGCAGGCGCTCCGGCTCCCACTCCACCGCGTAGAGGTGGAAGTCCGCGGCGAGCGGCGCGCCGGAGACCGCGTGCTCCCGGCCGATGTTCCCGCCGCCGGAGTAGCCCGGTCCGTGCAGCGAGCTGCGGATCACCGAGGGGATCTGCCCCTTGTGCTCCATGATGTCGATCTCGCCGCAGTCCGGCCAGCCGAGGGAGTCCACGTCCGCGCCCAGCATCCAGAACGCGGGCCAGATGCCGCGGCCCGTGGGGAGCTGGATGCGCGCCTCGACGCGGCCGTAGGCCGTGCTGTAGCGGTCCTTCGTCGACAGGCGCGCGGACGTGTAGTCGTTGTTGCCGTAGCGCTCCTTGCGCGCGGTGATGAGCAGGTGGCCCTCACCGTCCAACGACGCGTTCTCCGCCCGCGCGGTGTTGTACTCGTACTGGCCGTTGCCCCACCCGTCCCCGCCCACCTCCGGGGTCCAGCGCTCGCTGGAGGGCTTTGAGCCCGCCGGCCCGTCGAACTCGTCCTGCCAGACGAGCTCCCACCCCGTGCCCGGCTCCTCGGGGGCGGGCGCCGGTTGATCGTTTTGCTTGTTATCCAGACCTGCTGCCGGATCACACGAAGCCATCCCCAGGCCCGACAGGGCCAGGGCGAGGACGACACGGCGCGGAGTCATGCGGTTCTCCCGACGTTCTGCGTGGGAAAGAGGGAGCGGTCGCGCAGCGCCGCCTGGAGCACGAGGGTGGCCGCGCCCACGGCGATGGCGCGCTCTCCCAGCGTGGACGTGACGATGCGGGTCTCCGCCATGGAGACGGACAGCGCGCGCTGCCGCACGGACGCGCGCAACGGGTCGAGCAGCAGCTCGCCCACGGAGGAGATCTCCCCGCCCAGCACGACGACGGCGGGGTTGAGCAGGTTGAGCAGGCCGCCCACGGCGATGCCCAGGTAGGCGCCCATGCCATCGATGATCTGCTTCGCGGCGGCGTCGCCCGTGCGGGCGCCCTCCACCAGGTCTCGCACGGTGGGGCCCTTGCGGCCGCGGGTGCCCATGAGTTCGCGCGCGCGCTCCGTGAGCGCGGTGGAGCCGATGAGGGTGACGAGGCAGCCCCTCAGGCCGCACACGCAGAGCGGCCCGTTGGAGTCCACCGGGATGTGGCCGATCTCACCGGCCGTTCCGCCGGCGCCGCGGTACACGTCGCCGTGGATGATGTGGCCGGCGCCGATGCCGGTGGCCAGCTTGATGTACGTGAGGTCCTCGCCGTTGGCGCCGGCGCCCCAGAAGCACTCCGACAGCGCGCCGAGGTTCGCGTCATTGTCCACGAACACCGGCATGTCGAAGGTGGTCTCGAACCACTCCTTCACGTCCACGTGCTTCCACGCGGGGAGGATGAGGGGAGACATCTTGCCGGGGGCCGCCGGGTGCACGGGGCTGGGCACGGCCACCCCCATGCCGACGACGGAGCGGCGCGGGACGCGCTCGGCGTCCAGGCACTCCTGGACGAGCTCCCTCGCCTTCTGAAGCGACCCCTCCGGATCGCCGCGCACCGCGTGGCTCGCCTTGCTCTGCGTGCGCACGCGGCCGCGGAGGTCCGTGAGGACGACGGTGACGTGAGAGGCGCCCAGCTCGACGCCCACCAGGCTGAACGCCTCGTCGCAGAAGCCGATGAGGGTGGGGCGGCGGCCCCCGCGGGAGACCCCGGCGCCGATGCTGCGCACCAGGCCCGCCAGCTCCAGGTCCGCGACGATGGCGGAGACGGTCGACGGGCTGAGCTCCGTGCGCCGGGCGATCTCCGCCCGGGAGATCTGACGCTCGCGCCAGATCATGTTCAGCAGCAGGCCGCTGTTCTGCGCCCGCATGCCCGCCGCGTCGACCGTCAACACCGCCGTTCCCGCTTTCATCGTCCGCTCACGTTCCTGGGTTGGCGCACGGGGCGCTCAGAGGAGGCTAATTCCACTGGATGTCGTCGATATAGAAGACGAACGGCTCGTCGTGGCCCCCTGCGGACCAGCCGAAGCCCGCCGCCACGTCGGCGTAGCGGATCTTGCTGATGTCGAGCGTGAACTTGACAGGCGTCGTGGTCAGCACGGCGGAAGGGCTGAGCTTCTTCTCGAAGCCGTCCTGGGAGTCCGGGCCGTAGCCGACGAAGAAGTCGACTGTCTCTCCGCCCTTCTCGCTCCACGCGTAGAAGGTGACGGCCTTCGCGCCGTCCGGCACCAGGAAGCCCGGGGTGCTGCTCTTGCCCCAGTTGCCTTCCGGGTACTGCCAGAAGACGCCCGCCCAGCCCTGGCTCCGCTTGGTGTAGGTGAACTTGTGGCACGTCCCCAGGCCGGAGCCCGGACGGGGCGTGGCACAGACGGGCTCGTCCACCAGGCCCTCCTCCGAGCCGTCCCCCATGTAGCCGCTGGCCGCCCAGGTGCCGTCCACCGCCAGGGGCAGCGACGTCTGGGTGCCGGCGTCCGTGTTCGTGCCCGCGTCGGTCTCGGTGCCAGCGTCGGTGGTGCTGCCGGCGTCCGTGCTCGTGCCCGCGTCGGTGGTGCTGCCGGCGTCCGTGCTCGTGCCCGCGTCGGTGCTGGTGCCAGCGTCGGTGGTGCTGCCGGCGTCCGTGTTCGTGCCCGCGTCCGTCTTGGTGCCGGCGTCATCCTGGGTGTTGGGAGTGGGGTTCTCATCCTCGGGGTCACAGGCGCCCACGAGCCCCGCCGTCGCGAAAACTCCAACAACCGCCAACGTCCACGCGAAACGCTTGTTGCGAAGCATGAATCCCCTCCAGGGTGTCTTGCTGGGATGACTTCGTTCTTACGGCGAAGAAATCGGAAGCTGCTGTAAGCCGCAACCCACATGCCGCGACGCGTCACCCACGCTGGCCTACGCCAGAGGGAACTCCACCGTCTCCCGTCGCCAGGGGCCCCGCCGCCTGGAGCCACACCGCGTCCCCGCCCGCCGCGAACATGCGAGTTCGTTCGATTGGCGAAGAAATACCAGCCCCCTTGACCCATTTGCAAGCGCGTGACCGTGCGCGCAGCGCTGTCAATCTGTTGATGCGGTGCGCCGTGGCGCGAGGGATGGGGAGGAGCGCGGGAGGCACGAGCAGCGGACGCGGACAGACGCCGCCCCGCCCCGGTCCGAGGCGAGCCACGCGTCACGTGCGGTCATGACCGGAAGCTCAGTGCTTCAGCGGCGGGCCCGCGATGCGCTGGACCACGGAGAGCAATTGCTCGATGTCGAAGGGCTTGGGCAGGAAGCCCGCGCACGGCAGGTGCTGCCAGAAGTCCGGCGGGCTGGCGCTCATCATCACCACCGGGATGTCTCTCAGGCCCGCGTCCTTCTGCATGGCCTCCAGCACGCCCGGCCCGTTCAGCACCGGCATCATGTAGTCGAGCAGCACCATCGACGGACGCTCCTGGCGCATCCGCTCCACGGCCTCACGCCCGTTGAGCGCGGTGGCCGTGCGGTAGCCCTCGTCCGACAGGAGGTCCCGGACCGCCTCCACGATGCCGAACTCGTCGTCGACGATGAGGACAGGCCCCATGCTCACATGCCTCGGCGCTTGCGGACGTTGCGGCGCGGCTTCGAGGGGGTCGCCCTGGCGGAGGACTTCGTGCCCGCGCGCGGCTTGCGGCGCGGCTTCGGCACGGGGGTCGGCTCCGGCGTCCGAGTGCGCGCGAGCCCCGTCATCAACATCTGCCCTTCCGCGAAGGGCTCGCCCACCTGGATCCCCTTGCTCGTGATCTCCAGCTCGCGCAGGGCGGGTTCATAGGCGCTGTTGCGCACCTTGAGCGCCGCGATGAAGCGGCGCAACCCCGAGTGCAGCTCCACCATGCGCAGGAACAGGATGTTCTCCGCCACCATGGAGATGCCCTTGAGCGGGAACCGCACCTCCGGCCCGAACGCGGCGGTGGACTCGGCCGTGTAGAGGAGCGTCACGTCGCGCACCCGGCACTCGTTGGTGAGCGCCGCCAGGAAGCGGGCCACCCGCGCGCGGCGCGTGGAGGCGCGGCGGAGCGCCTCATAGCCGTCCAGGAAGATGCGCCGCACCCGGCCGCTGCGCACCAGCGTCAGCAGCTCCGTGCCCAGCTTGTCGAGGATGTTCTCCGTGGGCGGCCGGAAGCTCACCTCCAGGTCGCCGCGCTCCATCAGCGCCTGCAGGTGCAGGCCCACGCCCGCCGCCTGCGCGAGCATCCGCTCCGGCGCGTCATAGAAGGCGAAGTAGTGGCCGCGCTCCCCCTGGCGCGCGCCTTCCGCCAGGAAGCTCAGGCCCAGCAGCGTCTTCCCGCTGCCCGGCGGCCCCAGGAGGATGGTGGTGGAGCCCGCCGGCACGCCGCCCTGGAGCATCCTATCCAGGCCGGTGACGCCAAAGGCGTCCCGCTCGCGCTTCCCCGCCCCCGGCACCAGGTTGCCGTCCACCATCGCCTCCAGGCGGGGATAGACGGTGAGCCCATCACTGGTGATCTCGAAGCCGTGCCGCCCCAGCTTGTGCGCGCTGCCGCGGAACTTGCGCACGCTCAGCTCGCGCAGGGTGCGCACGCCGAAGGTGCGCTGCTGGAGCATCAGCAGGCCGTCCACCATGGTGTGCTCCGCGCGCAGGCCCTTGTCGCCCCCGGTGGTAAGCACCACCGTGGTGCAGCCGATGAGGCCCGTCACGACCTGGAGGCCGTGGATGAACTTCTTGAGCGCCTGCCGCGACGGGGCCAGCTCCTCCGCCGCCAGCAGGCCATCCAGCACGAGCAGCGAGGCCTTGTGCGACTTGATCTCCTTGCGCACCAGCTCCGCGAGCGCGTCCAGCCCGCCCTGCTCCAGGATGGTGAAGGCGCTCAGGTAGCTGATCTTCCCCGGCACGCAGGACGGGTCGAAGAACGACAGCGTCTGCAGGTTGCTCACCAGCTCCGTGTGCGACTCGGCGAGGAGCGTGAGATAGAGGACCTTGTGCCCCTGGGCCGCCTGATGGAAGCAGATCTGGTTGGCCAGGATGGTCTTGCCCGCCCCCGGCAGGCCCAGGACCATGTACATGCGGCCCTTGCGCAGGCCTCCACACAGCACGGTGTCCAGGCCGGGAATGCCCGTGGACACCCGCTGCTCTTCACGTGGTTCGCCCGGCGTCATCACACGTTCCCTTCCTGGGCGCCACGCGCCGAGTCGGCCATATCACCGGACCGCAGGGACTCCTTAGTCCAGACACCCCAGGAGGGATCAACCATCCGGGAAACGTGTGCGACTGGACGACGAAGGCCCGTTCGCCGACTGCTCACCGGGCGGCGTTGCCGTCCGTCGCCGGGACGAGGGGCCCGCTCCCCGTCAGCGGCTTGAGCGACGCGCGCAGGGCTTCAATCTGCGCGCGCGCCTGGCTCTTGAGCGTCTCCAGGTCGTCCAGCGTCATCCCCTTCGTGGAGATGGGGGTGCCCACCGTCACCAGCCCGCGCGACGTGGCGAAGCGCCACGAGTGCTTGGGCAGCGACAGCCGCGTGCCGCTCACCGCCAGGGGCAGCACGTCCGCCTGCATCTCGATGGCGAGCCGGAAGGCGCCATCCTTGAAGGGCAGGAGCTCCTCCGTCTTGGAGCGGGTGCCCTCCGGGAAGATCATCACCGGCATCCCCTTCTGCATCCACTGCTTGCAGCGCGCCATGGCGCCGGTGGCCGAGTCGCGGTCGCCGCGCTCTACCGGGATGTCCCCGGCGATGCCCATCATCCAGCCCACCACGGGCACCCGGAAGAGGCTCTTCTTGCCCAGCCACTTCATCTCCCACGGCAGGTGGGAGATGAGGAACGGATCGGCGTTGGACTCGTGGTTGCTCACCACCACCGTGTTGGGCGCGACGTGCTCCGGCACGTTGCCGTGCACCCCGAAGCGCCAGAAGGGCGTGAGCTTCGCGGCGGTGACGCCCACCAGCCGGAAGCAGCGGCCCACCGCGTAGCGGCGCTTGTCGAACGGGAACGTGACGAGGAGCAGGAAGAGCTGGACGAAGAAGCCCACCAGGGCGACGAGGCCCACCTCGACCCAGGTCCAGATGGAGAGCAGTGCGTTCATGAGGGGTGTCCCTTGAGAATGCGGGGGTTCAGGTGAGGACCTCGGGGTCCAGGTCCACGCTCACCGGGCAATGGTCCGACCCGTGGACGTCCGCGTGCACGGAGGCCTTCTTCACGAAGGCGAGCGCCGCGGGGGTGGCGAGCACGTAGTCGATGCGCCAGCCGATGTTCTTCTCTCGCACGCCGGCGCGCTGGCTCCACCACGAGTAGTGGCCGCCCCCGGCGTTGAAGTGGCGGAAGGTGTCCACCCAGCCGGAGCGGATCCACCGGTCGAACTCCTCGCGCTCCTCCGGGCGGAAGCCGCTCGTCTCGCGGTTCTCACGCGGGCGCGCCAGGTCGATGTCGCGGTGGGCGGTGTTGAAGTCCCCCATCACCAGCACGCGCTGGTTGTCGCGCAGCGGCTTCTCCAGGCGCGCGAAGAGGCGGCGATAGAAGTCCAGCTTGAAGGGGATGCGGGAGAGGTCGCGGTCCTTCCCGTTGCCGTTGGGGAAGTAGCCGTTCACCACGGTCAGCTTGCCGAAGCGGGCGAACTGGAGGCGGCCCTCCGCGTCCATCTCCGGCGCGTCCAGGGTGGTGGTGAGGTCGTCGGGCTCGTGGCGGCTGAACAGGCCCACGCCGCTGTAGCCGGGGCGCTCCGCGGCCACGAAGTGGGTCTTCCAACGGCGGGGGGCGCGCACCTCCGCGGGGAGCTGCTCCACGCGGGCGCGCACCTCCTGGAGCCCCACGATGTCCGCCCGGGCCTTGGACAGCCACGGGAGGAAGCCCTTGCGGTGGATGGAGCGCAGACCGTTGACGTTCCAGGAGACGACTCGCACGCCCCCGCTTATGGCGAAAGCGCGCGGGTATTTCCAGCCCCCACCGCTCCTGGACGGACGGTGGGGGCCGGTCACTGCTCAGTGCGTCACGGCGTCTCCGTGCTGCTCGCCTTGTTCTGCGGGTCGCGCGTGGTGCGGAGGATGAAGTCCGCGCTGTTCACGTCCGTGTCCTGGCTGTTGCCGGCCGTCTTGTCCGCGCCGCTCTCCATGGTCGCGGCGGACGAGCCAGCGTTGGCCTTGCGCTCGAAGCTGCCGGCCTTGGCGGGCGTGCTCTTGATGGCCTCACCCTCCCCGTTGTCGCCCGTGCCCCAGCCCAGCTTGTCCACGACGTTGGGATCCGCGAGCTTGTCCGTGAGGTTGTTGGGGCCAATGCGCACATGACCACCACCGGCGCCCATGGTGATGCCTGTGCCCCACTTCGCGTCGGGCGTCACAGAGCTCTGGTAGGTGTCCCGGGCAATCAGGAAGAAGCCGTGGGCCGCGATGCGGGCGGTCGCCGGAAGCGTGTAACTACCGGTGTAGGAGCCACCAGAGTTCTTCTTGTATTGGACCTTCCAGCCGCCAATGTTCACCTCTTCATTCGTCGGGTTGTAGAGCTCGACGAACTCGTCGTTGTCACCCGTCGAGCCGGAGGCAGGGCCCGCGGCGGCGACCTCGCTGATCACGACGTGGTCAGTCGTCGGAGCGGCGGTGACCTTCGCCTGGGCGGACACGGACTGGCCGTTGAGCGTGGCCACGATGGTGCCCGTCGAGCCAGCCTCACCGGCGGTGAAGACGAACTTCGCGGAGACCTCGTTGGCAGGCACCGTCACGGTGGCCGGCACGGAGCCCACGTTGCCCGTCGTGGACAGCGCCACGGCCGTGTCCGTCGCGGCCGGGATGTCGAGCGTCACGGTGAGGTTGGCCGTCTGACCGGAGGACAGCGACACCGACTCCGGCGACAGGAACGCCAGCGAGGCCGCCTCGGTCGCACCGAGCACGCGCACCATCGCCGTGCGCGAATCCGCCCCCAGCGTGGCCGTCAGCGTCGCCTTGGCGGAGCCCGCCGCGTCGTCCGCCGTCACGATGACCGCCACGGAGCGCGAGCCCGCCGGCACCGTCACCTGGCCGTCGTTCGCCACGACCACCGAGGGGCTGGACGAGGCGACCTGGACCACGACGTCCGTCGTGGCGTTGGCGCTCAGCGTCACCGCCAGCGGCTCCGGAATCGTCTCGCCCGTGGTGCCCGAGCGCGCGAAGACCGCGGCCGGCTCCAGCGCGCTCAGCGTCACCGTGGTGCCCGCGTCCGAGCCAGTCCCCGCATCCGGAGCCGCGCCACCGTCGATGGCGCCGCCGTCCGTACCCGCGTCCGTCTCCGTCCCGGCATCCGTGCCTGCGTCGATGGTGCCGGCGTCCGTCTCCGTGCCCGCATCCACCGTGCCGGCGTCCGTCTCGGTGCCCGCGTCCGTCTCCGTGCCCGCGTCCACCGTGCCCGCGTCCACCGTGCCCGCATCCGTCTCGGTGCCCGCATCCGTCTCGGTGCCCGCGTCCGTCTCGGTGCCCGCATCCACCGTGCCGGCATCCGTATCGGTGCCCGCGTCTGTCTCCGACCCAGCGTCCGTCTCGGTGCCCGCGTCCGTCTCCGTCCCAGCGTCCGTGCCCGCATCGACCGTGGGCGTATTCACCTGACAGCTGTTGGTGCAGCGGTCGTTGTCGACGCGGTTGCCGTCATCACACGCCTCGCCACTCTCGATGATGCCGTTGCCGCAGACAGGGTTCTTGTTGTCGTCATCGCCACCGCACGCCGACAACACCAACAGCACCGCTGACAAGGGGACCAGCAGATGCCGGGAAGACCAGGACATGGAGACTCCGTGTTGAGTACTGACCCTCCTCCAAACCACAAAATTACAAGCTGACGCAAACCCCTCCCGGTGACTTCGGGCTGACGTCTTCGCAACCTCGTGGGTCACCGGTTTCTCAGGACTCGATAGCCCAGGAGGCCCCCCGGAGCGGCCCCGTCTTGGAGTGACGGGGGGTTACGCGACGACGGAAGGCTCCAAACCATGCGCATCCAGGAAGCCCCGCACAGCCTGGGCAATCTCCGCCCCAGCCTCCAGGAGGCCCGCGTGGCCGGCGTCATCCACCTGGAGCCAGTCGGCCTGGGGCAGCGCGCGGTGCAGCCGCTGCACCTCCGACAGGGGCACGAGGACGTCATTGCTCGCGGCGATGATCAGCACGGGCACGCGGATGGAGGGGAGGACGTCCCAGGCGTGGCCCTCCGTGAGGCCCCGCAGGGTGCGCCAGTAGGCCTGCGCGCTCATGTGGTGGAGCGCGTCCAGGAACTCGGCGATGTCCTCGCGCGGAGCCCGGGGCCGCAGCGCGCCCACGGCCCGCGCCAGCGGATCCGCCAGCGGGGTGGCGAGGAAGGCCTTCACCACGGGCGCCGCCACCGGCACCCACGGCGTGCTGGCGGCGAGGACGCCCTTCGCGGCGGACAGCGCGACGCGGTACCCCCAGCGCGGATCCGCCGAGCCCGGCACGCCCGGCGTCCCCGCGATGAGCGTCATGGACGGCACCAGCTCCGGGCGCCGGCGGTACAGCTCCACCAGGATGCGCACGCCCATGGAGAAGGCGATGTGGTGCGGCGGCCGGCCGTCGCCGCGCGCCATGGCGGCCTCGGTGACGCGCTCCAGGTCGTCCACGTGCACCTTCACGCGGTAGTCCCCGTCGCGTGACTCCTCGCTCATACCGTGGCCGCGGTAGTCCCAGTGCACCACGCGGTGGTCCTGCTCCAGGTCGGCGACGATGTGGCGCCAGAAGTTCTCCGACGTGCCGATGCCGTTGGTCAGCAGCACGGTGGAGCGGTCCGAGAGCGCGGCGTCGCGTCCCTCCTCCGGCATGCCCGAGCTATGGGTGTGGACCGCCACCCGGGTGCCATCCGGGGCGGAGACGAGGTGCGTGGCGCGACGGTAGGGCATCCCCGCCCACCATGCGGCCGGGCAGGCGCGCGTGCAAGGCCCGAGGGCTCCCTCCCCCGCCCCTCACAGCCGGACTGGACGCGCCCGGGCCTTGGGGCAATGGTGGCGGCGATGCTCAGCACGGAGGCGGAAGGGTTGGACGTGGCGGCCGCGCTCGCCCACTACGAGGCGCACGGCTTCGCGCGCCTGGGCCGCGTCCTGGACGACGCGGGCGTGGAGGCCCTGCGCGAGCGGGCGGACGACCTGATGCTCGGCCGCGTGGTGCACCCGGGGATGTTCTTCCAGCCGGACGCCACCACCGGCCGCTACGAGGACGCGCCCCTGGGCCTGGGCTGGCAGGGCCCGTCCCTGGAGTACCGCAAGCTGGAGAAGCTGGAGCGGGATCCGCGCTTCCTCGCGTGGCTGGAGAACCCGCTGTTCGAGCGCATCGCCCGCGCGCGCATCCCCGGCGACATCGTCCTGTACCGCGCCATCCTCTTCCACAAGGGCCCCGCGGGCGGCAGCAACCTGCCCTTCCACCAGGACGGCGGAAAGCTGTGGGGCCTCACGCGCGAGCCGGACCTCCAGATCTGGACCGCGCTGGATGACGCCCCCGAAGGCGGCGGCTGTCTGGAGGTCATCCCCGGCAGCCACCGCGCGGGGCTGGTGACGCCGCTGGGCGGCGTGATCCCGCAGGACCGCGTGGAGGCGGCGGACGCGGAGGGCCATGTGGTGCCCCTGCCGGTGCGAGCCGGGGAGGCGCTGCTCGTGCACAACCACGTCTGGCACCGCTCCGGACGCGGCCGGCCCGGACAGCGGCGGCGCGCGTTCTCCGCCTGCTACATGAGCGCGGACACCACCTGCGTGCGCAAGAAGAAGGCCCCGCGCGTGTTCCCTCCGGTGTTCCGCCACCCGGTGCGCGGCGGCTGAAAAGCCCTATCATCCGGGGCGTGTCCGGACACCCTGGAGTCCTCGTCGCCGAGCAGCCCCACTACCTGCCGTGGGTGGACTTCTACGAGCAGGTCGCCCGCGCCGGCACGCTGGTGGTGCTGGACGACGTGCAGTGGCTGCGGCGCGGCTGGCAGCGCCGCACGCGCGTCGCCCTGCCCCCTGGCGTGCCCATGCCACCCCCGTCCGAGCCCGGCTTCCAGTGGCTGTCCATCCCGCTGGAGGATCCGCACCGCGACACGCGCATCCGCGACCTGGCGGTGGACGCGAGCCAGCCCTGGGCGCGCAAGCACCTCCAGACGCTGGTGACGCTGTACGGAGGGCGGCCCTACTTCCGCGCGCAGGTGCTGCCGCTCCTGGAGCCCTTCTACGCCGCCGCCGCGCGCGAGTCCGGGCCGGGGTCGCTCCTGCGCGTGCTCCTGTCCAGCATGGCGCTGTTCCACGCGCCGCTGGGGCTCTCGCCGAACCGGGTGTGCTCCTCCACGCTGGAGCGCCGGGGCGAGGACAAGACGCAGCGGCTGGTGGAGTACTGCCTCCAGACGGGCTCGCACACGTACTACTCGGGGACGGGCTCCACGGTGTACCTGAAGCCGGAGCGCTTCCGCGCGGCGGGCGTGCGCCTGCTGTGGCAGCGCTTCCGCCACCCGGACTACGCGCAGGGGCGCGAGGGGCGCTTCGTGACGGGGCTGTCCATCGTGGACGTGCTGGCCAACGTGCCCGTGGAGACGGTGCGCGAGTGGCTCCAGCCGTCGCCGTGGGGGCCGTTCGCGGGGGACGGCCCCCAGCCGCTTCAGCCGGCGGACGCGGCGGTGGGCGAGGACGTCTGGGGCTTGTCGAAGCGCACGAAGTAGCTGCGCACGGCGGCGTCCAGCAGCGCGGGGTCCAGGCGCGGCGACATGCCCTGGTAGTGCGCCATGTCGATGACCTGATCCAACAGGTCGCGAGGCTGGCACGCGGCGAAGGGCCGGTTCAGCGGGCGGTAGTGCTCGTCGATGAGGTAGTCCACGGCGCGCGCGTCGTAGGGCACGCCGCGCTTCTTGCACATCACCTGGAAGATCTCGTGGAACTGCTCCTCGTCCGGGCGCTGCACCTCCAGCTTGTAGCGGACGCGGCGCAGGAAGGCGTCGTCCACGAGGGCGCTGGGGTCCAGGTTGGTGGAGAAGGCGGCGAACACGTCGAAGGGCACCTGGATCTTCTTGCCGGTGTGCAGCGTGAGGATGTCCACGTCGCTCTCCAGCGGGACGATCCACCGGTTGAGCAGGTCCTTGGGGGACACCTTCTGGCGGCCGAAGTCGTCGATGAGGAGCATCCCGTTGGACGCCTTCATCTGGAACGGCGCCTCGTAGTACTTCACCTCCGGGGTGTAGACGAGGTCGAGCATCTCCAGCGTGAGCTCACCACCCACCACCACCAGCGGCCGGCGGCAGCGCACCCAGCGGCGGTCGTATGAAGGCGAGCCGGGCTCGTCCTCCACCGCGCGGTGGATGTTCGCGTCGAACATCTTCACCACGAAGTCGTCGATGAGCACCGCGTGCGGGACGAAGATGTCCCCGTCGTAGCAGTTGACCATGCCCTGGCAGATGGCCGTCTTGCCGTTGCCCGGGGGGCCGTAGAAGAAGATGGCGCGGCCGGAGTTCATCGCCGGGCCGATGCCGTCGAAGATGTAGTCGCGGATGATCAGGTCGCCGAACTTGTCCTGCATGCGCTGGCGCGTGATGCGGTTGCCGCGCACGGTCTGCTGCTTCACGGCCGCGACCCACTCGTTGAACGGCACGGGGGCCGGGCCGTTGTAGCGGTTGCGGTCCAGGATCTGCCGCAGCACGTCCGTCACGAAGGTCGTGAGCTGGTAGATCATCGTGGAGCGGCCCACGCCGGACGCGCCGCCGCCACGGATGTCGATGTACTTCTGCCGGCGCAGGCCCTCGATGACCTCGTCCACCAGCGCGGTGGGCAGTTGCAGGCGCGTGGCCACGTCCATGCCGCGCATCTCGCCCGCGAAGAAGATGGCCTTGAGGACCAGCTCCTCCACGAACGTGGTGTTGAGGCCGGCCTCGTGGAGCGACTTCGGCTGCGCGGGCCAGAAGCGGTTCGTCACCGGCGCGTCCGACGCCTCACCGCGCCGGAAGCCGCGCCGCTCCGGGCCCACGTAGCCCTGCGGTGCCGCGCCGGCGCCACGCCGCTCCGCGCCACCCGGGCTCGGGGCCGGACCCCGGCGCTCCACGTCCGAACCGCGACGCTCCACGCCGGGGGCCCCGCGACGCTCGGGCTCCTGTGAGGAGGAGAAGGATGCTCCGCCCCGCCGGTCGCCCTCCGGGGCCGGCGGAGGAGAACCGGAGGGCGCGGTGCGCCGCTCCGTCTGCACGTCCAGCATCTCCTCGTTGAAGGGCGGCGGCGCGCCCGGCGGGGCCACGCCCGCGGCCTGCGCGGGCGGCACGCGGGGGCGCGGCATCGGGTCGAAGATGACGGAGGGCAGCGGCGCGGGCTGCGCCTGCCTGGAGCGGGTGGGCTCCGGGGGCTGCGGGCCTCCCAGGGGCACGCCGGCCGGAGGTGGCACGCGGGGACGGGGCGGCGCGGACAGGACGGAAGGCGCCGGCGCGGCGGGCGTCTCCAGGGGGGTGATGCTGCGATTCGGGTCCTGCTCGGCGTCGAGGGAAGACGGACCTGGGCCAGGAGGGGGCCTGCGGGAGAAGTCGGTCATCAGGGCTCCGGCGGGAGGAGGCGGCCACTGTATCCCACCGTCGTGTCGGCGGTGTTAACTTCGGTCCATGAGCTTCTTCCAGGCGCCCCCCGTTCTTGGCAACCAGTACGACGACGACGCGTTCCTGCAGGGCTACCTCGCCCGCACCCTGCCGGAGGACCTGTTCCGCTCGCTCCAGGATGATTTCCGCGAGCTGGGTGAGCTGGGGGGCAGGTACTTCTACGACTTCCAGCAGCGCGACCGGCTGAACGAGCCCGTGCTCACGCAGTGGAGCCCGTGGGGCCAGCGCATCGACCACATCGAGGTGACGCCCCTCTGGAAGGAGGCGGAGGCGCTGACGGCGAGGAAGGGCCTGGTCGCGGTGGCCTACGAGCAGAAGAGCGGCGCGCTCAGCCGCGTGCACCAGTTCGCGCTGAACTACCTGGTGCAGCCGTCGCTGGACGTCTACTCGTGTCCGCTGGCGATGACGGACGGGGCGGCGCGATCGCTCCTGTCGCTGGGAAACCAGGCCCTCATCGACCACGCCCTGCCCCACCTGACGTCGCGGGATCCGGCGACGTTCTGGACGTCGGGCCAGTGGATGACGGAGCGCACGGGCGGCTCGGACGTGGGGCTGACGCTGACGGAGGCGCGGCAGTCCCCCGAGGGCTGGCGGCTGTACGGCACGAAGTGGTTCACGTCCGCGACGACGGCGCAGATGGCGCTGACGCTGGCGCGGCCCACGGGCAACGGCCCCGGCGGCAAGGGGCTGGCGCTCTTCTTCGTGGAGACGCGGGACGCGCAGGGCAGGCTCAACGGCATCCAGATCAACCGGCTGAAGGACAAGCTCGGGACGCGCAAGGTGCCCACGGCGGAGCTGACGCTGGACGGGACGCTGGCGGTGCCGGTGGCGGGCCTGACGGACGGCATCCGCAACATGGCGATGATGCTGAACGTGACGCGCACCTGGAACGCGATGGGCGCGACGTGGAGCATGCGCCGCGCGCTGGCGCTGGCGCACGACTACGCGAAGCGCCGGGTGCAGTTCGGCGCGCCGCTGTCGGAGAAGCCGCTGCACCTGGACACGCTGGCGGGGCTGGAGGCGGAGTTCCAGGCGGGCTTCCTGCTGGCGTTCCGCGCGGTGGAGCTGCTGGGCAAGCTGGAGACGCGCACGGCGACGGAGCAGGAGCTGCTGTTGCAGCGGCTGGTGACGCCGCTGGCGAAGCTGACGACGGGCCGGCAGGTGGTGCACATCACGTCAGAGGTGTCCGAGTCCTTCGGCGGCGCGGGCTACGTGGAGGACACGGGCCTGCCTCGCATCCAGGCGGACGCGCAGGTGTTGTCCATCTGGGAGGGCACGACGAACGTGCTGTCGTTGGACGCGCTGCGCGCGCTGGCGAAGGAAGGCACGCTGGAGGCGTTCTTCCACGAGGTGGAGGGCCGGCTGTCGAAGGTGACGGACGCGGGCCTGCGGCCGTGCGTGAAGACGGCGCACGACGCGCTGGAGCACGCGCGGGCCTGGGTGTCCAGCGCGATGGCGAACCCCACCACGATGGAGGCCGGGGCGCGGCGCTTCTCGATGACGCTGGGGCGCACGCTGGAGCTGGCGCTGCTCAGCGAGCACGCGCAGTGGTGCCTGGAGCACGGACACGGGCCGCGCACCCGGGCGGCGGCGCGGCGGTTCCGGCAGAACGGCGTGGACCTCATCCAGGATGAAATCGACCTGGATGATTCGCGGCTCCTGGGCTGAGCCTCGCGACAGGTGCATGTGGACGGCGCGCCCGTTAAGAAGCGGGCGCCATGTCCGTCCTGAGTCCCATGCAGTGCCAGCGCTTCGCCGCCGATGGGTATCTCGTCCTGCCGTCCTTCGTGGACGGCGGGACGTGCGAGCGGCTACGGGCCGTCATCCTGGAGCAGCTGGCCTCCGGTGACGGGCCGGTGGAGTACGAGGCCGACGTGGCCTATCCGGGCTCGCCAGCCAACCTCGACGCGGAAGGTGGGCGGACGGTGCGGCGCCTGCTGCGGGCCCATGGGCGCTCGCCCCTGTTCGCGGCGTGGTTCGACGACGCGCGGGTGCTGGAGGCGCTGGGGCAGCTGCTGGACGGGCCGGTGGTGCAGGCGCGGGCGCACCACAACTGCGTGATGACGAAGCAGCCGCGCTTCTCATCGGACACGGGGTGGCACCAGGACGTGCGCTACTGGGCCTTCGAGCGGCCAGAGCTGCTCTCCACGTGGTTGGCGCTGGGCACGGAGGCGCCAGAGAACGGCGGCCTGAAGGTGCTGCCCGGCACGCACCGGATGCAGTTCACGCCGGAGCGCTACGACGCGAAGCTGTTCCTCCGGCCGGACCTGCCGGAGAACGCGGCGCTCATCGCGAGCGCCCGGTACGTGCGGCTGTCCCCCGGGGACGTGCTGCTCTTCCACGCGCGGCTGTTCCACGCGGCGAGCCGGAACCACACGGCGGACACGAAGTACTCCGTGGTCGCCACGTACCGGCGGACGGACAACCTGCCCGTTCCCGGCTCACGGTCCGCGAGGGATTGATGAGGGTTCAGGAGGGCATGCGAGGCATTGCCCTCCTCGAACGCCTGACGCTCAGGCCTTGGCGGCCTGCGAGAGGGCATCTTCCACGTAGCGGATGCCCTTGGCGGTGATGGCCTTGCCCTTCTTGGTGTCCTGGGCGTAGCCGGCATGCAGGCGCAGGGCCTTGGCCGCGTTCGGCGCGGCGTAGGTCACGCCCAGCCCGCTCCAGAAGCGCGACGTCGTTCCGGACGTCACCTCCACGTCCAGCGCCTTCGCCAGGTACAGCGGGATCAGCGACCGCAGGAGCTGGTCCTTCTCCTTGCCGGCGGAGACCAGGTCCTTCTGGCGCGCGTGGCTCCGCAGCGCGGCCTCCAGCACCGACACCGCGTCCTCGCCCAGGGTCCCGGACGCGGCCGACTTCTTCGCGGCCGGCGCCTTCTTCGCCGCGCTCTTCTTGCGCGCGGCCGGCGCCTTCTTCGCGGCCGAGGCCTTCTTCGCCGCGCCCTTCTTGGCCGCGGCCTTCTTCGCCTTCGGCGCCGTCTTGCGGCGGGCCGCCGGCGCCAGCTCCATGCGGCCCTCGAAGGGCACTTCCACCACCGTCGCGTCCACCTGACGCTCCGGCATCGCGTTGCGCAGGGACTCGATCACCTCGCGCACGGACGCGCGCGGAGGCTCGGAGTGCACCGGGCGGGAGACACGGGTCGGCGCGGGCTCGCTCGCGGGCGGCCTGCCCTGCGCGTAGTACCGCACCCAATCGCTTGCCTCCTCCACCACTTCCGACAGGCCCACGCGATCGAGCAGCGACCCCAACCACCGAAGACTGTTGCGCACTTGGAGAACCCTCCCGTTCTGATCCACGCTACTACACTCCAGACGGAAGCAACCTATATCGCTAGCAATACGGGTTGTTCCATGCCCCCGTGGGCCCTCCCGCTCCATTCCTCACGGATCACGGGAACAGACGTGCAGATGTAGCGCGGGGCCCCCCGCGCTTCACTGCCGCACGGGCACCAGGCCGCGCGTCTTCACGTTCGTCACCGTCCCCGAGCGCTCCAGCAGCCCCTCCCCCACCAGGAACAACGCGCCGTGGATCTCCCGTCGGCACCGCGCGTACACGTCCGGGGGCACCACCAGGTTGGCGATCCCCGTCTCGTCCTCCAGCGAGATGAAGCAGATCCCCTTCGCCGTCGGCGGCATCTGCCGGCAGATCATCATCCCCCCCACCTTCACCCGCCGCCCCGCCGAGACCCGCTTCAACCCCTCCGCCGTCACCGCCCCCATCCGCTTCAACGTGGGCCGCAGGAGCTCCAGGGGGTGCTTCTCCAGCGACAACCCCACCGTGTCGTAGTCCGCCACCACGCGCTCCTGCTCGCCCATGGGCGGCAGCTCCACCGCCGTGCCGTCCATGGGCATCCCGAAGAACAGGTCGTCTACGTCCAGCGGCCCCAGCGCCTGGAGCTCCCACAGCGCCTGCCGCCGCGCCCCGCACAGCGACGCCAGCGCCCCCGACAGCGCCAGCCGCGTCAGCTCATGCCGGGGGATGCGCGCCCGCCGCGCCAAGTCTCCCACGCTCGTGTAGTCCCCGCGCCGGGCGTCCTCCACCGCCCGCCCCGAGGACTCGCCCAGCCCCCGCACCATCCTCAACCCCAGCCGCACCGCCCCGTCCTCCAGCGTGCAATCCCAGTTCGAGCGGCGCACGTCCACCGGCCGTACCTCCACACTGTGCCGCTGCGCGTCCGCCACCAGCGTGTGCGGCGCGTAGAACCCCATGGGCTGGGAGTTGAGCAGCGCCGCGGTGAAGGCCGCCGGGTAGTGGCACTTCAGCCAGCTGGACACATAGGCAATCAACGCGAAGCTCGCGGAGTGGCTCTCCGGGAACCCGTAGTGCGCGAACCCGCGGAAGTGCTCGAACCACGCCTCCGCCTGCTGTCGCGGATAGCCGCGCGCCTCGCAGCCCTCCACGAAGCGGCCCCGGTACGGGAGGATGCGCGCCTCCGCCTGCTTGTGGCTCAGCGCCCGTCGCAGGCCGTCCGCCTCCCCCGCGCTGAAGCCCGCCGCCACCATCGCGAGCCGCATCGCCTGCTCCTGGAAGAGCGGCACGCCCAGCGTCTTCTGGAGGATGCCGCGCACCGCCTCGCTCGCGTACGTCACCGGCTCCTGGCCGTGCCGCCTCCGCAGGTACGGGTGCACCATCCCGCCCACGATCGGCCCCGGCCGGATGAGGGCGATCTGCACCACCAGGTCGTAGAACTCCCGGGGCCTCAGCCGGGGCAGCATGTTCATCTGCGCGCGGCTCTCGATCTGGAACACGCCCACCGCGTCCGCCTCGCACAGCATGTCGTAGACCTTCGGGTCCTCCGGCGGCACCGTGGCCAAGGACAGCTCGCGGCCGCAGTGCTCGCGGATCAGGGCGAAGCAGCGCGACAGCGCCGTCAACATGCCCAGCCCCAGCAGATCCACCTTCAAGAGGCCCACCGCGTTGAGGTCGTCCTTCTCCCACTGGATGACCGTGCGCCCCGGCATCGCCGCGTTCTCCACCGGCACCAGGTCTACCAGCGGCTCGCGCGTCATCACGAAGCCGCCCACGTGGATGGACAGGTGCCGGGGCACGCCCTCCAGCTCCTTCGCCACCGACAGCGTCCGCAGCACCCGCCCGTCCGTCGGGGACAGCCCCGCCTCCTGGAGCACCTCCGGCGTCACCTGGAAGCCATGCGACGACGCGACCCGCGACAGCCGGTCCACCTGATCCAACGACAGCCCCAGCGCCTTGCCCGCCTCGCGCAGCGCGAGCCGCCCCCGATAGCAGATCACCTCGCACACCATGCCCGCGTGGCGGCGGCCGTGCTTCTCGTAGACGTACTGGAGCACCTCCTCGCGCCGCTCATGCTCGAAGTCCACGTCGATGTCCGGCGGCTCCTTGCGCTCCATGCTGAGGAAGCGCTCGAACAAGAGCCCCATCCGCACCGGATCAATGGCCGTGATGCCCAGCGCGTAGCAGACCGCCGAGTTCGCAGCGCTGCCCCGCCCCTGACACAGGATGCCCCGCCCCCTCGCGAACATCACGATGTCCCACAGCGACAGGAAGTACCCCGCGAAGCCCAGCGCCTCGATGAGCCGCAGCTCGTGGTCGATCTGCTTCGCCACCTCCGGTGGCACGCCCCCCGGATAGCGCGTGCGCAGGCCTGCCTCCGTGATCCCCCGCAGGTGCCCGTCCGCCGTGCGGCCTGCGGGCAGGTCCTCCTCCGGGAAGCGGTGGCGCAGCGCGTCCAGGGACGCCTCGCAGCGCGACGCCAGCTCCACCGTGCGCGCCAACGCCTCCGGCCGGTCCGCGAACAGGCGCGCCATGTCCCCGGGGGACTTCAGCGTCCGCTCCGCGTTCGGGAACAGCCGCGTGCCGGACTGCTCCACCGTCACCCCATGGAGGATGGCCGTGAGCACGTCCTGAAGGGGCTGCCGGTCGCGGTGGTGCATGTGCACGTCGTTGTGCACCACCAGGGGCACGCCCAGCGCGCGGGCCAGGGCGTCCGCTCGCGCCTCCCGGGCCGCGTCCCCCGCCGACAGCGAGCGGCTCAGGCCCACGTGGAAGCCTCCGGGAAACGCCTCGGCCAGCGGCGCCACCGCCTCCAGCGCCGCGGGGGCCGGCAGCAGCGCGAGCAGCCCCGCCGCGTGCTCCGCCACCTTGCGCAAGGGCAGGCCCGCCTCGCCCTTGGGGTGCGTCATCCGGCTGCGCGACACCAGCCGGCACAGGTTCGAGTACCCGGCCGCGTCCCTCGCGTACACCACCACCGGCGGGCCGTCCTCCAGCGTCAGCTCCGCGCCCAGCAGCAGCTTCACGCCGTGCGCCTTCGCCGCCAGGTGCGCCTTCACCACGCCGTAGAGCCCGTCCCGATCCGTCAGCGCCAGCGCGGACAGCCCCAGCCGGGCCGCGGTGGCAACCAGCTCCTCCGGATGGGAGGCGCCGCGCAGGAAGGAGAAGTGGGACCGGCACACCAGCTCGGCGTAGCTCACGCCGACCCAGGATACTGATCAGGCATTCAGGCGATAGATTGGATCTCCGCTCCGTGAGAGGGCGACGCCGCGGGTTGTTCCAGACGCGCAGGCCGAAGACAAACGTCCGCCAACGCGCACTTCCGCCGACCCCGTGTTTGAGTTGTCATTGATTCCGGCGAACATCCGCGCTGGCTGTCCCCCATGCAATGACAGCCTTCAGCCGCAGTGGTGCCACTCGCTCCCCGAGGTGACTCATGAAGCTGCTCTCCCGTTCCCTCCTGTTGGCCCCCGTCCTCCTCCTCGCGCCGCTGACCGCCAGCGCGCTGCCTCCGGACTGTGCCATCCAGTGCAGGCCCACCCGGCCCTGTTCCCTGCTTTGCACCGACGGCAGCTCGGTCATCACCTGCGGCGAATACGGCTCCTGCGGTGGCGCGCTCCAGGCCGCGCCGGCCTCCGAGCCGCATGCCTCCGTGCAGCCCGCGCGGACCGACGATGAAGCGGCGGCCGTCTGCCGCGAGCCCGAGGCCCGAGGCTAGGGCGTGTCCGCAAATCAGAGCCAGAGGCGGATGGAGGCGATTTGGACCATCGCGAGGTAGTTGGCGGCGCGCTTCTCGTAGCGCGTCGCCACCCGCCGGTTCTGCTTCAAGCGATTGAAGA